>JBGPDC010000008.1:0-54131 GCA_041482115.1 Terriglobia bacterium | reverse complement strand
CTGCGGCAGGTCCTCGCCGCGTGGCTCTACATGCTGGCCGGCTTCGCTATCGTCGTAGGCCTCGCTGCCGGCTACCTGTATGCCGCCGGTTGCTTCCCGGAGGCCTGGGAGGCCTTCCTTTACAACTTCACCTACATCCAGGTCTCCTGGGACGCCCGGTTGGACGCCATCCAATATGGCACGGAGCTGTTTCACTGGACACTGCCGCTGGCGGCGGCCGGGGCGATCTTCGCGGCTCTGTCGTGGCGGAAGCACGAGCCGGCCGTCCGGTTGCTGTTCGCCGTCAGCGCGCTCGACCTGGTTTTGGAAGCCGGCCTGTCCAGCCTGTCCGGCAAACGGTATCCGCATTACTTCATGACTTGGGCGCCGGCCTTGGGGCTGCTCGCGGGCCTGGGCGGTTACGGGGTCATCTGGCTGGCGGGCCGCCTGCCGGCTGGTCTCCGGCAGCGGACCGCCTGGCGCGCTGGCGTGGCTGTTCTTGCGCTGACGACTCTCCTGCTGAACGTTCCCGTGTGGCGGGAAGCGCGCCGCAAGTTGCCGCGTCTCAGAGGCACCCACCGGCATGGAATGGAAGCGCTGGCTGCATTCATCGAGTCCCAGACGCGGCCTGACGACACGATCTTCGTTTGGGGTTACGTGCCCGAGCTTTACCTGCTTACCCAGCGGACTTCAGCCAGCCGCTTCTTTTTTCAGAAGCGCCTGATGGATCGGCCGCATCCGCCGGATCACGCTACGATTCAAACGATCGTCCAAGATTTGCGGCGTTCCCAGCCGCGCTTGCTGATCGACTCCTCAGCCATTCCCTGGACATTTATCCCGATCGACATCAGCGGGCGCCATCTTCCCGATGATACGCACCTCCGCGAGCTGAGGGCCGAGTTGGAACCTTTGTTCCGGCTGGTCCGCGAGGATTACGAGCTCGTGACCGTTCCCGGAACCGCACCCTGGAAGATCTACCGCCGCAAGTAGGTCGCCCGGCGAGCGATATACTGGGCGGGTGGGCGCGCTATACGAAGAACACTCACCCCCGGCCAGGCTCCTGCCCTACGTCGAGTGCTTCTGGAGGGTTACGACCGCGCACGCCTTGCCCGATCATCCTGTCCTGCCCGATGGCTGCCTGGACCTCGTGTTCTCACCGGACTATGGCTTGCGGGCAGTGGGCGCGATGACCGTTACGCTGCGCCACGCTCTCGCGCCGGGACAGACCTTCACCGGCGTCCGCTTCCGGCCCGGAAAAGCTCCGTGCTTTCTGCATACCCCGGCCCAGGACTTAACGGACCGCAGCGTCGAACTCGAGGACCTGTGGGGCGCGGCCGGACGGAGCTTGCGCCAGAATCTGGGCGAGGCCCGCTCTTTCCACGAGCAGGCCGGGCTGCTCGCCGGCCACCTGATCGCGTCCGCCGAGGTCACCCCCTCCGATCGGGCGCTGGACGCCATTACCGCCGCGGACGGGAATGTCGATCTCGAGTTGGTTGCCCGCCACGCGAACCTCAGCTTGCGCCAGTTCCGGCGGCGCTGCCTCGCCCTGACGGGACTCTCGCCGAAGCTGCTCTGCCGCGTGCTGCGGTTTCGCGGCGCGCTGCGAGTGGCGCGAACCGGCGAGTTCCGGACTTGGGCCGATGTCGCGGCCGAGTGCGGCTATTACGACCAGGCGCACCTGATCCGCGATTTTCAGGAGTTCACCGGCTCGCCGCCGGGCATGACCGTTTTTTCCAAGACCGGCGCGGCCTCTAGCCCGTACAATCGCGGCGTAGGGAGGACAACCCGTGAAGCTTACGCCCGTGCTGATGTTGGACGACATTGAGTCGGCGCTCCCCTTCTGGGTGGACCGGCTGGGTTTTGAGAAGACCGTCGAGGTGCCCGATGGCGACCGGCTCGGATTCGTGATGCTGGTGCGCGGCGGCGCTGAACTGATGTTACAGACCTGGAGCAGCGCGGAGAAAGACCTGCCGGGTGTGGCGCCGCGCGCTCGGCCCGCCGGCACGGGGCTGTTTCTCGAGGTGGACGATTTCGCCGAGTTCCGGACCCGCGTCGCCGGCTGCGAGATCGTGGTGCCCGAGCGGACGACGTTCTACGGGATGCGCGAAATCGGCGTGCGGGCTCCGGGGGGACACGATCTGCTGATCGCAGCACCCGTCGAGAAGTAGGTCACATCGTCACAACGATCTTCCCGACCTGCTCCTTCTTCTCCAGGCGCTCGTGCGCCGCGCGGATCTCGCTCAGTGGGAACACCTGATCGACCACCGCCCGCAGCTTCCCGCGCCCGAAGAACCCTAGCACCTCGTGCAGCTCGCCGAGCGTTCCCATGAACGACCCCAGCAGCGAGATCTGCCGCGCAAAGAGATATCGAAGATCGAGCTTGGCGTGCGGCCCGGTCGTCGCCCCGCACGTCACCAGCCTCCCGTGATGCGCGAGACTCGCTACCGACTGCTCCCAGGTCGCCTCGCCGACGTGCTCGAAGACTACGTCCACGCCGCGCCGTCCGGTCAGGCGCTTCACTTCGTCGGCGATGTTCTGCCGGTAGTGGTCGATCACCTCGTCGGCGCCCAGCTCCCGCGCGCGCGCGAGCTTGGCGTCGCCTCCCGCCGTCGCGATCACCCGGCAGCCCAGCAGCTTGGCGACCTGGAGGGCCGCGCTGCCCACCCCGCTCGCCGCCCCGAGCACCAGCACCTCCTCGCCCGGCCGCAACCCGGCCCGCGTCTTCAACATGTGCCACGCGGTGAGGAACACCAGCGGCACGGCCGCTGCCTCGTCGAAGCTCATCCCGACCGGAATCGGGATCGCGTACACCTCTCGTACGGACACGAATTCCGCCTGGCAGCCTTCGATGAAGTAGCCGCGTCCCGAGTACTGCCGGCAGTAGTTGTCGCGCCCCGCCGTGCACTCCGCGCATTGCCGGCAGCTCTCGCCGGGCGCCAGCAGCACGCGGTCGCCCACCTTGACCCGCCGCGCGCCGGCGCCCAGCGCCACGACCTCGCCCGCTCCGTCACTCCCCAGGATGTGCGGCAGCGGGATCTTCTGCCCCGGAATCCCCTGCCTGATGAACAGGTCCAGGCGGTTCAGCGCCGCGGCCCGCATCCGCACCAGCACCTCGTGCGGCGCCGGCTGCGGCTCCGGCAGGTCCTCGTATCGCAGCGCCTCAACGCCGCCATGCTCGTGGATGCGGATCGCTTTCATAGCCAGTGTCCTGAGTTCCCTTGTGGGGCGGGCGCCCTCGCCCGCGCCGGACCCCCTTGGTCCGGCTGTTGAATTACACGGAAAAGTTCCTTGCTGTTCAACATGGTCGTCCGTCCGAAGAGGCCGGCGAGGGCGTCGGCCGCGGTCCAGGGGACCGCCCCACTAGGCACCATAGTATAATGGCCACGCATGGACGTCTTTGAAGAGCTGGTACGGCTGCGCCGGCTGGGCCAGAAAGCGGCTCTCGCAACCATCGTTGAAGTGCGCGGGTCCATTCCCAGCTTCGAGAGCGCCAAGCTGCTGGTCCGCGAGGATGGCTCGCTCGTCGGCACCATCGGCGGCGGGTGCGTCGAAGCCGAGGTCTGGAACGCCGCCCGCGAGGTCATCGACACCGAGAAGCCGCGCCACCTGAGCTTCAACCTCGGCCAGGACGCCGCCTACGACAACGGCCTCATCTGCGGCGGCCAGCTTGACGTCTTCATCGAGCCCGTGCTGCCGCTATCGTCGGCCTTCATCTTCGGGGCCGGCCACATCTCGAAGAGCCTCTCCAAGGTAGCCTCGCTCGCCGGCTTCCGCACCGTCATCATCGACAACCGCGAAGCCTTCGCCAACCGCGAGCGCTTTCCCGAGGCCGACGAGGTGCTCGCCCAGGAGTACGAAGATCTCTTCGCGAAGCTGCCCGTCAACGAATCGTCTTACGTGGTCATCGTCACGCGCGGCCACCGGGACGACATGCGCGTGCTGCGCTGGGCCATCCAGACGCCCGCCCGCTACGTCGGCATGATCGGCAGCCGGCGCAAGACGCTGAACGTGATTCAGGAGCTCGAGAAGGAAGGCATTCCGCGCGAGCGCTTCGAGCGTCTCCACTCGCCCATGGGCCTGGAGATCGCCGCCATCACCCCCGAGGAGATCGCCGTCAGCGTGGTGGCCGAGATGATCAGCGTCCGGCGCAACGCGCACGAGGGGTTCAACCCTCTATCGATGTCGGTGTTCGCCCAGGGCGTGCTGCAGAAGTGAAGCCGGCCGGCTTGATCCTCGCGGCGGGGGAGTCCTCCCGCATGGGCGCGGACAAGGCCCTGCTCCCGTTCGGTGACTCGAGCTTTCTTGAGCACCTCATCCGGCTGTTTCTGCCCCGTGTTGCCCCGCTGATTGTCGTGCTCGGCTATCATGCCGAGGCGATCCGCGGCTCGATCGCGCTACGTCCCGGACTCACCTTTGCCATCAACCCGGACTACCGGCGCGGCCAGCTCTCCTCCTTCCAGACCGGCATACGGGCTCTGCCGGCTCGCGCTCGAGCGGCGCTGGTCACCCTGGTCGACCACCCCGGAGTGGCGGACACTACCCTCGACGCGATCCTCGGGCATTTCGACGCCGCGGCTGGGTCGCTGGTCATCCCGCGCTACCAGGGGCAGCGGGGTCATCCAGTGTTGCTGCCCCGGCCGCTGCTCGATGAGATCGCCGCGCTGCCCCTGGTAGCCAGCGCCAAGCAGGTCGTTCGCGCGCACCACTCCCAGGCGGTCTTCCTCGACCTCGAGGACCCCGGTATCGTCGCGGACATTGACACCCCTGCCGACTATCAACAGTGGCGCCCTCCAGGAAGCTAAGGCGCGGGCGGCGGTGGCGGCGGTATCGGATTGTCCGGCGTGATGATCGGCGTCGGTAAGCCACGCAGCCCCGGACCCAGGCCCGGCTGCGAGGGGTTCACACCCGCCTGACCGGGCGGAATGAAGCCGGGCTGTCCCGGTTGCGGGGGTGCCGGTTGTCCAAAGCCAGGCTGTCCGAAACCAGGTTGTCCAAAACCAGGCTGCCCGGCGCCGGGCGTTCCAAAGCCGCTGTTGGCCGGCTGCCCGAAGCCGCCCTGTGGACCGAATGCCGTCGGGGCCCCGAAGCCAGGCGTCTGACCGAAGCCGCCGGACTGTCCAAAGCTGGAGGCCGGGGTAGCGCCGCCCAGCGTAGTGCCGCCCAAGCCCGTCTGGGCCGCTCCGGATCGCGCGGCGCCCTGCTGCTGCCCCATGCCCCCCGCCGCGCCTCCGCCCACTAGCAGCGGGTCCTTGCGATAGTCGTATACGAATTCCCACTCGTTGTAGTTCTCGCGCTCATTGACGACCTTGATGCCCCGCGCCTTGGAATTGCTCGCCACTCCGGCGATGCCGCCGCCGAAGCCGGCGCCGCCGGCCTGGCCCGGCATTCCGCTCAGGCCTCCGAAGCCGCCGCCGGCCTGGCCCGCCACTCCACCCATGCCTCCGAAGCCTCCTACTCCCGCCGCCGCCCCGCCCGCCTGCATACCGGCCTGGATACCGGCCAGTCCGCCCGGCCGCGGTGTGGTCAGCAACTGGCCGAGGAGGCGTGCGGCGTCACTCCCCAGCGGAGCAGGCCCGCCGGGAGTCTGGATCTGCCCGCCCATCGCACCCTGCTGCCCGAAACCGGGTGCGCGCCCGAAGCCGGATTGGCCACCAAAACCGGACTGCCCCGGATTGGCTCCGGGCTGCTGGCCAAAGCCCTGCTGGCCGCCAAAGCCGCTTTGCTGGCCGAACCCGGTCTGAGCCTGCGCGGCGGGAAAACCGGGCGGCGCGCCCGGCATTCCGGGCTGGAATGGCTGGCCGCCGATTTGAGCCTGCACGCCGGTCTGCCCCGGTTGATTCGGAAAGCCTGGCTGTCCGGCCACAAAATACTGCTGCGGTTGCTGCTGTTGCTGCGGGTTGTTGGGGTCGACAGGATTGTTCGGATCTACGCCGCCGGGTTGGTCGGGCGTGGCGGTCTGACCCGCTCCCAGGGCGCGCAGCCGATCGGCCATGCCCGTGATCTGCGGCTGGCCCGGGATCCCCGACTGCGGACCGCCGGGCGTCTCGGGCGTGGTCGGCGTCCCCGCGGGCGTCATGCCGTCCTTCGTCTGCTTCGGCCGGTCGTATACCAGCGAATCGGTAAACGTGCCGCCGGGCCCGACGTGGATGATGCGCCACTCCGACTCCTTCGTGATCGGATCGACGTATTTCCGGCGCAGGAAACGGACGTTGTTGGATTTCTCGAGGTTCTCGAGGTCGGACGGATAACGTTTGAACTTGCGGAAGTAGAGCTGGACCGCCCGCGAATATTGCCCGCCGCGATAGACGAGCTCTTCTTCCCGTTGCCGCTGGCCTTCGAAGGCTTCGCGCGGCAGCGATATCCCGAGGGTGATGATGACCAGCGCGGCCATGAAGAGCACGGTGAGCAGCATATAGCCGCCCTCGCGCCGGTGGTGTGGCCGCATCCTGTTCATGGCCGGTCCTTACGTCTCCTGGAGCGGCAGCGTCTGCTCACTCTTAAATTCTATATCTTCCACCACCAGGGAGTTCACGCCGATGCGCACCACCCGGTAGCGGCGCTTGATGACCTCGCCTTCGACGGCGACGAAGACATCCTCGCCGTCGAGGAGGAAGGCGCGGCGGTGGGCGTCGCCCGGGCGGTTCACAAAGCCGAAGTACTTCATGGTCACCGGGGGGGCCGTGGGCTTGGCGGCCGCGGCTATCGCTTCCGGGCTGCCGGGCTCGCCGGGCTTGGGCGCCGGCTTCGGCAGCGGACCGGTCGGATTGACGGGCGGCGGCGCCTTCGGCTTGGGCGCGCCGAACTGGAAGAGGTTGCGCTCCACCCCGTCATACTGGACCCCGCGCACTTTGGCCAGCAGGTCGGCGCGAAGGGTTGGGTCGATTTTCGTCGGGTCGAGCGTCTCGCCCGGATTGCTGCGCTTCAGGGTGGGCCGGAACTCGGTCAGCCGCTGCTGGCTCACCCGCGCGCGGGAGGGGCCGCGTCCCTCGGCCAGATCCTCTTCGGCCGCCGCGCGCAGTTGCCGGGCGGCCGGCGGGGTCTTGGAGGGCGCGGCCGTCCGCGCGGCGGGCGCGTCTGGAGGGGAGTGGACCTGGGTGTAGAAGATCACGACGGCCGCCACCAGCAGCCCGGCGAGCAGCGCGATCTTCTTCGGCTCGGCGCCGAGCTTCACGACTCCTCCCGCACGAAAGCGTCGAGCTTGATCGTGATGCTTAACATGTTGCCGGTCTGCTGCGGCGCCGCTCCCAGGCTTTCGATGATCAGGAACTTGGAGGACTTGTCGAGCAGGTTCAGGAACTTCACCAGATTGTCGTAGCTGCCCTCCAAGCCGGTCGTGACGGTCATCATGCTGAGGGTGCTGCTGCCTTCGATCGCCTCTACGTTGAAGCCCCGCTCGCGGAGCTCGACTTTGGCCTCGCGGCTCGCCTGGTCGATCTCCGAGACGATCGCCGAGAAGGCGGTGCGGCGTGGCAGCATGATCTGTTCCATTAGCGAGTCGCCTTCGGTGCGCGCCGTCTCGACCTTGTTGACGATGGCGGCCAGCTTCTCGACCCGCCCCGCTTGTTCGCTCGCCTGCCGCCGCAGGTTGTCGACCAACAGGCGCTTCTCCCGCTCCGATTCCGAGAGCGGTCCGATGGCGAAGAGGTAGAACACCAGGTCGAACAGCGCCAGCGCCGCGAGACCGATCTTGAGGTGGCGGCGCAGCCCGGACTCGCGGAGCCACTTGCCGAGCGACTTAAAGTTTCTGCTCATAGATCACCGTCACGCGGAAGCGGTAGAGCGGCATGTTCTCGGAAGGCGGCGAGTCGCCGTGCAGGACCGGGGAATGAAACTGCGCGGAGCCCTCCAGGCTCTTCAGAAACTCGATGAAGGCCTCGCGCGTCTCGGCGCCGATCTGCATTTCGAGGCTGATATCGTGGTCGGGCGTGATCTGCGGCCGGATGCTGATCAGCCGCGCGCGCGGCGGCAGCAGTTGCTCGAGATCGGAGAAGGTGCGGGTCCAGGCAATGCCCTTGCGATAGAGCAGATCGTTGAGGAACATCGAGCGCTCGAGGACCGCCGCGTTCTGAGGCTGCCGCAGGACGGCCTCGAGTTGCGCTTGCCGCTGGGCGAGGCCGGCGAGCTGGCGCCGGTAGTCGTCCTGCCGGCGGGTCAGCTCGGGGGAAGCCCGATAACTCCGCACAAAGGCCACCACCAGAAAGACCGCGATCAGCACCAGCCCCGCGCCGGCGGCGGCCGAGGCGGCGTAGAGCACCCGGTTGCGTCCGAAAGGATGCGTCGCGAGATTGAGATGGATGCGCATGGCTCAGTGGCCGCGGAGGAACCCCCAGATGCCCGCCTGGTCCGGCTCGACCAGGCCCTGCGGGCCTTTCAGCGGCTCGGCATCGGAGCCCAGCTCGCGGCGGAAGACCTCGCGGGCGAGATCGAACGAGCTCCCGAAGCCGGCCAGCACGAGCCGCGAAACCGGCGCGCCCAGGTTATCGGCGACGTAGACAAAGGTCGGGTAGAGATCGGCGGCCATCTCGCGCAGCCGGTCTTCGGTCAGCGCCTCGCCGGCGAGACCGGCCTCCAGGCTGCGAACCAGCCGCACCTGGCCTTCGTGCACCACCGCCAGGCTCAGCCCGCGGCCGGAGAGCTTGGCCAGCATGGTGACCCCGCTCTCCTCCACCAGATTCAAGACCTCCGCCACCGCCACCGAGACGTGGCCGGGGAGGAGGCCCGCCCGGCGCACCGCCGCCTCATACTGTCCGATCACTTCCGCCGGCGAGACCGCCACCAGCACGCTCACAGCGGAGGAGCCCGCCGCGCTCCGCTGCATCTGGTAGGAGACGGCGGCGGTATCGACGTCGAACGGCACGCTCTTCTTCAGCCGCCACCGGATCAGCGTGAGCCTCTCGCCGGAGTCGCTGGGGAGGGTTTCGAACTCCAGCACCGCGAGGCGGGCGCAGTTGTCGGGCAGCAGGAGCGCGGCGTCCTTACGCTTGCGCAGGGGAGCGGCCTGTTCGAGCACTTGCGCCAGGGCCTGGTCGAGGGCTTCGGGCTGGTGGATATTTTCCTTCACCGGCGAGGCCTCGACCGTGCCGGGTGGGAGCGGCGCAAAGGCCATCATCTCCGGCAGCCGCGACTTGGGGCCCATCCGGGCGAGGGACACCCCGGTCTCGGTGATCTCGAAGATCAGCGCGGGCGGCGGATCCTGAAGCCAGTGCTGGAGGCCGTCGAACATGGGTCGGTGGCGGTTCGTTCCGGGGAGTGGGCCGGGAGGACACCCCTCCCTCATCAGGTTTTGACGTGGAATCAGTGGGTTGCGTGTAGGGAATTCGCAACCCGCGGGCAAATTTGCCCGCCGGTTGGTTAACCCGCGGCGGTCCCGTGCTCCGGCCCCGAGCATGCCTGTAAGTGATAGAAGGGTAAGTGCTTGCTGGCCTGTGGTACGATCCATTTCTACCCGACGAGGTGACCGTATGGCGTGCGATCCCGAGGTTCTCAAACAGGTTCCGCTCTTTGGGCTGCTGGACGAAGAGGAGATGGCGGTTTTGGCGGGGCAGGTCGAGATCAAGCGATTCGCCCCGCGCCAGCGCATCTACAAGATGGGCGACGTGGAGGGACAAGCCTACGTGATGGTCACCGGGACCGTCCGGGTCACCATGGTGGATGAGGACCAGCAGGAAGTGGTCGTCGATGAGCCGGGCGCGGGCGACTTCTTCGGATTCGCCTCCATGCTCGATGGGACGCCCCACCAGACCAGCGCGATCGCTCTCGAAGAGGTCGTCTGTCTCGAGATCGATCGCAATGACATCGTCACTTTGCTCGAACGCAAGCCGCTCGCGGGCATGGACATGTTGAGCGTGCTGGGCCGGCAGTTCCATGCCTCTCAGCAACTGGTGCGAGTACGCGCCAGCCGCAATCCGAACGACGTGATCCAGGAGGAAGCGACCCTCGGCGAGCGCATCGCCGACGGCGTCGCCCGCTTTGGCGGATCGTGGACCTTTATCATCACGTTTGGCGCCGTCTTGACCGTCTACACGGGCGTCAATGTAGCCTTAGGCCGGTCGGCCTGGGATCCCTATCCTTTCATCCTGCTCAATCTGTTCCTCTCGATGCTCGCCGCCATCCAGGCGCCCGTCATCATGATGAGCCAGAACCGCCAGGACACCAAGGATCGCCTGCGCGGCGAGCTCGATTATGACGTCAATCGCCGCGCCGAGTCGGAGATCCAGGGCCTGGCGCACAAACTGAATTTGCTGGGTGACAAGATGGACGATGTCGAAGAGTTGCTTCGGGAAAAACTACGGCGAGGGGAAGGCGCGGAGGCGGGTTTTACACCGCCGCACGGAACGGAATGACCGTCAGTCTCTGGGAACGCTCGCGACTCGCGTTCTAAAGAGGCAAGAATTTGGTAGCCGCCAGAACGGGGAAGGGTACACTGGGCACGTCCGGGACGCTCCGCCGAACGGCGCGACGAAGAAATGCGGAGCAATAGATATTGCAGCAGACAACTGACGCTATGTCCTCGTTCACAAAGGTGGCGATGCTCGCCGTGCTGGCTCGCGCACTGCTATTGCCGCCAGGGTCGCTCGAAGCAGGTTCCGTCCCAGTGCGCTTCACCGATGGCGTGCTACACGGTTTCCTCGATCTGCGGACGAGCGCCGGCGCGGTGATTGCGTCGGGCGATCTGCTCCAGGTTAACAAGGGGGGGCAAGTGGAGAGCCGCATGATTTTCCGCTTCAAGGACGGATCGCTTTCCGAGGAAAGAGTGGTCTACACGCAGCAGCGCGTCTTTACCCTGCAAAGCTACCGGTCGGTGCAGCGAGGTCCCGCCTTCCCCGCCGATATGGAGATCTCGCTGGAGCGCTCCGGAAAATATCGGGTCAAGACCAAGACTCACAAGGACCAGCGGGAGGAAGTGCTCGAGGGCGTGCTGGAGCTGCCACCGGACGTCTACAACGGCATGATCATCAACGTGGTGCAGAATCTCCCCAAAGGCGCGGCAGAGACGGTGCACTTCGTGGCCTTCACGCCTAGACCTCGGCTGATCCAGTTACAGTTAATACCCGAGGGTGAGCGGAAGGTCCAGATTGGCGACGTCACGAAAAGTGCAACTCACTATGTGTTCAAACCCCAGCTGGGGACTTGGCTCAAGCTCGCCGCCACTGTGCTCGGTCGCGTGCCGCCGGACTACCACGCGTGGATCCTCACGGAAGAAATACCGGCATTTTTGAGAGCCGATGGGCCGTTCTATATGGGAGGGCCGAACTGGCGGATCGAGTTGACAGGTCCTCGCTGGCCCAACTAGCCGGCGTCTACGCCCGCTCGATCTTGCTACCATTGCCGGAGTCAGCCCGCGGGCGAAGTGGCCGGCGGGCGGGAGGAGGGTGGCATGTCCAGGCAGTACAGAGGCGCGGTGCTTTTGGTGGCGGCGGTGCTGGCGGTGGCGCTCGCGCCGGCGCAGTCGGGGAAGGGAAGCCATCCGGCGGTGACGAAGGAGACGGTCGACCGGTGGATGAAGGAACTCTCGAACTGGGGCCGGTGGGGGGCGCAGGACCAGAAGGGGACGATCAACCTGATCACGGCGGCTAAGCGCAAGCAGGCGGCGGGCCTCGTGAAGGAGGGCTTCAGCGTGTCGCTCGCGCGGGACGCGGAGAAGGAGAAGGCTCCGGATAATCCCTCTCCTTTCGGCCACCTGATGGCCTCGACGGGCGAGGGGGGGCGCTCGACCGGGGACGAGTATAGCGTGCGCTATCACGGGTACGCGCACACGCACATGGATTCGCTGTGCCACTTCCAATATGAGGGGAAGCTTTACAACGGGGTGGCGATTCAGGAGGTCACCGCGAAGGGGGCCGGCAAGAACGCGGTCACGAATTTCAAGAGCGGAATCTTCACGCGGGGGATCCTGATGGACATCCCGCGGCTCAAGGGGGTGGCGTACCTGGAGCCGGGGACGGCGATTTATCCCGAGGATCTGGAGGCGTGGGAGAAGAAGGCGGGTGTGAAAGTGGGGCCGGGGGACGTGGTGTTCATCCGGACGGGAAGGTGGGCGCGGCGGGACAAGCTGGGTCCGTGGGAAGTGGGGCGGAGCTCGGCGGGGCTGCACGCCTCGTGCGCGCCGTGGCTGAAGGCGCGGGACGCGGCCATGGTGGGGAGCGACGCGGCGAGCGACGTGCTGCCATCGCAGGTGGAGGGCGTGGTGCAGCCGATCCATCTGCTGGTGCTGGTGGCGATGGGCATGCCGATCTTCGATAACTGCGACCTGGAGGCGGTGGGGGCGGCGGCGGCCGAGCGGAAACGGTGGGAGTTTCTGGTGACGGCGGCGCCGATTCCGGTGCCGGGGGGCACGGGGTCACCGCTGAATCCGATCGCGACGTTTTAGGGGGCGCGTTCGCGAGCTCCCTGTGCTCGGCGGTCTGGAAGCGCGGGCGGGCTACTGCTTGTAGCTGATCGAAAGGCCGCCGGGGCCGGCGTGGACCAGCTCGGTCTTGAGATGCGGGTAGTGCTGGATGGCTTCGAGAAAATCGGCGGTCTCCTCGGGGTGGGAATCGATGTTGTGGGCCGCGATGACGCCGCCCGGGGATACCTTGGGCAGCACGAGATCGAGGTACTTCTTGTAGTCGGGCTTCCAGGCGTCGATAAAGACCAGCTCAAACGGCGCGTCGAGCGTGGGCAGGATTTTCAGGGCGTCCCCCAGCCGCGACTCAATGAGGTCGTCGAGGCCGGTCGCGCGGAAGTTCTTGAGGGCGAGGGAGCGCCGCCCCTCGTCGACGTCGAGGGTGAGCAGCTTGCCGCCGGTTTCGCGCAACGCGAGCGCCATCCAGATGCCGGAGTAGCCGTTGGAAGTGCCGATTTCGAGCACCCGTTTGGCGTTCAGCTTTTTGACCAGGTTGGAAAGATACTCGCCTTCGGAGGGGGCCACATTCATCATGCCGCGCTCGGTGGCGCGCATCTTGCTCAGGTGGTCGAGCACCTGTTGGCGGGTGGGCCTCGCCCGCTGGGCGGCGCCGGTGATCGGAACGAGCACCGCTACCAGGGCCGCCAGCATCACCGGATGGGCGTGCCACATAACCTCACCTCCCCGTTCAGCGCACGGCCAGGACTGCGTCAGGGCTCGAAGCGCCTCCGATCGTCAGGCGGACCGGGACATTTGCGCCTACATCTGCATTGTCGGGGACGCGGGCGTTCACTTGCAAGAGGCCGACGAAGCCGGGCGCGAGGCCGGCGAACAGAACTTCGCCTCCCACGCCGCCGAACGTTACGGTGGCCTGCTGTGCGGCCCGGCTCAACGGGTCGGAGAGAGCGAACTGGCCGGTTCCTAGCAAGGGGTTGACACCGCCTTGTCCGGTGGCGAACAAGGTCGCCACCTGCCCGCGCGGGAGGGCGTTGTCCGGGCTGTTGAGGCTGCCATCCTCGTTCAGAGCGACGGCTCGCGAGGTACCACCGAAGGTGAACACGCCCGGATGTGCGGCCAGCACCGGCACCGTCACCCCCTGGTTGGCTACCAGGTTGTAGCGCACGGCGACCTGGACGGTCGACTGGCCCGCCACTTCAAACGGAACTTGGGCGTTGATCTGGTCCTGGCGCACGAAGTAGAGCGGCGACCGCACGCCGTTGAAGGTCACGCTGACGTTCGCGACCGAGGCGCTAAGCAGGCCGGTGCCGCGGTCGCGAGCGGCGCCCATGCCGTCGGCGGGGCCGAGGTTGACGCCGAAGATCGAGATGATCGCGCCGGGGGCGACGCCGCCGGCCTGGAAGCTGGCAGCGTCAACCACGCCGGCGGCTGTGAACACCGGGGCCTGGGGCACGATGCGCACCCCGGCGGAATACAGCACGGTGGAGGTCGAGCCGCGCACCACGGCGGTGGCGAGGCCGAGTGCGGCGTCCCCCGCCACCTGCACGGTGAAGCGCAGGTAGGGCAATCCGTTGCTGGGGTTCGAGCCGCGCGTCAGGCTGCCGGACCGGATGGTGATCGGCGCGCCCAGGAAGGAGAGTGAGCTTTCCGAGAGGGCGGCGTCATCCAGGCCGCGGCCGATCAGCAGGACGTCGCTCGCCGTGCCGCGCGTCAGCGGAAAGCCTCCACTGCCAAAGGAAATCGCCCCGTTGACGGGACCACTGCCGCCCTGCGTGATGTTCATCGCGGGCTGGCCGCCCTCCGCCGTCAGGTCGGCCGGGGTGGTCGAGCCGGCGTTTACGGCGAGGCTCGTGGGGGTGAAGGCCCCGCCCAGCACTACGGTGGAAAAGTTTATGTTAGCCCCGGCGCCGGCCTCGGCGAGTTGGTTGGGATCTACTGGCCCGTCCATCGGCTCGGCATACAGCACGTATTGGCCAGGCGGCATCCGGGCAATGGTGTAGGCGCCGTTGATGGAACTAACGGTCCCGATGGCGACTCCGGTGGCGGGGTTCACCGCGGTCACGAGAGCGCCGCGTACCGGACCGACGCCGCTCAGATTGACGGTGCCGGCGATGGCTCCGAGCGAGCTCGCGCTCGAAGAGGGGTACGTATCGGTGACGAACGCGATATCGTCGCTGGTCAGGAGGCGAGCGTCGGCCACGCCCCGGCGGGTCGAGAAGAACATGCTGGCGCACAGCAGCCCGGAGTGGTTGGCTCCGAGGGCGTGGCCCAGTTCGTGGGTCGCCACCGCCTCGATGTCGTAGGTGCCCGCCTGCAGAGTGGTCGAGTAGGTGAACTGCGGGTTAAAGATGGTGTCGGTATCGATGATTTCCCCGCTCGACGGATTGAAAAAGATGCGCGTGATGGCGATAGTCCCGCCGCCTGCGGCACTGCGGTTCTCGGGCGTATCGGCGAAGGTGATCAAGTGCTGGCCGTCGGGCTGGCTGCTGCTGGCGGATTGCAGGGAGCTCAGCGTCAGGGGGGCGAACCCCACGGTGGCCGAGGTGACGCCGGTCCAGTTGTCCATGGCCGCCTGCAAAGCGGCGACGGGGTCGCTATCGGAAGTGATCACGACACTGCCGCTCGAGTTGGTCAGGCCGGCGGCGGTCTTGTCGCTGACCAGGTATTGGATGTGACCGGAGTCGGTGCGCCTTAGCGGGGCGCCGGAATTGGTCCGCCCGCGCACGAAGGCGCGAGCCGACCCGGGCAGCAGACACAGACAGGAAAGGAGCAGGAAGCGGCTGCGCATCCGGCTACCTCGCTGCCGCGGCCGGCCGGCTTACCAGTACGCGCACTTGGGTTTTGAAAGAGTCGAGGGTCAGGCCGTCGAGACGCCGCAGGTCGGTACCTTGGGGAGAGCCGGGCGGAGCGCCGGCGGCGGGTTCAGTGAGGGCCGCGCCTTGCAAATCGGCGCGTACCCGGGGCGGGCTGGCTGGCGCGTCCCGTAGCACGCTGAACTTGCCCTGCCCCAAACCGCTCGTCCGCCAGAGACCGATCGGTGTCTGGTAGAGGAACAGAACCATCTCCTCGCCTGGCTGGTATTGCGGCATGCCCTCGACGCGCATACCGAGGTCGCCGACTTCGCCACCGAGCTCGCTGACTACCACCGTTTGTCCCGCGTCGCCCTTCAGGAGGTCGGTGACCTGGATTTCGCTGTGCGTCCAGATGTTCTGGTGCGTGGCGTCCCAGGCGCTCCAGGTGCGCAGGCAGCGTCCCTGGACGATGCGCGCCGAGCCATCCACTAGCTGCTCGAGCGAGACGCGCTCGACGAGTGTTGCCTGGGCGGCGCCCGCAACGAATGCCGCCGCGACCAGTGATCGCAGTGATGAACGTAAATTCATAAAGACGGAATACTCCCTATCGAAGGCTATCGGTGCAATGGACGGGAACCCGGAGCGGAGGGTTTCCCCGGTTCATATTGACGCGCAATGAAACGCAGCGCCTGGTCGGCCGGGGTACGCTCGAACAGCCGCCGCAGCAGCGGCACAAAAGGTATTACAAAGATGACCTGAACGATCCCGAAGGCCATTAGAATCAGCCAGACGGCCAGGGAGACGACCTTTAGGGGTGTCCCGGCCAGCCAAAACCCGGCCGCGAAGGCTGCATATGCCAGCGCCTGCAAAGCCCGGTTCCCGAGGATAAACACGCCATAGTTCAGGGACCGGGAGTAGAACAGCATGGTCACGATTTGTATCGCCCAGAACACCCCGATATCGGCCAGGATCGCCCAATCGATCCGCAGCCGCCAGACCAGGAAGGGGAACACCCAGATGGCCGCGGTCGATGGCCACAGAACCCATAGGGCCGCCTCGCCGAGCAGCGCTTCGAGGCGCACGCTCTGGAGCGCCCGCGCGTATTTCTGCCGCAGCTCGTCTTCGTCGTTGTGAAACTTCAGTCCCCCGGTGGCAAACACTCCTTTGCCGGGAATGTTGCGGTAGGGGACGACAAAGAAATCCTCGGCGGGCTTCATCGGGTGAGGGGCGGCAGAGTTACTATCATAGACCTTCGGAGAGGTGGCGTATGCGGCGACCGGTAGTGGCTCTGACCGTGGCGGCGTTTCTGGCGGGGGCGGGCGGCTGCGCGCGCCGGAGCCAATCGCTCGAGGAGCGCGCCCGGGCAGCGCTCGCCCAGACCGAGGGACGCGTGCAGGTCACCGGTCTCCAGAAGCCGGTGGAGGTGTTGCGCGACACTTGGGGCGTTCCCCATATCTACGCCCAGACGGTGGACGACCTGTTCCTCGCGCAAGGCTTCGTAGCCGCCCAGGACCGGCTCTTCCAGATCGAAATCTGGCGCCGCACGGGCGTCGGAGAGCTGGCCGAGATTTTGGGTCCCACTTACGTCGAGCGCGACCGCTTCGCCCGGCTGGTGCGGTACCGGGGCGACATGGCGGCTGAGTGGGCGAGCTACTCGCCGGACGCGAAGCAGATTATCGAGGCTTTCGTGCGGGGGGTAAACGCTTACGTGCAGGTGAGCGCCGACCGCCTTCCGATCGAATTCCAGTTGCTCGATGCCCGTCCGGGAACCTGGAAACCGGAGGACTGCCTGCTGCGCATCGCCGGATTGCTGATGACCCGCAACGCGACGGCGGAGGTGGCGCGCGCCGAGATGGTGGCGCGGCTCGGGCCGGAGAACGCCGCGCGGCTGCTGCCGGCCGATCCGCCGACGAAGCTGGAAGTCTCGCCGGCCTTTCCACTCGAGGGCATCGATGGCCGCGTAATTGAGACGCTGCAGGCGGCGATCGGGCCGGTCCGCAGCGCCGCCGAGCAGGGGAGCAACGACTGGGTGGTGGACGGCACGCTCTCCGCGACGGGAAAGCCGTTGCTGGCGAACGATCCGCATCGTCCGGTGGTGCTGCCGTCGCTGCGTTATCTCACGCACCTGGTGGGCCCCGGCTGGAACGTCATCGGCTCGGGCGAGCCGGCGCTGCCGGGCGTCGCCGCCGGGCACAACGAGCGTGTCGCCTTCGGCTTCACGATCGTCGGCATCGACCAGCAGGACATCTACGTCGAGCAGACCGAGGCGCAGAACCCGAACCGCTACCTTTATCAAAACGAGTGGCGGGACATGCGGATCGAGCACGAGTCGATCGCGGTGAAGGGCCAGAAGCCCGCCGAAGTGGAGCTGAAGTTCACGGTGCATGGTCCGGTGATCTACGAGGATCCGGCCCGGCGGCGAGCGTTCGTCCTCAAGTGGGTGGGAACCGAGCCGGGGACGGCCGGCTATCTCTCGTCGCTCGCTCTCGACCGCGTTCAGAACTGGAAAGACTTCCTGGCCACGATGGAGCATTGGAAAGTGCCCTCCGAGAACCTGATCTACGCCGACGTGGACGGCAACATCGGCTGGTTTGCCGCAGGGCTCGCGCCTATCCGGAAGAATTGGAACGGCCTGCTGCCGGTTCCGGGGGACGGTTCGCACGAGTGGAGTGGGTTTCTGCCAGCCGCAGAATTGCCGCAGCTTTACAACCCACCGCAACATTACATCGCGACGGCGAATCATAACATCCTGCCGCGCGGCTACCGCCATCAGCTCGGCTACGAGTGGAACGCGGGCTTCCGGTTCCACCGCATCGACGAGGTGCTGCACGGGGGCGGCAAGTTCACGATCGAGGACTTCGAGAAGCTGCAGCACGACCAGACTTCGCTGGCGGCGCGCGAGATGCTGGCGCTGCTGAAGCAGGCCCCCGCCGGCGGACCGGAGATGCGGGGGCGGCTCGAGGCTTGGAACGGCGTGCTCTCGAAGGATTCGGCGGAGGCGGCCTTCTACGAGATCTGGCAGCGGCAACTGCGGTCGCTGGTTGCGGCCGCGGAGGCGCCGCCGGAGTTACGCCGCCTCTACGAGGCCCGGCTGAACGCCCAGGTGGTGCTCGATTTGCTGCGAAAAGCGCCGGCCGCGAAGCGGAACGATCTGCTGCTGCGGTCGCTGAAGGATGCCGCGGCCGAGAGCCAGCGGCTGCTCGGCGAGGAGGTGTCCGCCTGGCGCTGGGGGGCGCTGCATACCATCCGCTTCCGCCACCCACTCTCGTCGGATGCGGAGCGGCGCAAGCTGTTCGACCTCGGTCCGGTCGAGAGGGGCGGTGATGCCGACACCGTGATGGCCACGAGCGGTCCGCGCTTCACGCAGAGTTCCGGGGCCTCGTACCGCGAGATCTTCGATGTCGCCGATTGGGACCGGTCGGTGGGGACGAGCGTCCCGGGCCAGTCGGGCCAGCCGGCGAGCCCGCACTATGGGGACCTGCTGCCGTTGTGGGCGGAAGGGAAGTATTTTCCGCTGCCGTATTCACGCGCGGCGGTCGAGAAGAATACGAAGCAGAAGCTGATGCTGGAGCCGAAGTAGTCAGCCCTTCGTCTTCCTGGGCTGGTCATACCACTTGGGCCGCCCCTCGGCTGCCCGCACCTGGCGTTCGTTCAATCCAAAGTAGTGGGCGACTTCGTGCCAGAGCGTGTCGTAGACCACCCGCGCGATGTCCTCTTGGTTGCGGGCGGCGCGCTCAATCGGTCCCTGATAAAGCGTGATCTTGTCGGGCATTACCATCTGGTAAAAAGTGCTGCGCCGCGGCAGCGGCACGCCTTGGTAAAGGCCGAGCAGGGTGCTGCCGCGGGGAACACCCGCCTTCTGTAAGGCATTCTGGCTCGGCTCGTCTTCGATGATAATAGCGACGTTCTCGACGCGCCGGCGAAAGCCCCGGGGAATCCGTCGCCAGGCTTGCTCTACCAATTGGTCGAATTCGCTACGCTCCATCCTGCTGTTATTGTATGCTGCCGCGCCGTACCGGCTCCCTTCGCCGATGCTAAGCTGAGGGCGAATGACGCCGCTGGAAAGAGTGTTGGAGCAGACGCGCCGGTATGAGCATCCGCTGCTCGATTTTTCGGCGCGCGAGCGGGATGGCCACATTGAGCTGGTCATCCAGTGCAAGGCCAAGAACCTGGACCTCCACACTTACTACCTGGAAATGCACCCGCGCGACTTCGAGAGCACGCAGTTTCCCTGGACCTTCCAGCGCCTGCTCTACGACGGCATGAACGACTACATCGTCGAGATGTTTACCCGGACGCCGCAGAGCCGGGACTGACGTTGTGAGTTCCGGCAACGTCACTTCCGGAGACGACCTCCTTTCTCTTATACGGTCCGAGATCGACCGCCGGGGTCCGCTGCCCTTCGACCGCTTCATGGAGATCGCTCTCTATCATCCGGAGCTCGGCTACTACTGCCGCCCGGGCGACCCTTTCGGCGTGGCGGGCGACTACTTCACGAACTCCCAACTGCAGCCGGTCTTCGGACGCCTTATCTCGCGCGAGATCGCCCGCTGGCAGCGGGAACTGGGAGTGGGCCCGGAGTTCACGGCAGTTGAGCTGGGTCCGGGGAGGGGCGAGACGGCCGCCGAGGTGCGGCGGTGCCTGCCCGGAGTACGGTATCTCGAAGTCGAGCGCCGCGCGGGAAGCCTGCCCGAGCGCTTCACGGGCGTGTTGTTCTCGAACGAGTTTTTCGACGCCCTGCCGGTCCGCGTCGCGCGCTTCGAGGGCGGCCGGTGGGTCGAGCGTTGCGTGGGTTGGGGGAGCGAGGGCCTCGAGTGGGCAGACGGGGGATCGGCGGCTCCGGAAATGGCGCGTTACCTCGAGCGTTTCGTCCCGCGTCCGGCGCCGAGCCAGGTCGCCGAGGTGAACCTCGAGGCTCTCGGGTGGCTCGAGCGCATCGCGCGGTCACTCGAGCGCGGCGGCCTGATCACTATCGACTACGGCTATACCAGCGCCGAGATCGCGGCGGGCCACCGCTTCCCGCAAGGCTCGCTGATGAGCTACCTGCGCCACACGGCTTCCGAGAATGTCTTCTCCCACCCCGGCGAGCAGGACATCACGGCGCACGTCAACTTCACGGCGCTGGTGGAGCGCGGCTCGGAGTGGGGGCTGGCCGCCGAACCGCTCCAGACGCAGGCCCAGTTTCTGCTATCGATCGGCCAGGGCGACGAGTTCCGCTCGGCCCTGGAAGCCGCCTCCGAGACGCAATCCCAGCGTCACCGCGCCCTGCTGAAGACGCTGCTTTTCGGTATGGGGGAGACCTTTCAAGTGCTGGTGCAGCGCAAGTAACGAACCGCTATACTCGAAGCGTCGGATGCCCGAGACCTCCAGCTCGGCGACTTACGAATCCCTCGGCGGCCGTCCTTTCGCCTTCTATCCGGCGATTCGCAATATCGAGCACAACGAATGGACCTGCGTCCGCGAGACGTGGTCGGAAGTCCTGGTGGCCAACGCCAAAACCGGCGCCGAGGTCTGGATTGCCCGGAATTTCCTGGGCTCGGTCAGCAGCACGGACCAGCCGGTGGCTATTCTCGGCTTGAGTTGCGAGCTGGAATACAAGGCCGGCGCGGTGTGGCCTTACAATCCCCCGGTGCTCGAGATGCCGGCGCCGCCCCGCGTGAGCCCGGGGACGCCGCGCGCGGCGCGGGTCGATGCGCCTCCGGCCGGGCCTGCGCCGCGCTCGACGGAGTCCCAAATGGGACGGCTGATCCTGTATGCCGTCCTCGTGGGGTTCGGCTTCTGCCTGCTCGCCGTGCTGGTGGCGCGCCAGGGAATGCCGAATCCGCGCGACTGGCTGCGCCGGCGCGATATCGCGACCAGTGATCAGCAGTATCTGTCTCTCACTCGCGAGGACGACCGTCACGCTATTCTGCGCAAGCTGGGGCCGCCGGAGCGGGAGCAGTGGATCACGTCCGAGCCGGCGGAAATTCAGTTCCAACTGTTCTGGTATCCGCCGCGGTCCTATATCATCGTTCTTATGGGTTCCGACCGGAGCGGGGCGCGCTACATCGGGACTTTGCACGCCACGAGCCGCGCCACGCTGGATACGGTGCCCCTGCCGGGGGGAGGCTCGACGGCCTCCATGCTCCGGACCCTGCCCAAATTCTGAGAACGCTTATGAAGACACTTCTAACCCGCGTCGCCTGGATTGCCGTGGCCGCCGTCGGCGCCCTGGGCCTGGGCGGCGTGGCGCTCCAGCGGGGCGAACACATCGACAGCTTCTGGCTGGTGCTGGCGGCGGGTTGCCTCTATCTCACCGGCTTCCGGTTCTATGGGAAGTTCCTGGCCGCGAAGGTGATGGCGCTCGACGACACGCGCGCCACCCCGGCCGAGCGGCTGAACAACGGCCGCGATTTTGTGCCGACCAACCGCTGGATTGTGCTCGGCCACCACTTCGCGGCTATCGCCGGTCCCGGCCCGCTGGTGGGTCCGGTGCTGGCCGCCCAGTTCGGCTACCTGCCCGGCGTGCTGTGGGTCGTGATCGGCGGCATTCTGGCGGGGGCCGTGCAGGACTTTGTGATCCTGTGCGCGTCGCTGCGCCGCGACGGCAAGTCGCTAGGGCAGATGGCGCGCGATGAGATCGGCCCGTTGGGCGGCGGGACGGCGCTCATCTCGGTGCTGATGATCATGATCATCCTGCTGGCGGTGGTGGCGCTGGTGGTGGTGAATGCGCTCAAGGGCAGCCCCTGGGGGGCGTTCACGATTGCCGCCACCATGCCTATCGCGATCTTCATGGGCCTCTACCTGCGCTACTGGCGGCCGGGCAAGGTGCTTGAAATCTCCGCCATCGGATTTGTGCTGGTGATGTTGAGCATTCTGGGCGGGCGGATGGTGGCGGAATCGGCGACGCTGGCGCCGTGGTTCACGCTGGGTGCGATTCCGCTGGCGCTGGCCATCATCGTGTACGGCTTCCTGGCCTCGGCGCTGCCGGTGTGGCTGCTGCTCGCCCCCCGCGACTACCTCAGCACGTTCGTCAAGCTCGGGACGATTGGGTTGCTCGCGGCCGGCATCCTGGCGCTGCACCCCCGGCTCGAGATGCCGGCCTTCACGCGCTTCATTGACGGCACGGGACCCATATTCGCCGGCAAGGTCTTCCCGTTCTGCTTCATCACGATCGCCTGCGGGGCGATCTCCGGTTTTCACGCGCTCATCTCCTCGGGCACGACGCCGAAGCTGGTCGCGAAGGAGTGGCACGCCTGGCCGGTGGGTTACGGGGCGATGCTGATGGAGTCGTTCGTCGCCATCATGGCGATCATTGCGGCTTCGGTGATGTCGCCGGGCGTCTACTTCGCCGTGAACGCCCCGGCGGGTATCGTCGGCGCGACCCCGGTGGCCGCCGCCCAGACGATTACCTCCTGGGGCTTCCCGGTCACCGCCCCCGAGATGCAGGTGCTGGCAGCACGCGTGGGCGAGGCGACGCTTTTCAATCGCACGGGCGGCGCGCCGTCCTTCGCGCTCGGGATGGCGCACATTTTTGCCAGCTCGGGGGCCAGTGGAATGGCGATGGGCATCTGGTATCACTTCGCCATCATGTTCGAGGCCCTGTTTATCCTCACCATTCTCGACGCGGGCACGCGCGTGGGCCGCTTCATGCTGCAGGATCTCGCCGGGCACTTCTGGGCGCCCCTCGGCCGCATCAGTTGGTACCCCAGCATCATCGCGACGAGCGCCGCCGTGGTGCTCGCCTGGGGCTACTTCCTTTATCAAGGCGTGATCGACCCGCTGGGCGGCATCAACAGCCTGTGGCCGTTGTTCGGGATTTCGAACCAGTTGCTCGGCACCATCGCCCTGTGCGTGGCGACCACGATCCTCATCAAGATGCACGGCGCGCGGTACATGTGGGTGACCTGTGTCCCGCTGGCCTGGCTGCTGACCGTGACCATGACGGCCTCCTATTACAAGGTCTTTTCGCCGGTGCCGCGCATCGGGTTCCTGGCCGACGCCAATATTCTGGCGGAGCGCCTGGCCGCGGGGCAGATACCCGCGGCGCGCGTGGCCGAGACCCAGACCCTGATCTTTAACAACCGACTGGACGCGGCGGTCTGTGGCATCTTCGCTCTGATGGTGATTGTGATCGTGGCGGACTCGGTTCGCGTGTGGGTCGGGATTCTGCGGGGCACGCGGGAAGCGCGGTCCTACGAGACCCCGTTCGTCGCCTCCCAACTGCGGGCGGAGGAGGTATGAGAGTTCCAAGGCCGGCGACCGCTCCCTCACGGTCGCGGCTCAGAACAGCGTTCGCTGATGGGAAGGTCGTTACCGAGCCGCGCGCGTCAGCAAGCGGTTTCCGAACCTTTTCCGGCAGTCTGAAGAAGGCCGGAAGCCTGTTGGCCGAGTTGCTGCGGGAGCTGGCGGACCAGAACGCCTATCAACGGCATCTCGCGGCGCGCGGTGTGGCGCATTCGGCCGAAGAGTGGCGGCATTTCTCGAACCACCGCCTCGCAGCGCGGTTCGGACAGGCGAAGTGCTGCTAATATACTGACACTAGCTCATGCCCACACTAACCCATATCGGGATTGGCGGCTTCAAGTCGATCAAGGAGCTCCAACGCCTGCCATTACGTTCTGTGAATGTGTTGGTGGGTGCCAACGGGGGCGGAAAGTCCAATCTGCTCGCCTTTTTTGAAGTGCTCTGCAAGATGGCTGCAGAGAAGCTGCAGGATCACATCGCAGGAGCCGGCGGTGCCAACACTCTGCTGTATTATGGAGCGAAGGAAACACCTGCCCTCTGGGGGTCTTTGGACTTCGAAGGCAAAACAGGCTCCGGCAACTATTTCTTTTCGCTGCGCTCAACGGCCACCGACTCTCTTTTCTTTTCGGAAGAGGCAGTAAGTTATCCAACTACACGGAGCTCTAACCCACGCCGTGAAGCGCTGGGGTCCGGCCACAGGGAGAGTCTGCTGGGAAAAGAAAGTCGCCTTAAAGAGATCCACTCGCTGCTTGCCGGAATCAGGACGTTCCACTTTCACGACACCTCCGCTGGCGCCGCCGTGCGCAAAGGTGCATATGTAGGGGACCACCAAGAACTCCATTCCGACGCCAGCAACTTGGCTGCTTTTCTCCGCCGTCTCAAACTTCGTAGCCCGGCGCACTACGATACTATTGTCCGTACTGTGCGCCAAGTAGCACCCTTCTTTGATGAGTTCGTGCTCGATCCGCTCCCTGAAAATCAGGACTATGTTCGGCTTGACTGGAAGGACCGCGACTCCGAGCACGTTTTTGGGCCGCACCAACTATCCGACGGGACCCTGCGAGCGATCGCCCTAGTCAGTCTGCTTCGACAACCCGAAGACGAATTGCCCAGCCTGATCGTTCTGGATGAGCCGGAGATCGGCCTTCATCCCTGGGCAGTGGAGATGGTCGCGTCCCTGATCCGCAGCGCCTCGGTCTACCGCCCGATTATCGTGGCCACACAGTCGGTGTCCCTGGTCAACTTCTTTGAGCCTGAAGATGTGGTGGTGGTCACGCGTCAACAGTGCGAGAGCCACTTCGAGCGGCTGGATTCCAAGGACCTGAAGGCTTGGTTGGACGAGTACTCGGTCGGTGACCTCTTGGAAAAGAACGTCATAGGTGGGATGCCGTCTCGTTGACACGCCTCCACGTGTTCTGCGAAGGACTTGCCGAGGTTAGTTTTGTCCGTGACATCCTGGATGATTTTCTCGGGCCAGTGAAAGTAATTCCGCTGAATCTCCGCGGAGGCCTCACCTATGACAGAGTCCGAAGGGAGATCCGCAACCATTTGGCTGGTGCTGAGAAGACGCATGGAGTCACGACGATGATCGACCTCTTCGGACTGCCGCGCGATTTTCCTGGCATGGCTCAGTGTGACGGGATCCTCGACCCCCTGGGCCGTGTTCAAGCGCTTGAAGAACGGTTTGCTGCGGATCTCGATGACAAGCGCTTTGTGCCGTATCCGCAGCTTCACGAATTTGAAGCACTGATTCTGGTCAAGGTCATGTCCCTGGCCCGAGTCTACCCGAATCGGAAGAAGGCCCTGCGAGAACTCGCCAAGACTGTAAAGAGCGAATTCGAGACTCCCGAACACGTCGATCAGAATACGCCACCATCTCGTCACATTCGTTTTGCAGTGCCGGAGTACGGGAAGGCAACCGACGCAATTCTGGCCATCCAAGAGATCGGGATCGACAAGATTCGTGGTGGCTGCCTTCACTTCCATGACTGGCTGACGAAACTAGAGGCGCAAGCCGGCTAGCTCCCGGTCATGGCGCCGCGTGAGCAGCAGGACGGCGAGCGTGGCGCCCACCAGCGCGAAGAGCATATCCGACTGGGTATCCCAGACGTAGCCCTGGGTGCCCAGGAAGGCCTCCGCTCCGCCGGTGGCCACGGCAATCCACCACTCGATCAGCTCATAAAAGGCGCTGATCGCGAGACAGACCGATACCACCAGGAACGACAGCCAGCCGCCGGGCCGCAGCGGCGAGGTTCGCAACAGGATTTCGCGCGTCACGATGGCCGGCGTGAATCCCTGCGCGAAGTGGCCCACCTTGTCGTAATTGTTGCGGGCCAGGTGGAGCGTGTCGCGGAGCCAGTTGAAGAGTGGCACCTCGGCGTAGGTGTAGTGGCCTCCGATCATCAAGATGATCGCCTGGATCGTGACCAATACGTAAACCAGGTTGGTAAACCGAAATCGCCGGTACGTCGCCAGGAGCAGACTCACGCCGGCCACCGCCGGGACCACTTCGAGGAACCACGTGAAGTAGTCGTGGGGCCCGATGGCCGACCACGTGAAGACCGCTGCCAGAACCGCCAGCAGCACGAGGTGCAGCCGGTTCTTCATATCGCTGCCACCCTACAACTTCAGGCGGCAGACGACGCCGACGTCATCGCAATACCACAGCCACCCTTGCCAGACGCTCATGCCGTGCGGCAAGGGATCGGAGTCGGCCAGTTGAATCTTCTCGACCATCTCGCCGGTGTCCGGGTCATGCTTAAAGAAGGCGTTCAGGTTGGAATCGCTCACCCACAGGTACTTGCCTTCCCAGCCGATGCCGTGCGGGCGGTTCCCGGCCGTCGGGAAACTCTTTTCCACGATCCACTCCTTCGGATCGAGGCGATAGACCATCCGCGACGGAGGCACCGCCATCCAGAGTTTTCCGTCCCGCCACTCCTGCCCGTGCGCGCCGGTGCCGAGCGCCCGGCTCCCGAGCAGCTGTCCCGCCTGGAATCCCCCCACGCGGCTGGGGTCCAGATTCTGTCCGCTGGCCGGGGCCTTGGCCGGGGGCCGCTCCCGCATCTTGGCCAGCGGGCTGCTGCGCGCCGGTGGATCTCCGCCCATCTTGTAGATCACGCCGGCGCCGGGGGTGAAATACCGGTTGATCGTCTTGCCGGTCACGGCGTCGCAGTGTACGATCTCACGACTGTAGGTCGAACCGATCCAGAGCGTGCCGCCTTCAAAGGTAAGGCCGCTCGACCGGTCTGTTTCGGTCTCGAAAGAGCGCAGCACCTTGCCGGCCTCGTACGTTACCAGGTACGCCTTGTTGCCCACGGCTTGATCGATGATCCACAACCCTTCCGTAGTCGCCTGTAACCCGTTGGGCTGCGAGCCCGCCGGCGACCGGAAGACAATTTCCACCTTGCCCACCTTGCGGACCGGCAGGCGGCGAAGGTCGAGGACCGGCGCTGCCGCCGCAGCCGGAACCGCCGCAGTCGCCAGCCCGAGAAAGTTTCTGCGTTGCATCCGAATCTCCTCCCGGGAATACGGTGTGTTGCTCCCCGGCGCGACCACATCATAGACCATCGTGCCCGCAAAAAGCCAGGGTCACAAGCTGGCATGTCACAAGCTGGCAGGGGCGGTAGCCTAGCCTAACAGCCGTCCGACGCGGGGCGGCCTGCTAGACTAACGGATAGCCTTCCGCGGCGCATTCCCCGGTCGTCTAATGGTAGGACAGCGGCCTTTGGAGCCGTGAATCGTGGTTCGAATCCATGCCGGGGAGCCACTCCTTTTCTGCCCCAACACGAATCGTCTGTTTTACTGACGGCATCGCCCAAGGTCCGCCTTGTCCGTTATCCACAACATTCCGCGGTTTTGGCGGGCCGCGCGGTCTCTCTGGTTGGAAGAGAGGTTTCGTGGGGGGGCAAGCTCAACCGCCCGGGTTGAGGCCGAAACACACGTTTCCACCTGCGAGCTCTCCGGATTCTCCGGTTGACAGGAGGTGTCTGTTGACAGCTTCGTCCCATGCGACACGTGAAGTAGATGGTCCCGTAAACAAACTGCGACGCACGTACTGTTCGAACCAGTGCCCGCGCACGTTTGTACCAAAACCAGACTACGCGGTCCGGTTCTGGAAAAAGCACCGCCTTCGCGCACCCAGGATCGGTGTGCGCGAGATCGTGAGCATCCGGGCGGGATGGTACTTGAAGAACGTACCCGAGCAGGTGGAAGGAAACACCTTGCACGCCGACCGTCAAGCCCTCACGTCCTATCTGTCGAATGATGCGTTTGATTTCGCGCTCGGGTGGAACACAAGATGAAGACCGCGTTTCAGTTAACGCAAGTCTGATACGTAAGCGCAGAGTTTGCCAAACCCTATGGAGAGCCAACAACTTAAAGCTGTCTCCGGCATCTCAAAATCGCCGCTGTCCTTTCGTGTAGCGCTCGGAGAGCCAAGCCCGCGCGTTCGTCTATTTTCAACCTGGGGCGGTCAACGCTCGACGACGCCGACCACGGTGCGGATCATTCCATCGCTCTTGCTGAGGATGTAGAGTTCACCGCCGGCATCCATCGCGAGGCGCATATCGGATCGCCCGCCCGCCACCATCGCCTGAGTCGGGGTCTTGCCGCCGCGGGCGTTGTAGGTAGCCTCCGTGATTTGCGCCATAGTCCCGTAAAGTTCCTCCCGGCCGCCGCCCTTGCTCCACAGAATCTTCATTTCGTGAATGGGAGCCATCGTGCCCGGGTTGCCGTCATCGGCGGCCACCATCTCCTTCACATCGGCGTACCAGAGGCGCCCGGTCGTGATGTCTCCGAAGACAAACTTGCCTTGCAGCGCCGGCAGCGCCTTGCCGCGGTAGACGAAGCCGCTCGACACGGCGTCGCCGCCCTCCTTCACATGCCCGTAGGCAATCACGGGATAAGTGGGGGTCACTGTGCCTATGGTGGTCGAGTCGTTGATGCGAATGGGAATCCGATCCGGGTCCGGTAAAGGGCTGGTATTGTTGTCCGGATTCAGCCGCTGCGGGCCTTCGCGTTCCGAGTAGCCGTAGTTGGCGCCCTTGCGGACATGCACCACCGTCTCCCAGGTATGGAGGCCCACTACGTTAACGAACAGGTGGTTGTCGTTGCGGTCCGAGGGATTGACGTCCCAACTCAAGCGGTACGGATTTCGCAACCCGTAGGCCCAGATCTCCTTCTGGGCGCCGGGCGTGTTGACGAAAGGATTGTCGTTGGGTATGCGATATTGTCCGTTCTCGCTGAGGGTGCTCGAATCCTTGTGCTCCTCGGGATCCGGTATGATCCGCAGAATCTTCCCTTCGATATTGTCGAGCCGCTGCGGATGAGACCGGGTGGCGTCTTGTTTCTCTCCGGTGCCGCTATCTCCACAAGCGATGTACAGGACGCGCCACTCAGGGTCGCCGCGGCGGGCCGCCGGGTTGAAGATGAGGTCGTTCATGGGGTGCATGAAGGTATTCAACCGGGCCCGCAATACTTCCCGCGCCGAGCCTTCAAAGGTGGAATTGGCCGGATTCGAATCGGTCCACTCAATGATCACCGCTTCCCGGTTGGAGGGACCGGGCACGGGAATAGCCGGGGTCGGCGCATAGCCGGCGAGCTTCAGCCCGGGGAAACTGGCGGCGCGCGGCAGCACCGAGCCGGGGAGTTCGGTGTCTTCGAGATGCAGGCTGTAAAACTTGCCGTTCCGCCGGTAATCGGGGTCGAAAATGAAATTGATGAAGCCGTTCCCGTAACCGTTCGCGGTAGTGAGCTTTTCGAACAGGCCGGTCCGCTGGCCGCTGCCGTTGAAATCGAGATAGGTGACGATCTTCTTCGTTTTCTTATCCAGAATGTAGAGCGGCCCGTTCAGATCGTTCACGAAAAACCGGCTGGCTCCGCCCGGCTCCTCCCGCAGGAAATTGATCCTCGCGAGCAGCGCTTCGTTGCTCCGGCGGCTCTCGGGGAGGCCGGTGATGGGCATCGTCAGGTAGTCCTGAATCCGCAGCGCCAGCCGGGACGGCTGAGAGGCGCTTCCGCCCTGCCATTTTTCCGGAACCGGCTGACGCGGGCGCGCGGCGCCACCCCGGCCCGAAGTCTTGGCGGCCGCTCCGATATCTGCGGACCCGCCCGTGGCCCCGGCGAGGCTGCGAACATGGGCCACCAGGGGACGCAGTTCCTCTTCCGGAAGCTGGAACGCGGGCATCGTGGCTTTGCCGGGGATGCCGTTCTGGATGATGGTGGCGACCTCCGCGGCGGTGTGAGAGCGCACGTAATTCGACAGCGCGGGCGCCTGCTCCGTTCCGCCCGCATCCAGCCCGTGGCAAGCTGCGCAGCGAGTTGCGAAAGATCGTGCGCCAGGTCCGGGCGCCTGCTGCGCCGCCGCCAAAACGCAGAAGAAAATCATACCTGGCAGAGTTTTCAGCATAGCTGCATCCTACTATAAACTCGGGCGCGGGGCCCATCTAATGGTCGATCATCTAATGGTCGATCAACGTGCCGACCACCGCCCATCTGAGCGAGTTCCCAGGGGCGCCGGACGAGAGACACGGCAAGAGACGGGCCGACCCCGGGGTCCTGCCACCATCGATCCGGCTCCCCGCGACAGGGTGATGCGGGTGAGGACTTCAGGCTCTGGTTGGGCCTCCAGGTCGGTTCGAGTCTTGCCCTAGTCTGGGCGCCCATCGTCACCGCTTCGCGTCTCCCGCGCGAAGTAGGAACGGATTGAACAAGTAGTCCAGCGAGAACGGCTCCTCGACGGGAAAATGCAGCGTCCGGGAGACGGCGTAAGCCGGATCCAGGCCCCACTGCCCGCGCGCCAGAACAGCCCGCGTGCTCAGATCAAACCACTCCCAGAACGGTTCGGCGCGATTTCGGGCCTTCGCGCGGCCGAGAAAGCTGCAAGGAAGGGACGGGGAGGCGATTCCCGGCCGGTCTCCCAGGGGACGATAGACGCAATCCCCGTCGAAGGTCCGGTCGCGGCGCCCGGCGCCATCCACCGCCCGCTTCCACCACTGCTCGTAAATCGGCAGCAGTTCATAACCCACGCGGCGGTCGTTAGGGTGCCGCGGCCTCTTGGCCTGGCCGTCGTATCTGTAGGTCACTCCGGCGCCACCGGTGAACGTATCGGAATCCAGCGAATAGCCGGACTGGCGGTCCTTCGAGCCGAAGACGCCGTGGCCTCCCGATTCCACAAAGACCACCGGATGGGTGCGCTCGCAGACCTCAATGTCCCCGGCGAAGCGGTGCAATCCGCCCTGCACCCGGTGGTCCGCCCGATAAGAAAAGATGCGATTGTGCGCCAGGGTCTCCATCACCTGCAACCGTCCGAACCTCGAGCCGTCCTTCCGCACCGTCAGGATCAATCCCTCGTTGTCATTCTCGTGGCAGGTGCCGGCGATACAGCGCTCGTCGTAGTCGCGCGGGTGAAAGAAGTTGTAGACCAGAAACCAGTGCGTGCCGGTCTCCATCACGGCATAGTAGACGTAGGCCTGCGAAGAACCGGTGGGCGTCGAGTCCCAGTTATCGTCTCCGTGCCAGTTCCCGTCGAAGTCGAACCGCGCGAGGAAATCCGCTTTCGGATCGAACCAGGTTTCCTGGGCGACATACGGAGCGTAGTGCTCGGCTAACTTCCGGTAGTGATCCGGGGGATGCCGTTCGCGGGCGAACGAGACTTTCTCAGGTGGCCGGGAGGCGGGGGCGTGGGGGTCCACCCGCAACGTGACCACCGCCGTCTGGCCATCGAGCGCGGCCTCTATGCGGTACTCTCCAGCCCGTCCGGAGGCGGTAAATAGGACCGAGTCCCGCAGCGTGGGCAGGGCTCCAGGGTCGAGTATTCCAGCAACGAACCGGCCGGTGCCGGGCCTGCCGGAGGCGGGTAGGGCTCGCGGCGCCTTCGGGCCGCGCGGGTACAGCCGCACCGCGGCGGTCTGGGAACCCGCAAACGGTTTCGAGAGCCAGCCACCCTCCCGATCGAGAAGTCGAAACGCGACGCCTCCGGGTTCGAGACGCGTACGCTGAGGTTCGCCCGCGTCATTGGGAACGGAGCCATAGACTTGCACCTGCACCATCGCCGTTTCGAAGGGACGAACTACGCCACCGGATGGTTCCGTGCTCGCGGTAATCTGCGACACGCGGATTTGCGCGCCAGCGCCGTGCCCCACCAGCAGCGCGGCCGCGCATCGGAGGAGCAGACGGCCCATATTGTGTCTCACACCGATTCCCAATAGGATGGAATGATGCCGGGGAGAAACTGGTATCGCGCTGGGGCACTGGTGTGCCTGTCGGCGCTGAGCTCGTGCGTCCACAGCCGGCAGGCCGCCGCCCCGAAAATCGCGCCACCGGCCAGGCAGGTGAGCACCGCAGAACTTTCCGGCCAGGTCGCCCGGCAATACCAGGCAGTGTCCGATTTCAAAGCGACGGTGTTGCTGTCCGCGACGCTCGGCCAACTCAACGGCAGCCCGGTCAAACGGTATCCGGCCATTCGAGGCTACCTCCTCTTCCGGAAGCCCACGGACCTCCGCCTCATCGGTCTCCAACCCCCGTTCGGGAACCGGCTCGTCGATCTGGTATCGAACGGGCACCAGTTTCGGCTTTCTCTGCCCTCCAAGAAACGGTTTGTCATCGGCCAGGACGATGTCAAAGCGTTATCTTCCAACCAACTCGAAAACATCCGGCCCTTGCATCTGCAGCAGGCCCTACTGCCCCAGCCGGTCGATCCGGCCACCGAGACCGCCACCCTCGAAAACCCGGGCCAGAGGGCCGGCTACACCCTTCTTGTGATGCGCAACTCTCCCAGCCAGGATCGCCGGCCCGCCCGCACTTTGTGGATCGAGGGCGCCACGTCGCGCGTGGCGCGCGAACTCATCTTCGACGACGCGGGCAAGATACTCACCGACGCCCGGTACAGCCAATGGCTGGAAGACGACGGCGTGATTTTCCCAAGGCACATCGAGATCGACCGGCCCCGGGAGGCGTACCGCCTGGTGATTCAGATTCAGAAGATCGAGATCAATCACGGGCTCTCCAACGAGATGTTCGAGCTGGAGCAGCCGCCCGGCGCTCAACTCGAGGTGTTGAGCGATCCGGGCGCGCCGCCCCAGCACGTCAGCCCTCTCCGCTGAGCGTGCAGGTGGTTACTGTACTTTCACTGAAACAGGTCCGGCGGACGCCGATTTCTGACCCGTGGCCGTGCTATACCCCAGCGACCAAAGGCTAACCAGATCGAGCATGGTTCCCGACGGCGTGCCGGGCTTAATAGTCCCGGTAATCTTCAGCGTCAACGTAGCGTTCTGGTTCGCGCTGAGCGAGGCCATGGTCCAGGTGATCACTTGGTTCTTGTTGTTGGTCTTGATGGATGTTGCGCCGAGGCTAAGCGAATCGACCGACTTGGAGCTCGCCCAACCGTTGGTGCCACCCTGCGCCTTCAGGCTGGTGGCGGCCTCGCAGGCATGTACTTCGAACCTGACGAACCAGTCGTAGGTGCCGCCGGCGGCCGACGCGGCCGGCCCGCTTACGAGGTAGGCCCAGATGTTAGCTCCGGTGCAGATTCCGGGTGCGATGAACTGCCCGAACGCCGTAGGGCCTGTACCGACAGTGATCGGACTGGAAATCAGATTCGTGGCGGTGTCAACGACCAACACCTTGTTGTCGGGAGTGCTCGAGACATTGCAGGTGGCATGCAAGGGGTCTCCGCACAAGGTCAGGTCAGACGCTGTACAGGATTGCCCATTGTCCGAGCATAGCCCCACAGACTTCTCGAAACTCGTCACGTAGACCCGCGAGCCGTCCGGACGGACCGTGAAACCAACCGGAAGAAAGGGATCGGTGGGCGCCGTCGCCACTACGTTGAGGTCATCATTGGTCGTATCAATCACAGCGATCCCGGCGACCCCGCCCAGACCAAGGCCCGCCGCGTAGAGCCGGGTACCGTCCGGCTTGATTGCGAGACCGATGAAACCTGCTGTATCGATGGTCTTGATCACCGTGTTATTGGTGGTGTCAATCACCGTCAGGCCTTCTACCCCAGCGACATAGAGCCGCGGTCTTTTCGGATTCAATACCAGGCCGATGGCAGAGTTGGCGCCCAAGTCAATGGTGGTAATAGCGTTGGTACTCGTGTTGATCACCGAGACGCTGCCGCCGGGTCCGCCGGTGCTTAACAGGTTCGCGACGTACAGCCGTGACCCGGTCTGGTTCACTGCGATCCCGGTGGATGCGAAGTCGAAGGCGGACAGCGGGATTGTCGCTATCACCTTGTTTTCATTGGCGCTGCCGGCGGCCGTGTCGATCACGGAGACAGAACCCGAGGTCGTAAAGGTGGCGCAATCGCTGCAGCCGTTTACCACGAAGACCCGTGATCCATCCTGGCTCACCGCGACGCCGACCGGCTCGTTCGGAATGGAGATGTTGGTGATTACAGTGTTGGTGCCGGCATTGATAACGGAAACCGAGCCGGGGTCCCCGAGAGCACACCCGGTACCAAGAAGGAAGTCGCTGTCGCAGGCATTGGTTACATAAACCCGGGTACCGCTCGGATTCACCGCCACGCCTACGGGGAACAGGGTTCCGGCGCCTAGAGTGATGGTTGCCGTCACCGTATTGGTCGCGGTGTTGATGACCGACACGGTGCGGTCCACACCGTTGGGAACATAGGCGAACTGTGCCACGGCAGGCACGCAGCCCAGTATGGCGGCCAGCACGGCCTGAAAAGCCGCGGTCCCAATGCGGTGCCGCCCGCCCGCGAGCCGAAGGATGGCGTTTTTCATGCAAGGTCTCCTGGATGGTGGTCCATCACTCCGTATAAGGGCGAGCAGGCGGTCCGTTCTTGTCATTCGCCATGTAACTTTTTCGAACCGCGAGAGCCTGGTTCCGGTGGCCGGGACCGCCGTGCTAGGATAATTCCGACCCATGGCAGGGAATGAAGGGCGAGTTGCGGCTCAGACGGTGAGCCGGTTGATGGCGGCCTACCGCCGGGGTGACAAGCAGGCCGCTAACGAACTGGTGGAGATGTTCTATCCGCAGTTGCGCCGCCTGGCGGCGTCCCGCATGCGCAGGGAACCCGAAGGACACTCCTGGCAACCCACCCTCCTGGTCAACGAACTTTACCTGGAACTCATCAAGATCAAAGCCCTTAAGCCGCCGGCGGTAGATGGCGGAGACGAGAAATCCGCATTTTTCGGTTTGGCGGGCCTGCTCATGAAGAGGCTCCTGATCCACCATGCCCGGCCCTTGAGCCGGAGAGTGGACAAGCTGGAACTCGGCGACAATATGGCTGTGACGCCTGGCTTTGAGGCCGTGGCCGAGATGGAAACCGCCCTCTCCCGCCTGGCGGCCGTCCGCCCGCGGCTGCGGACGATCGTGGAGCTAAGAGTCTTCGAGGGTCTGACCGGAGATGAGATCGCCGCCAGGCTGGAATGCGCTTCGTCCACCGTGGCTCGGGATTGGAGCTTTGCGAAGCACTGGCTGCAGCGCCAATTTGCCGGTCAGGCGCCATGTTGACCGACGTCCAGTGGAAGAGGGTTTGGGACCTCTACGAAGAGGCCCATGCGCTGTCGGCGGACGAGGCTCGATCCTTCCTGAGTAGGGTTTCCGACGATCCCGAAATCGTCGATGAAGTGCGCGCGATCCTGGCCGCGTCGCAGGCGGAATCTCCCGTTTCGACCGGGGAGGAGCCGCCGGCGTGGCCCCACCTCGGTGAAAGGATCGGGCGCTATGAAGTCGTCGCGCCGCTGGGCCGCGGCGGTACCGGCGAAGTCTATGCAGGTCGCGACACCGTGCTGGGCCGGCCCGTGGCCTTGAAATTTGTCGGCGCCGAACATGCCGGAACCGAGTCCGTTGCCAAGCGGTTCTTTCGGGAAGCCCAGGCCGCCTCGGCTCTGAATCACCCGAACATCGTGACCGTCCACGAAGTCGCGGCCTCCGGGTCGTCCCCCGTCATCGTGATGGAACTGGTGGAAGGAGCGCCGCTGCGCAAGCTCTGCGGGCAGCCGCTCCCGGAGCGGCAGGTGACGCGTATTGGCGCCCAGATCGCGCTGGCCGTGGCGGCGGCGCACAGCCGCGGCATCGTGCACCGGGACCTGAAGCCGGAAAACGTGATGGTCCGGCCGGATGGCTACGTCAAGGTGCTCGATTTCGGCCTAGCCCGCAATTTCGTCCCCTCGGCGGGTTCCGGTAACGTCAGTTCGACCGCCGGTTTGCCGGTGGGCACCCTTCGATACATGTCACCGGAGCAGTGCAAGGGTGAACCCGCGACCCCCGCCAGCGACGTGTTCTCGTTTGGCCTTGTGCTGTACGAGATGTGCGCCGGAGTTCATCCCTTTGCGGGTGGCTCGCCACTAGACATGGCGCATTCCATAGTCTGGTGTGAGCCCAAGCCGCCGGCGGGGGTTTGGCGCGGCGTTCCGGAGTCCCTCAACAAGCTGATCCTGAGCATGCTGGCCAAAGATCCGCTCGAGCGGCCCTCCGCCGGGGAAGTCTCACGCGCGCTGGGCGGTTTGCCGGAGTGGCAACCGGAGAGGGCCGCCCTCGTTCCGGCCCCAGTCAAGGTCTCTCGCCGCTGGATCGTGGGCGGAGCCGCGGCGGTGGGCGCCGCCGCCCTGGGCGCGAGCTTCTGGCCCCGGCCGGACCGCTGGCGTCCGGGGGCTTTGATCGGCCAAGGGGACGCCTGCGATCCGGCCTTCTCGCCGGACGGCTCCCGCCTCGCTTGCTCCTGGAAACAGCCTTCGAGCGCCAACTTTCATATCTTCCTGATCCGGCCAGCGGGAGGCGATCCCACCCAGTTGACTCGCAGCAGCAACGATGAAGTCGGCGCCGCGTGGTCCCCGGACGGAACACAGCTCAGCTTCATCCGGCAAGGCGCCGGCGAAGACGCGGTGTATGTGGTCCCGGTGGAGAGTGGGAAAGAGCAGCGGATCGTGACCGTGAGCTCCAACCTTTTCAGCGGGCGCGTGGATTGGCTCTCGAACCGGGCGCTGGTGGTTTCCGACGAGTTTGGAACCCAAGCCAGGCGCCTGGTCCGCATCGATCTAGAGACCGGCCTGCGGCGGCAATTGACGGCGCCGCCGCCGCGGGCCGCGGACATCGCGCCGCGGCGCTCGCCGGACGGCAAGTCGCTCTCATTCTGCAGGGTTTTCGCGCAAACCGCGACGGATCTCTTTGTTGTCTCCGCCGAGGGCGGCGAGCCCCGGCGTCTGACTTTCGACGAGCTTCCCAAGAGGGAGATCCGCTGGACGCCCGATGGCCGGGGCATTTTGTTCCGGGCGCCACGGAGGAATGAATCGGCCCTTTGGTACGTCGGGCTCGCGGGGCAGCCGGTGAAAGAAGTGCTGCCCCTCTCCAGCCTGCTTGCACAGTTTGACGTTCGGCCTGGAAACCACGGAGGCCTGGTCGTGGCTCTGGCGAGCTCCTACGCCACGGAGGCGATCTGGCGAGCGGATAGACCCGCCGGCGGCGGGGATTTTTCAGATCCGGCCCGATTCATTTCCTCCGGCCGAGGTGGCGTAGATGTGAATCCGGTGATCTCGCCGGACGGACTGCGGGTGGCTTTCGTGTCCCTGCGCTCGGGGTCGCCGCAGATCTGGGTATCGGACAACCAGGGCCAGAGTACGAAGCAGCTTTCCAACCTCCAGGGCGGCGTCCAAGTCACCGTACCGGCGTGGTCGCCCGATAGCCGCGAGATCGTCTGCGCGGCCCGTGGGACCGGAGTGTTCGTGCTGGACGTGGGAGGGTACCGGGCCCCGCGCGTCCTGGATACGGAGGGTACCGAGCCCCAGTTCTCGGCCGATGGCCGCTCGATTACGTTCAATTCCCACCGCGGTGGTAAACCAAATTTGTGGCGCGTTCCCGCCGGCGGTGGTCCAGCCCGGCAGTTGACACAGGACGGCGGCAGTATCCACCGGGCGTCTCGCGATGGACGCTGGGTCTACCATGTTCGCCGCGAGGACCCAGGCCTATGGAGGCTACCCGCGCCGGGAGGCAAAGTCCAACTGGTGCTCGATCGGGTGCGGAGCGACCTCGCCCGCGGCTGGGCCCTCGGGCAAAGCGGCATTTACTACACGGATTACGACGCGACGGCGCGGCAATGGATGATTCTCTTGTACGACCCGGAGCGCGGCACCCATCAGCCGGTCTGCCGGTTCGGGAGGCCCATGCCCACCTACACCGGTACGCTCAGCGTCGCGCCCGATGAACGCTGGATGGTGTTTCCGCTGCGCGAGACCGAGAGTGGCGGGCTAGCGGTACTGCCCGAAATTCATTTGGAACGCTTGCCCACAACCAAGGCCTCTCTTCCCTAGCCTCGTTCGGTGCCGTCGGTGAGTCTTACCAAGTCCTTCCTGCCTCGCCGGCCGGTGCGCCGATCACCTCACCGTCCCCTCGTTTTCATCGTGTGCACCAACCGTGGCCCTGGGCTCCGCCCTCTTCACGTCAGGGCTTTCGACCACCCCACCGGCCGTGCAGCTAAGGTTTCGTCGCGAGGGGCCCCACCTCCACCTTGCCCTGCGTATTGGCCAGCGGCCCGAGTTCGGCGGCCACGCCGCGTGCGATCGCGGCCGTCTCGCTGCCAGCTTGGAAGCACGTGAAGTCCGGCCGGTCGCGCCAGGCAAAGGGACCGCACAGCCGCTTGCCAGCCTCTATGGCGGAGTCGTGGACGACGTTGATCAACCGCTCATAGTCGGGCGAGCCCTGCGCGTAGCCGGAGAAGTTGCCCAGATCGCCGCTGGCCGCGAACAGCGCGGTAACGCCTGGGATTCTCGCGATCGCGGGCGCGTTCTTGATGCCTTCGAGCGTCTCGATCATCAGGATCAGGACGATGTTGTCGTTGATCGTGTTGCGATAACCGCCAGGAACCAAGCCCCACACATTCGGGTCAAAGGCCTGCCCGCCGCCATTGCTGCGCTTGCCGAGCGGGGGGAAGTAAGTCCAGTTCCGCGCCGCGGTCGCCTCTTCGACGGTGTCCACGGTGGGCACCACGACCACCAACGCGCCGGCGTCGACCGCGTGCTGGATCTCTCGTTCGTCGGTGTAGGCGACGCGCACACCAGGAACGGCCTTGGCATGCGGACAGGTGCGCCACATGCGAGCCACTTGTCCCCAGTCCTTCTGATCGTGCTGCATCTCCGTCCAGATGAAGTCGTAGCCGGCATTGGCCATGGCGCAATAGAGGGCCGGATCGGTGGAATTGAAGACCGTGCCACCGGTGACTTTCTCGCCCCGCATCATTTTCAGCTTCACCGGATTCCAGATCTTGGCGTCGGCCGGCGGTTTGAACTGCGGCCCATACTGCCAATTGTCCATGTTGAAAGCACCCTTGTTGACAGCGCCGGCCGGGGGATTGGCCATCGCGCCGCTATCCTTGCCGGCGGGAGCCGCGAGGGGGAACCGTTGCGTACCGGCATCCGGGTTGTTGGCGTAGGGGTCGGCGCTGGCCGCGCCCTTTTTTTTGCCCGCCGCCGGCGGATTCTGTCCCTGGGCCATAAATGTGACGATTCCTAGAACGGACAGGGCCACAGCAAAAAGCAAGCGTTTCATTCGATCCTCCTTGTGGTGCGGTTGGTTCGCAGGCGAAGACCAGGCACCTCAGTCACTGTGCAGTGACCCGACATCTTACCAGACGGAGACCCCCGCGTGTCAGAGAGTTTGAGACTCTCCCACCGCACGGACGGACCACCCCCGCAGGCGCTAGAATACATGCTTCAGGCGTACTCACACCAGGAGGGGGCATGCGAAAGAATACGGGCGTTTGGGTCTCTGTGATTTGTCTCATCGCCGGCCAGGGTCTGTGGGCTCAGGATTGGCCGCAATGGCGCGGTCCCAACCGGGACGGCGTGGCGCCCTTTAGCCAGCCGAAGGCGTGGCCGGAGAAGCTGACCACCCAATGGAAGGTCCCCGTGGGAGAGGGCTACGCGTCTCCGCTCTTCGCCGGCGGCCGGATCCTCCAATTTGCGCGCCAGGGGGACGACGAAGTCGTTATGAGCGTCGACCCGGCCAGCGGCAAGGTCCTCTGGCGGCAGAGCTATCCCGCGCCTTACCAGCCGGTGCAGTCGGCGGCTCGCCATGGCAAAGGTCCGAAGTCGACCCCCCTCTATTACGACGGGAAACTTTATACCTTTGGCATATCGGGGATTTTCTCGTCCTTCGACGCCGCGACGGGCAAAGTCGAGTGGAGAAAGGAGTACGCCAAAGATTTCAAGGGTACCTGGCCGCAATTCGGGACCTCCATGTCGCCGGTCGTCGGCGACGGGCTCATCGTGGTGCTGATCGGCACTAACGATGACGGAGCCATCGCCGCCTACGAGGCGAAATCCGGCGCTCAAAAATGGATCTGGAAGGGTGACGGCCCGGCTTACGCTTCCCCGGTGATTGTCGAGATGGGGGGCGTGAAGCAGGTGGTCACCCTCACGCAGAAATACGCCGTCGGCCTTTCCCTCGCCTCTGGAGACCTGTTGTGGCACATCGATTTCCCGGGGCGAAGCGGCATGAATATACCTACCCCGCTGCAGTTCGGCCAGCGGCTGATCCTGGCGGGCGACCCCGGCACGATGCTGCTCCAGGTGAACAAGCAGGGCAACTCCTGGACGTCGGAGAAGGCGTGGCAGATTTCCGAGCTCACGATGCGTTTCAGCTCTCCGGTGCAAAAGGGCAACCTGATCTTCGGATTCTCCAACCGGAACAGCGGGATCTTCTTCTGCGTCGACGCGGAGAGCGGGAAGACGCTGTGGACCAGCGATCCGAGGCAGGGGGACAATGCCGTGGTCCTGATTTCGGGAGAGCTGCTGTTCTTGCTGAAGGACAACGCCGAGTTGATCGTCGCCCGGGCCAGCGGGAGCGGTTTCGAGCCCCTGCACCGCTACCAGGTCGCCGACAGCGCCACTTACGCCAACCCTCTGATGCTGGCCAAAGGGCTCGTGATCAAGGACAACACTACCCTGTCGTATTTGAGTTGGGAGTAGCTCGATGGCTGGTTGTGATAGGCTACCCCCATGAAAAAGGCTGCGCTGTTTTCGTCGATCGGAGCGGTTGCCTGCTGGGGTGTGGCGGCAAGCTTGCTATGGAGCCAGCAGGTCACGGCGCCGGCGCCTCCGCGCCCACCCACGCCACCCCTCACTGCCGCGGAGTTGGAAGCGATCCCGCTCGTGCCGCCCCGCGCCGGCCAGACCGTGACGAAAACGCTTTTCGATGGCAAGACGCTCCACGGCTGGCAAGGCAATCTCGATTGGTGGTCGGTCGAAGACGGCGCCATCGTGGGCAGATTCCACGACAAGGTGCCGACGAACTTTCTGTACACCAAGGAGCACTATTCCGATTTCCGGCTCACCCTGTCATCCCGGATGGTGGAATCGGAAAACCACGCCGGCGTCTGCTTTTGGGGCGAAATCGCCGAGCAAGGGGACAACAAGTGGTACACGCATGGGCCACTCGTGGCCTTCCCCAACCCGAGTATGTGGGACTACATCGCCCGCCAGGGCCTCCGCGTGTACCGGCCGACCAGGGAGAAAGTCACCAGCCAGCACGAATGGGTCAGGGTCGAGATTTTGGCACAGGGTAACCGGGTACGCTCGGCCTTCAACGGCGTCCAGGTAATGGAATGGCGGGAAGCGGACGCTGGTCGCATCAAAGAAGGCCCGATCGGCGTCCAGCTTCACGCCTGGAATGGACCGCAGGAAGTGCGCTACAAGGATATTGTGATCGAGACGTTCCCGAAAGAGGACAAGCTGATCACGTTGCAGCGGTGAGGCGTATGGGGAAAGGCTCTGTAGTATCCATTCATATCGCGGACCAGCCCACCGCGCCGACCATAGAAGTCCGCACGGCTCACGCTCTGCCTGGCCGAGGCCTCCAAGGCGACCGCTACTTCGAGAAGACCGGAACGTTCTCTGACAAGGACGGTCCGGACCGGGAACTTACCCTCATTGAAATCGAGGCGCTCGAGGCCCTGGAGCGGGAGTGCCGCGTCACCCTCCAGCCCGGCGCGGCCCGCCGGCAGATTGTCACTCGCGGCGTCGCCTTGAACCACTTAGTCGGACGGGAGTTTCAAGTGGGTGAAGTACGGCTGCGCGGTATCCGCCTGTGCGAGCCGTGCTCCCACCTGGCAGGCCTGACACAACCCGAAGTGTTGGACGGACTGGCTCACCGGGGCGGTCTGCGGGCACAGGTCCTCAGCGAAGGCACCATCCGGACGGGAGACGAGATTACCTAAATTCCGGGGCCTCCGGCTTCCGGGCGGCGACGGCCTGAAAACAGGCTGTCCAGCGGCGCGTCGGGAGTTGCCCGAGGCGATCGAAAGCACGCAGTAGCGCCGCGATCGGGGCGTCAGCTTTGGGGCCCAGGAGCCGGCGCAGAAGCAGAAACAGAGCAGTGGAAAGGAGGCGGGGATTGTGCACAAGCCAGTCCTCCCCTTCGAGGCGAAGGCCAGCCTCCCCCAAGTCGGCGCGCAACGTGGGCATGGAGGGTGAATATCCGAGACGAAACGGGGCGATGCTGGTGCGGCTGATCCACTTCAACGGGTGATAGAGCGGATTGGAGGGGTTATCCAGTGTCAGGATGAGAAGCCCGCCGGGACGCAGCAGCCGGCCGATCTCCCGCAGGGACCGCAGGAACTCCTCGCGCCGCTCAAAATGGTCGAGGGTGGAAGTCGAAAGCACGAGATCGAACGCCTGGGATTTCAGACCGCATTGACGGACATCCGTGACCGTGACCCGGCCGGCGAGTCTGGAAAAGCGCCAGGCGGCAGCGCGTACTGTCGAGAAGGCCGCATCCATGCCGCAGGCGAGCAGCGCGTCTGGAAAAAGCTCGGGCAACAGCCGGTCCTCTCCGAAGGCTTCTTCGAACAGGTCGGTCTTGAGCAGGCGCTCGACGGCCAATCCGGCGGTCCAGCGGCTGATCAGCCTCAGGTGCACGTCGCGCTTCTGCTGTGCGGTGAGGCGATCCAGGTACCAGGAAGGCTCGGACCGTTCGCCCAGGTTCTCCCAGCGCGTGCGGTCGGTCGCGCTGCTAGTGGATAGGCTCGGCCCCACCTCCCCGAGGTGTCGTCTCGGATTCACGGCGTCGAGGGGCGCTCGGCTATCATTTGGTGGTAGTGACTATTCTATCCCGGGTTGGCAGGTCGGCTCTCGTCGCCTGGCAGGCGCGGGGAGAGAAGGCCGTCGCGTTTCTCTCCGCGGACGAATTGGAGGCGCGGCAGTCGGTGCGCCTCCGGGCGATGGTACGCCACGCCTGGGAGCGGGTCCCCTACTACCGTGAATGGATGCGTCAGGCTGGCGCCGCTCCGGAGGATCTGCGCTCGGCGGCGGACCTGCGGAGCCTGCCCCTGGTCGACAAACTCTCCCTCACCCTCGAACCGGAAAGATTTTCGGCCGAAGGGTACGAACGCCGGGACGGCTTGACGCTGCTTTCGAGCGGAACGTCAGGCCGGCGGAGGCGCTTCCGCTACGACTCCCGCGCACTGTTTGAAGCCCTCGCCGCCGGACGCCGCCAGAGGATCGCCTTACGCCCTTTCGCTGGCCGCGAGGCGGGCTACCGGGAAGCAGTATTCAATCGCGAGGGCAGCGCGGGCGAGCAGATCCGCCGGTTCTGGGAAAGCCGGATGGTCACTCCTCGCCGTTGGGACCTGACGCGGCGGCGCTTCTCCCCCTCCTTACCGTTTGAGGACCTGCTGGCCGGCGTCAACGAATTCCGACCTGATGTCATCCGCGGCATCGGCTCCCACCTCGGCGCATTTCTTCGCTGGGTGGCCGAAGCGGGCCGTCCGATCGAGAAGCCCAGGGTCGTAACCTACGGTGCGGACACCATGCCGAAGGCCGACCGCCGCGTGATCGAGCAGGAACTGGGCATTCCCGTAGTCAGCACCTACCAGGCGATCGAGGCGCTGCGCATCGGCTTTCAGTGCGAGGCCCGCCGGGGCTTCCACATCAGCACGGACCAAGTCGCGGTGCGGGTCGTGGACGCCAGCGGCCGGGACGTCTCCCCGGGCGAGCGCGGCGAGTTGGTGCTGACCAATTTGACCAACCGCGCCATGGTTGTGTTGAACTACCGTTTGGGCGATTTGGTGACTGCCGCAGCCGGACCGTGCGTCTGCGGCCGTACCCTCCCCTTGATAGAGGACATCGATGGGAGGCTGGACGATCTCATCGGCCGGCCCGGCGGAACGTGGGTGCACGCCCTGACCCTTCTGCCGGAACTCCAGGCAGTCGAAGGCGTCCGGCAAGTGCAGGTGGTCCAGGAAGAACTCGAGGCGTTCCGCCTGCGGGTCGTCTGGGCGCGAGGTTCCGAGGAGCGGCCCAGCCAACTGGTGGCTTGCATGGCCGCTGTGCTGGGGGAGCGCATCCAGGTCCGGGTGGAGCCCATCGACGTGTTGGAGCAGGAGCCGAGTGGAAAGGTGAAGACGGTGATCTGTAAGTTGGGGAAACGATGATCGCGGAGGTCTTCGAATTTGCCGGCCTCCTGCGCCGCAAGACCTGGTCGCGCCAGCGCCTCGATGCTCTGCGGCGCACCAAGCTGCGCCGCCTCCTCCAGCACGCCTACGAGAACGTGCCCTACTACCGGCTTCTGATGGACCAGGCCGGGGTGAAGCCGGCGGAAATTCGCGAACCCTCCGACCTCTCCAGGTTGCCGGTTACCACGAAACGGGACCTCCGGCTGGCCGAAGAGGAGTGCCTGGCGAGAGATCATGGGGAGCTGACCGTGTTGCACACCAGCGGGCACTCCGGCGCTCCTTTCGCGGTCCACCTGACGGTGGCCGAGTACCGCACGCGCCGCCTCCGTGAGTTTCGGATGCTAATCGGAATCGGCGTCCGGCCGCGCGACCGTCTGACCCTTCTGGGCCCCGTTCGAACGCGGCCTGACCGCCTCCATCGCCGCCTCGGCCTCTACCGCTTGGACGTGATTCCAGCGGTCCTCTCGGACGAGGAGCAACTGCGCCGCTTCCGGCTCTCGAATCCCGACGTCCTGTGGGCCTACCCCCACACGCTCGAGACGCTGCTCTACCGGGCCCGCTGCAGCCTGCGCGACCTGGCCCGGCCCCGGTTCCTCATCACGTCCTCCGAAGTGATGCGGCCCGCCCTTCGCGAGCAACTCCGTACGGAGATGCCGGAGATGGAGATCGTGAATATCTACGGCTCCGCCGAGGCCGGACGCATCGCCGCCGAGTGCCGGGCGAGGCGCGGGCTCCACCTGGAAGAGGATGCCCTCCTCGTTGAGATTCTGGACAACGGCTCGCCCGTGGAACCCGGACGGGAAGGCTCCGTAGTGGTCACCTGCCTGGACCAGCTGGCCATGCCGCTCATTCGCTACGAGCAAGGAGACATCTGCCGCCTGCGGCCCGAGCCCTGCGGTTGCGGCTGGCATACGCCCGTTATGTATCCGCCGATTGGCCGCAACTCCGACCTGCTGACCCTGCCTTGTGGAACCAAGGTTGCCCCCACGCGGCTCGAGGTTTCGCTACGTCACGAAGAGGATCTGCTGCAATACCGTTTTGTGCAGGAACGGCTCGACCGCCTCCAGGCACAGCTCTGCTTCCGCCGCGCACCGACGCCGGCGAAGCTGGCCGAGCTCAAGAGCCGGATGGAGGCGGCGGCCGGCGGCAACCTCGCGGTAGACATTGAGATCCTCCCGGAGATTCGGTTCGAGAGCCTCAAGTTCAAAATATTTGTTTCCAAACTCTGAGTGCGATACAGCCCGGCGGAGCCCTTCCACAAATCTTTTACACGCTCCGGCCGGCGGTAATGGTAGCAATAGAAGTTTACTCTGTAGGGGTGGGGTGAGCCCGGAAGGTCGCCCTGCTGGGGCGGCGTCTCTGACGCAGCATCTCCGATAAGGGACTTCAAAATTAGTGTCCTCTTACCTCCGCTACCCGGTAGCGCTGCTTGTGGTGTTGGGTCTGTTTGTGATTCTGCCGGAGCCCGCCCTGGCGCAGCAGCGTGTGACGGTGGACCGGGCGATCGGTGATCGCAAACACGCCCTCGCGGTGCGCATCACGACACCACCCGTGCCGGACGGTCTGGTGAATGAGCCCTTCTGGGAAACCATCCCGCCGGCGGCGGATTTCATCCAGCAGGAGCCCAGCCTGGGCTCCCCCGCCACCGAGAAGACCGAGGTCCGCTTCGCCTACGACGACCGCAACCTCTACGTCGGCATCATCTGCTTCGACTCCGAGCCCGGCCACATCGTGGTGACCCAGAATCGCCGCGACGCCACCCTCACCGACACCGACTCCATTCAGATCCTGGTCGACACGTTCCACGACCGCCAGAACGCCTTCATCTTCGGCACCAGCCCCACGGGCATCGAGTTTGACGCCCAGGTCTCCAAGGCCGGGCAGGGAAGCGCCAGCCTCGGCGCGCCGGCCCGCGCCGGCGGTCAGGGGGGCACGGGCGGCGGAGCGCAGCGCGGCGGCGCAGCCGCCCAGAATCTGAACTGGGACGCGGTCTGGACCGTCCATGCCCAGATCACCGCGCGGGGCTGGGAGGCCGAGATGGTTATTCCGTTCAAGACCCTCCGCTACCAGCCCGGCCAGAACCGCACCTGGGGTCTCAACATCATGCGCAACCTGCGGCGCAGCAACGAGCAGACGTTCTGGCAGCCGGCCTCCCGTGCCTTCGACGTTACGCAGGTGGATATCGCCGGTGATCTCGAGGGACTCGATCTGCAAATGCGCCGCGACCTCCAGGTCATCCCTTACGTGCTCGGCGGCCTCAAGCAGGACTATACGCGCGCCGACGACCAGAGCAGGATCGCGCACGACGTGGGTCTGGACCTCAAGTACAGCCTGACGCCCTCGATGACTCTCGACGCCAGCTTTAACACCGACTTCGCGCAGGTGGAAGTGGACGAGGAGCAGGTGAACCTGACGCGCTTCGATCTGTTCTTCCCCGAGAAGCGGCCGTTCTTCCTCGAAAATTCCGGCATCTTCGATTTCGGCACCCCGCAAGAGGTGGAGATTTTCTTCAGCCGCCGCATCGGCATCAATGGCAGCGGCGATCAGGTCCCGATTGACGCCGGCTTACGCTTGAGCGGGCACACCGGCCCTTACGAAATCGGTTTGCTCAACATGAAGACCCGCGAGCTCGACGGCGTCACGCAGGCCGACAACTTCAGCGTCTTCCGTCTCAAGCGGGACTTCCGCAACCGCTCCTCGGTTGGCATTATCGGCGTCAACCGCCAGTCGGTCACCCATTTTGACAGCGCGGCGGCATACAACCGCACCTTTGGAGTGGATTCCTCGATCGGCTTCGGCAAGTACGCCGACTGGTTCAATTACTACGCCAAGACCCTGTCGCCGGGCCGGACCGGCGATGACCATGCCGCCGCCGCCTCGTTTGAGTACGACAACGGTATCCACCGCATCGACTTCGCCTACACGGAGGTCGGCCAGAACTTCAACCCCGAGGTCGGTTTCGTGCGCCGGGTCAACTTCCGCAAGCCTACCGTCGGCTACCGCTACACCTATTATCCCGAGGGCAAGTACCTGCGCAGCATTTTCCCCCACTTCCAGGTGAACCGCTGGTACACGCGCACCAGCAACGAGAAGGAATCCGGCTTCGATCACTATCACCTCGATACGCGCTGGCAGAACGGCTCAAGTCTCGGTCTGGCCGTGAACCACAACTTCGAGCGCCTGGACAAACCTTTCGAGGTCTACCCGAGAATCAACATTCCGCCGGGCCGTTACTCGTATAGCGAGATGGTTCTGAACTACGGCACTAACCCGGCCGCCCGGCTGTTCGCTACCGGCAACTTTTCAGTCGCCAACTTTTACAACGGAACTATCCGCACCATCAACTTCAACGGCGGCTATCGCCCCACGCAGAATCTCACCTGGTCGGGCGGCTACATCCGCAACTTCATCCATCTGCCGGCGGGCGACTTCACCACCGATCTGATCGGTTTCCGCTTCAACCTGGCTTTCACGCCGAAGAGCTACGTGCAAGCCTTTACGCAGTACAACAGCACCAGCCACCAAGTGGGCACTAACCTCCGCCTGGCGTTTCTCTCCACCTCGAGCACCGGCCTGTTCGTCGTCTACAACACCAAGGCCGCTACCGAGGACTTCTTCGATCCCCACGGGACCGAGCGGCGCTTCCAGAGCCGCGCCCTGCTGGTAAAGTTCAACTATCTGTTTGACTTCTGAAACCGCTTACGCGGCCGGGAACGTCGCGTATACCGCCCGCTCGAAGTCGCGCAACACTCCGAGCGCTGCGGCGTCGCAGAACGGCAGAAACTGCATCAGCAAAACGGCGCAGATCCCGCGCCGCGGGTCGATCCAATAGAACGTGTTCTGGAGGCCCGCCCACGCGAGGCTCCCGGCGGAGCGTCCGCTCTCGTAGGCGGTCGTGTTGATCAGGAAGCCGAAGCCGAACTTGTCGTTGAAGCCGGGGTGGAAGTCCACGTCGCGCGACCGCTCCGGCCGGAAGCTCTGCAGCCTTCCCGCGCTCAAGCCGCCGATCTGGTTGGAGGCCATCATCTCAACCGTCTTGGGACGCAGTATCTGCTCTTTCCCGCTGGCGCGGCCGCGCCGCAGGATCATTTGCGTGAAGCGTAGGTAGTCGCTGGCGGTCGAGTAAAGTCCGCCGCCGCCGTTGAAGAAGGGCGGCGGGACCGGCAACGTGCGCGGTTCCTCTTTGAGCACGCCCTCGCCTTGCCTCTGGTAGAAACTCACCAGCCGGTCGAACTTCTCCGCCGGCACCCGGAACCCGGTGTCGCGCATGCCTAGGAGCTGGAAGATGTGGCGCTCGAAATACGCCTCGAGCGTCTGGCCGCTGATCACTTCCACCAGATGTCCGGTCCAATCGAGGTTGGTTCCGTATTCCCACCGCGTTCCCGGCTCGAACACCAGGGGCGTAACGGGCGGGCTCGTGCTCGGGGCCGCCGGCCCGGCCTGCGCCATATACTTCAGCAGATTGCCGTCCCAGGTGTCGTAGGCGAAGCCCGCCGTGTGGGTCAGCAGGCGCCGCAGCGTGACCGGCTGGCGAGCCGGGCGCAAGAGCGGCTTACCAGTACCGGGGTCGAAGCCTTCGAGAACTTCCAATTTGCCCAGTTCGGGGAGATGCTTCGCGACGGGCTCGTCCAGTTGGAGCTTCCCGCTCTCCACCAGTTGCAAGGCTGCCGCCGAAGTGACTGCCTTGGTCATCGAGGCGATGCGGAAGATGGAAGTCGTGGTCAGAGCCGTTTCGGAGGCGGCGTCGCGTTTCCCGACGCCGCCCGCATAGAGTGTCTTCTCCGCCGTCGCCACCATCGCCATGGCCCCGGGGACCTTGTGGCGCTGCACGGCCGTGCGCAGTGCCTCGTCGAGCCCGGCCGCGCCTAACAGATTTCCGGCTGGCTTGCTCAGCAGCAGCGTCATGCCGCCGAACGCCTTTCGGGCGATCTCTCGACGAGTGTAGGATGACATCCCCTCTTTGATATCACGAATTGTCCAGTCGATTACTGCCAAATGACTGTACAGCCGCGAACGAGCCCCCCAAGCCGAGCCGCGACCGTAAGGGAGCGGTCCCAGGTCGGCCCAGACCAACAACTCTGGACCCAGTCGAGTTCCAACTCGAAAACTATTTAGGGGATTGGCGGGGACGACGGGGTTCGAACCCGCGACCTCCGACGTGACAGGCCGGCGTTCTAACCAAACTGAACTACGTCCCCGCTTCCAACTGCTCGGCGGAAAGGATACTGCCAGAAGGGCAAGGGGATCCAACTCCACTGCCCACTCTCTAGATTAGCACACGCTCGCGGTCGGCCTTACTGGGCCTTCACGAACAGCACACAAATCGGCGTCGGAGCCGTGAGCACGTCCCCTGTCTTCGTAAGCCGCCCGGTGTTCGGGTCCACCTTGAACTGCAGGATAGTGTCCGAGCCTTGGTTAGCGGCCCACAGATACGCGCCGGTCGGATCGAGCGAAAAGTTGCGCGGAGTCTTGCCTTCAGTCAACGCATGCTGCACAGGTGTGAGCTTGCCGGAGGCCTGATCCACCGCGAACACGGCGATGCTGTCGTGACCGCGGTTCGAGACATAGACGAACCGGCCCTTCTGGTCGATCTGGATCTCGGCCGTCGAGCTTCTCCCCTTGTAGTCCGGCGGCAGTGAGGGGACCTCCTGGATCTCCTTCAAGTTCCCGCCGTCTAGCTGGAAGACCGTCACCGCTGGCCGGCTTTCATCGTTCACATACAGAAACTTTCCGCTGGGGTGAAAGGCCAGGTGCCGGGGCGCCGTGCCCGGAGTGACCGACACAAAAGGCGGATCGCTCGGCGTCAGCTTGCCTTGGGACGCATTGACGCTATACGAATACACGCGGTCGAGTCCGACCTCGCCGACGAAGGCGTGGCGGTTGTCGGGTGAAATGATCACGCCGTGGGAATGCGGTCCCTCCACCTTGTGCACGCTCTTGCCCGTGTGCTGGAAGTACGCGGTCGGCGCGCTGAGCTTGCCATCCGCCTGGATCTGATAGCCCGTAATATTGCCGCCGGTGTAGCAGACCACCAGCAGGGTCTTGCCGGTGTGGTCGATCGTCAGATTCGTGGGCATCTCGCCCTTGGAGGGAACCTTGTTCAGGAACGTAAGCTTCCCCGTCTTTTGGTCGATCGCGTAGGCGCTCACCGTATCGCCCGGCACGTTGTTGCCGCCCTTCCAGTTCACCGCGTAGAGATGCTTCTGGTTCGGCGTCGCCACCAGAAACGCCGGGTTGGGTGTTTCCGCCATCAGGCCGAGCGAGCTCACCTTGCCCGTGGAAGGATTGAAGCGGAACGCGTAGATTCCCTTGGAATCTTTATCCGTGTAGGTCCCAATGTAGACGAAGTAGTCTCCGTTGGAGGCCTTCTCGGCCCCCTGCGCGACATAGATCTGCAACCCCACAGCGCACAGGGCCGCCACGCTTAGCAGCACGTTCCTGGATCTCGTCGTCACGGCCCCTGCCTCGTTACTCGCCAGCCGGCCGCCCGGGACGTCCCGCCACCTGCGGCGCCGCTATCACCTGACGGGTCAAGAACGCCATCAGGTCCTGGAATTCGGCGGGCGTGAGCTGCTTGTCGAAGTCCGTCGGCATGATGCTCTTCGGGATGTAAAAGACTTCTTTCAGGGCGGCGCGATCGAAGAGGTGGAGCGCATTGTCCGAGCTCAACACCTGCAGTGAAAAACTGTCTTCATTCTTCAGGACGCCGGTGATGGTCTTGCCATCCGCGGTCGTGATGCGGACGGGCTGATAGGTCGCGAGCGGCAGCAGCTCCGCATCGTGGGTGCCGCCATCGGTCGCGATCTTGTGCTGCACCTTCGTAAGAGCCGCCACGAGGGAGGCCATCTTCCGGATGCCGGCGATGTCGGAGAGATCGGGACCCGACAGTCCGCCCTTGCCCTTGATCATGTGGCAATTGATGCACTGGCCCTTGCCCAGGAAAATCTGCTCGCCATGCGCCACGTCGCCGGGAGCTGGCGCATCGCCCGCCGTGCCGCGGAGGCCGCGAATATAGGAGGTGACTTTCCAGGCGTCGGTATCGTTCAGGCCGCTGGGCGGCATCTGGCTGCCTGGGATGCCTTTCATGATGGCATCATGGATATCCGCGTCGGTGCGCCGGGCATAGCGGCGGGCGGGAGCACCCAGGGCCAAAGCGCGGTCGCCCGCGCTGCCGTCCTTGCCGTGGCACGCCGTGCAACTGCGATTGTAAATCTCCTGACCCTCCACCACGGCTTGCGGGTTCCTGGCGAACGGGTTGCCGGCGGCTGCCCCGGCCGGGAGCGGCGGAGGCTGTCCGCCACCCTGGTTCCCGCGCTGCGCGTAAGCCGGGACCCCAGCCAGCAACACGCCCATCACCGCCAGGATCGGAAGAGAGGCGCGGCGGCTGCGGATCACTCGGTTTGCTGTGAGCTTCATGGCTTTGACTCCAGGTTCGTTTCTTAACTCGGCCCTCCGGCTAGGGAAGTCCGAACGCCATCACATTGGAATAGGACCCGATGGCAATGTACTGTTTGCCGTCGATCATGTAAGTCATGGGACCGGCGGTGATCAGCCCCCCGGTGTTGAAGTGCCACAGCACTTTGCCGCTCTTGGCGTCGAGAGCCGTGAACTGTCCCTGTTGTTCGCCCGCAAAGAGCAGCCCGCCCGCCGTGGACACCACGCCCGGGCCATAGTGCTTCGAGCCGACTTGCATGTAACTCCAGGCGGTTTTGCCGGTGGTCAGATCGAGCGCCCGGACGTGGAGCTGCCAGTTCTCCTGGTCCGCGGGGCTCTCCATGTAACCGGTGCCGCTATTCAGGCCCGGCGCGGCGCCCACCTTGAAGTTTTCGGTGGCCCGGTAGGTGACCCCGCAGCCTTCCTGCACGATCAGGTAAAAATACCTGGTGTCGGGATTGTAGGCGGGCGAGGGCCAGTTCGTCGCTCCGGCCGTCGAGGGACAAACCGTGTTCCCTTGCACGGTCGGCTCGCTGCCCGGCACTACCATCGGCCGGCCATCTTCGGCGAGGCCAGTCGACCAGGTGAGTTTGCTCACAAAAGGCGTCCCCTGCAGGAACTTGCCGTTGGTTCGGTCGATCAGGTAGTAGTAGCCGTTGCGATTGGCCTGCACCAGGAGTTTGCGCTTCTGGCCCTTGAATTCCGCATCGACCAGAATCGGTATCTCCGTCGAGTCCCAATCGTGGGTGTCATGCGGCGTGTTCTGGAAATACCATTTCATCTTGCCGGTGTCGATGTCCAGCGCCACGATGCAGTCGGTGTAAAGGTTGTCGCCCTTCCGAACGTCTCCCACAAAATCGACGGCCGGCTGACCGGTGCCCCAGAAAATCATGTTCAGTTCCGGATCGAAACTGCCCGTGAGCCACACCGGACCTCCCCCCAGCTTCCAGGAATCACCCTCCCAGGTCTCGACGCCCTTCTCGCCCGGCTTGGGGATGACGTTCCACGTCCAGGCGTGCTGGCCGGTTTCGGCGTCGAAGGCCTGTATCCAACCGCCCCCGCGGCCGCTGCCACCCACGATAACCTTGCCCTTCGCCACCAGCGGTGCGGCCCCCTGCATGCGAAGCCCTTCTCCCACCGCTTTGGACTCCCAGAGGAGGTTCCCGTTGCGCGTATCGAGGGCTACCAGAGAGGCATCCGCCGTCGCGACATAAACCTTGTTCTGAAACACCGCCACACCACGGTGCCAGCCGCGGGTCGCCGGCTGCCGCTGGTATTGCCAGATTAGCCGGCCGTTGCGCCCATCGAGCGCCTCCACGCGGTTCCATTGGGAGATGTACATGACGCCGTTGACCACGATCGGCACGGCCTCAAAATCGATCGCCCCGGTCATGTGGTAGAGCCACTTGGCCTGCAAGTTAGCCACGTTAGTGGTATTGACCTGCTTGAGCAGGCTGTGCCGCTGGGCGTCGTAGCTGCCCGAGTAGTGCAGCCAATTTTGGGGGTCCGGCTTCCGCAAGTCCTGGTCGGTTACTTGGGCTGCGCCGGTGGAGACCAGGAGCAGTGCCGCCGCGGCCAGTACTCTCCAGGGAGCGAGGGCGGCTTCTCGGCCAGTGCGAAGCCCTCTGTCTTCTATAATCCTCATGAAGTTACTCCAGGTGTCGTACGCTCGGTCAGGCCGGGAAAGCATGTTGTCCCACCCTGCTGTTCCAGCGCTGCCAAACCGCCGCCAGTGTATCACAGGCGGTCGGCTTTGTATGAGGCTGCCACCCGCTTTTCACGCCTCGAAGACCCAGCGGCCGCCCACCATGGTGCGTTCCACCGGAATCTTGATGAGAGAGAGCGGGTCTTCCTTGGTCGGATCGCGCCCCAGCACCACAAGGTCGGCGAGTTTGCCGGCCTCGATGGAACCCTTCAGGTTTTCCTCAAAGGACGCGAACGCCCCGTGAAGTGTGCCGATGCGCAGCGCCTCTTCGACCGTGACGCGCTGGCGCGGTCCCCACACGTTGCCCTTGCTGTCGGTGCGGGTGACGCTCGATTGGAGCGCCATCATCGGCTCGAAGGGGCCGGGCGGGTAGTCGGAGGCCTGGGTCGGGCGGATCCCCGCGTCGAGAAAGCTGCGCAGCGCGAACATGGAATTCAGCCGCTCCGCCCCGTACTCTTTCATCTTCTCGCCATGGTAGTAAACATAGGTAGAAAATGGCGTCGGGATGGCCCCCAGAGCCTTCATCCGTCGGAGCAGCCCATCGTTGATGACGGTGCAGTGTTCCAGGCGGAAGCGCGGATCGCGTCGCGGCATCTCCCGCTGCAGCCGCTCGTAGACGCGCAGGGTCATGTCGATGGCCACATCGCCGTTGGCGTGGACGCCGATCTGCCAGCCCGCCTCGTGCGCCTTCCGTCCGTAGGTATACAGCTCCTCCTCCGGCATGACCAGGATGCCGTAGTCGTTGGGCCGGCCGGCGTACGGCTGTGACAGCCGCGCGGTGCGCTCGGAAATGGAGCCGTCGCACATCATCTTCATCGCGCCGACGCGCACCCACTCGTCGCCCAAGCCGGTGCGGACCCCGGCGGCGATCATCTTGTCAATGTGCGTGTAGTTGAGATGGCAATAGACCCGGAACAGCAGCTCGCCCGAGTCGCGGGCGTCCTGGTAGGCGCGGAGATCCTCGGGGGACCCGAGGGCGTCGTGTACCGAGGTAACGCCGGTGCGGGTCATCATGCGGGAGATCAGTTTGACCCCCTCGCGGTAATCGTCCCGCGTGAATTGCGAAGGGATCGCCGCGGCGAAGGGCGCGGTGGCCCGTTCGAGGAGCGTCCCGGTCAGCCGGCCGGTCTGCGGGTCGCGGTCGAAGTGGCCGCCCGAGGGGTCGGGCGTCTTCTCGTCCACGCCCGCGAGTTGCATAGCGCTGGAATTGACGTAGCCCGTATGGCCCCCGCGATGGGAGAT
>JBGPDC010000007.1:0-55232 GCA_041482115.1 Terriglobia bacterium | reverse complement strand
GCTTCAGCCGCTGGATTACACCGAAACGGTGCTGCTCGTCGATGATCACGAGACCCAGCCGGGCGAACTCCACGTCGCCCTCGACGAGGGCGTGCGTCCCCACCACGACGTGCGCCAGTCCCGCCGCGATCACTTCTTTGAGCTTCCCTTTTTCCCGCGGACTCAGCGAGCCGGTGAGAGCGGCCACCACATAGCCGGCCTTCTCCAGTATGCGCTTGGAGTAGAGGTAATGCTGCGTCGCCAGGATCTCGGTCGGCGCCATCAGGGCGACCTGGTAGCCGTTTTCGAGCGCGATGATGGCCGCTTCGAGCGCCACGATCGTCTTGCCGCTGCCCACGTCGCCCTGCAGCAGCCGGTTCATGGGGTGCGGCTCGGCCATGGCAGTGGCGATTTCCTTCAGCACGCGCTTCTGCGCCCCGGTGGGCTTGAACGGCAGGATCCGCTTGATCTTCTCGCGCGCGCGGTCGTTCAACTCGAAGGCGATCCCCTCCACGGCCCGCGCGTTCCGGCGCTTGAGCGCGAGGCCGCACTCGAGATAGAAGAACTCCTCGAAGATCATGCGCATCTGTGCCGGGGTGCGAAAGGCGTTCAGGACCCGCAGATCGGTGCCCGGGGCGGGGAAGTGCGACTCGCGCCGCGCCGCGGCCGCGCCCGGCAGTCCCAGCCGCGCCCGGATTGCCTCGGGCAGCGGATCTTCGGAGGGCTCCGCCGGTTCGAGCGCGCGGTGGACCAGCGTGCGAAACGCCCGCGTGCTGATCTTCCCCGCCGCCTCGTAAATCGGCACGATCCGCCCCACGTGCAGCACCGCCTCGCCATCCTCGTCGCCGGCGGAGAGGATCTCGTATTCCGGGTGCAGGATGGAAAGCTCGCCCGCGTAGTTGTCGTATTCGATCTTGCCGTAGAACGCGACGCGCTGGCCGGGCGCCAGGATGCCCGCCAGGTAATCGCCGCGGAACCACTTGCACAGGAGCGTGCCGCGCGAATCGTCCCGCGCCCGGATCTCGAACAGGCGTGCGGCGCTGCGCCGGAACCGGACCGTCCGCGCCGCTTGGATTTCAGCGACCACGGTGGCCATCTCGCCCGGGGCGAGCTGGGCGATCGGCTTGGTATTGGCCCGGTCTTCGTAGCGGAACGGGAGGTAGTAAAGGAGGTCGGCGACCGTGAAGATGCCCTTGCTTTCGAGCACCTGCGCCCGCGCCGGCCCGACGCCCTTCAGGTAAGTGATCGCGGTCTGGAGATCCATGGCGGGACGCGAGCAGTCCCAGCTTGAGTGTACAACGGGGCTAGGCTAGGGTAACCAAAGTCCTAGCCCGGTAAGTAGTACGCCTGAAGCTCCATTTGTGCCTACGGGTCCATTGTTATCCCATCTTCCCGACCCTTACTATTGTTGGCAGGAACGTCGCGCCAATGATGGGGCGTACGCCTGCGAGGGGAGGTAGTGAAAGTGAGTGTCGGGACGCCCACGGATGCAAGTGCGCTCACCAGGGCGCCGGAGGACAGCCAGCCACCGAAATTCGCTGCCGCGAAGTTGCGATGGGTGGCGGCCTCCGGCGAAGAGCGTGAGACCGACAGCAGGGTGGAAGATGTTAGCGCCTCGGGAACGGTCTGTCTGCTGGCGGAGCCTCTCGAAGCCGGTCGGACGGTGTGGATAAAGTGGCTCCTGGGGGAGCACCGGGCCACGGTGCAACACTGCCAGCGGCGGGGCACGGGTTACCTCGTCGTGCTGCGCCTAGTCGCGCATGAACGGCGGACCGCAGATCGCCTGACGGCCGGTGGGGGTGGCAAGTTATTCTTCTCAGACCACCTCTCTGGCCGCGCCGTGACCGTGCAGGTTGTCAACGTCAGCGCCAGAGGAGCCCAGGTAGCCAGCTCGGAGCGCTTGGAGCCGCATCGAAATGTTCGCCTTACCGGCGGCACGTGGGAATGCCTCGGCGTGATTCGCTATTGCCGCCAGGAGGGCGACAGCTTTTTTGCCGGCATACAATTCGTGCAGCCGCCGCGGGCGAGAACGCGATGAACGGAACTGAGTCCTGACTCCCGCCCCCGCTCTTCCGACCCCCGCCGTTTGATCCCTTCTTCAATTTTCACCCGCCTGGTAGATGCGAACCCGATCGTCTGTGGTAGCTTAGATCCCAAGCCGGAAGGAGGCTGAGCCGTATGAGACGGAATCTCTATGTGGGCGGGACCTTTGTCGCCCTCCTCGTCGCGCTCGGGGTCGCGACTAGTGTGTTCGACAGGAGAGCCGCGGTGGAGGCCGCCGCCGTCATGGCTCCCCGATTTGAAGTCAACCCGCTGTGGCCCAAACCGCTGCCGAACCATTGGATCCTCGGCCAAACCATCGGCGTATCGGTCGATGCCCAGGACCACATTTGGATCATTCATCGCGGGGGCTCGCTCGAACCCGGTGAAGTGCACGCCACTACGAAGCCGCCCATCGCGCAATGCTGCGCTGCGGCGCCGCCGGTGCTCGAGTTCAATGAGGACGGCGACCTGATCGGACACTGGGGTGGACCGGGACAGGGCTACGATTGGCCCGACCGCAACCACGGCATCACGGTCGATTACAAGGGCAACGTGTGGATCGGTGGAAACGGCGTGGGCCAGCAGCCGAACGCCCCGCGAGGCAAGGCCAGCGGCGCCGCGAAGGCCGCTGCCGAAGAGGGCCAGGTAGCCGGCATCCGGGGTTACTTCAACGACAGCTTTGTCGTGAAGTTCACCCAGAGCGGCAAGTTCCTCATGCAAATCGGCAAGCCCGGCCAGAGCAAAGGCAGCAACGACGTCGAGAACCTCCGGCTGCCGGCGAAGACTTTTGTCGACAAGGCAACCAATGAAGTTTACGTCGCCGACGGCTACGGCAACCATCGCGTGATTGTCTACGACGCCGACACCGGCAAGTACAAGCGGCACTGGGGCGCTTACGGCCACAAGCCCGAGGACGTCGATCTCGGCCCCTACAATCCGAGCGCGCCGCCCGCGCAGCAGTTCCGCAATCCCGTGCACTGCGCCCAACTCTCGCACGACGGCCTGTTGTACGTCTGCGACCGCGCCAACGACCGCGTACAGGTGTTCAAGCCCGATGGAACCTTCGTGAAGGAAGTGTTTATCAACAAAGAGACGCTGGGCTCCGGGTCGGTGTGGGACATCACCTTCTCGAAGGACGCGGCGGAGAAATACCTCTATGTTTCCGATGGCGAGAACGACCGGGTTCACATCCTGGACCGGCAGTCGCTTGAACTGTTGACCAGCTTCGGCGAAGGCGGCCGGCAGCCGGGAGAGTTCTACGGCGTCCACAGCATCGCCACCGATTCGAAAGGCAACATCTTTACGACGGAAACCTACCGCGGGCAGCGCGTGCAGAAGTTCGTTTACAAAGGCATGGCCGCGGTCGCCAAGAAGGATCAAGGCGTCGTGTGGCCGAAGATGAGCACCAAGTGATGCGCAAAGTACTGCTGGGCGCGGCCGTGGCGCTGCTCGTCCTTTCGGCGCAAGATACGAAACCGAGCTGCGTCCGTTGTTCGGCCACTTATATAAGCAAGGACGAAATCCAGGCGTATCTCCAGCGGACGCCCACTACGGCGGGCGCGGTCAGCGACCAGCAGGTCCGCGCCGTAGACGTCGGCAAGAGCAACGTCGACATTGGGGTCGTCTATCGGGGTGAACAGTCGGGCGGACAGGCGGTCGCCGAGCACGACCTGGTCAGCGAGGTCTACCACGTCCTGGACGGCTCCGCGACCTTGATGACCGGCTCCGACATTGTCGATTTGAAGCGGCGGTCGGCGGACGACAACGCGGTCCGGATGTTGAACGGTCCGGGCGGCAACGGGACCAACATTCGGAACGGGGTGACCCATCACTTGCAGGCGGGCGACGTCATCGTTATTCCGGCCGGTGTGGGGCACTGGTTTACCAACATCGACGATCACATCCGCTATGTGATGGTGCGGATCGACCCGGACAAAGTGACCCCGCTCAAGGACGAAGCAGCGTCCCAGGCGGACCTGCGCAGCGGTGGCCGGCCTGGGGCCAAGGGTAAATGACCATACGCCGACTCCTGCTACTGGCGCTCGCCACAGTCGTGCTGCCCGCCGCAGATCTGAAGATCGGCATCATTGGGCTCGACACCTCTCACGTCACCGCCTTCACGGGGCTCCTGAACGACGCCTCGAGCCCGAATCACCTGCCGGGGGGACGGGTCGTCGCCGGTTACCGCGGGGGCAGCCCCGATGTCGAATCCAGCCGCACGCGCCTCGACAAGTTCACCGCCGAGCTTCAGACCCGGTTCGGCGTCGAGATCGTCCCGGACATCGCCACCTTGCTCTCGAAAGTGGATTGCGTCCTGCTCGAGAGCGTGGACGGCCGCCGGCACCTCGAGCAGGCGCGCCCCGTCTTCGCCGCCCGCAAGCGCGTGTTCATCGACAAGCCTCTCGCTTCTACCTATGCCGACGCCAAGGAGATCGCCCGCCTGGGCCGCGAGTCGGGCACGCCGTGGTTTTCCGCGTCGAGCCTCCGCTACGGCAACCAGGTCGTGCCTTTCCAAGGGCTCGAGATCCTGGGCGCCTACACCTGGGGTCCCGCGGCGCTCGAGCCGCACCACCAGCTCGAACTCTCCTGGTACGCGATCCACGCCATCGAGATGCTTTACACCTTGATGGGACCCGGCTGCGAGTGGGTGACGCGCACCTCGACGGGCGGCGCCGACGTCGTTACGGGACACTGGCAGGGCGGCCGCATCGGTGTCGTGCGAGGCGAGCGCCAGGCCGGTGGCGATTACGGCGCCGTCGCCTATACCCCGAAGAAAACGATCGTCGCCCCGCCCGAGCAGGGCGCGGCCTACCCGGCGCTCCTGGCCCAAGTGATGAAGTTCTTCGAGACCGGCGTGCCCCCGGTGCCGAACGCGGCGACCCTCGAAATCTTCGCCTTTATGGATGCGGCCCAGCGCAGCAAAGCGGCTGGCGGCGCGCCGGTCAAGCTGGAACGTTAGCCAGGGCGGTCAATCAAACAGCTCTGTGAGCGGAACGGCCATCTCGGGATCGGCGGTCCGCAGCACGCCGTCCTTCACCTCTTGCATTCCCGCGGAAGTGTAGACAAAAGCGCCGTGCGTGCGCGGGTCGAGCAGCCACACACAGGGCACGCCGAACGACAGGTAGTCGTGGACGCGCTCCAGCATCTCGCTCATCCGGTCGTCCGGCGAGAGGATTTCGATCGCGAGTACCGGCGGACGCGTGAAGATCTGCTCGATCGGCGCGTCGCTACGAGTCACGCAAACGTCCGGCACGCGGAAGCGAGTGGGCCGCACCTGTACGCGCTGCTCAGTCAGCACTTGGATGCCCCACTGCTTTTCCCGATTCCCTAGGTAAATTGTCAGGCGGGCCTGCAGCCTACTATGATCGCGTTCGCCCAAGTTGCGCTCCAAGACAGCCCCGTCGATGTACTCGCGGTCGGGCCGGTAGCTGGTGGCGAGGTATTCCGTTACCGGAATCAGCGTCGTGGTTGCCGCCATACTGTCTATCATAGTCGGTCTGGACCGGCGGCGGCATCACCATCGCCTTAACCACCGCGCGTGGGACCCGATCCTATACCTCCATTTGCGAATCGTGCGACACTCAGAAGGGAAGAAGAACGATGCTCAATTGGCGCGAACACCTGGCAAGCGACCCGAAGATCTGCGGCGGGCAGTTGTGCGCCAAAGGCACGCGGGTCGTCGTGACTGCCATCCTTGACAGCCTCGCGGAAGGCGCCGGCCGCGCGGAAATCCTGCGCAGTTATCCTTCTCTTCAGCCCTGCCACATCGACGCGGCGCTCGCCTATGCCGCGGAACTTGCGCACGAAGAAAGCCTGCTGCCGCTGCGGTCCGGATGAGATTCAAGATCGACGAGAATCTTCCTGCGGAAATTGCTTCCCAGTTAGCCGAGTTGGGCCACGACGCGGAGACCGTGGTGACAGAAGGAATGACGGGCGCTGCCGACAGCGACCTCTTGGACGCCGCGCGCCGAGAAGGCAGGGTCTTGTTGACCCTCGACAAAGGAATCGCCAACGTGCAGAGATACTCGCCGACGGCGTTCCTTGGCATGGTGCTCTTCCGGCCGGATTCAATGGGACGAGGTGAGGTCCTTCGCTTTGTAATCCGCCACCTCCCCGAGGTGCTGGAAATCGAGCTCCGGGGCCACTTGGTCGTTGTGACACGCCGCGGAATCAGGCTTCGCTGAGAAGACCGCCAGTAAGTCCCAACTCATCCTGGCTCGCCGCCTCGAAACGACGCAAACACTGACTCCCGCGCCAGGGACCGCGCGGTGAAGTGGAACTCGGCTTCGACGGCCCCGTTCGCCGTCACCTCTACCACTGTGTCGTCCTCCGCCTGGCTCGGCGTCTCGGCGTAGAAGCTGGTCTCGACGCTTCCGCCCGGCGGCAGTGTCCAGGTGGTCTCGTCCATGCGGAGCCGCGCCCCTGCCCCGGGCCGCACGCGTAACTCGACCGCCACGGCCGCCTCTCCTGTGTTGGTAATCGAAACAGTGGCCGGCCAGCGCCGGGCGCCGACGGAGGCAAAAAGCCGGTCGCGGCCCGGACCTCTCCCGTTGATCCTGGCCAAAATGCTCATTTGGAAAGACTTAGTTGGCGACCAGTTCCAGCGACCGCTTTCGCAGCTTGCGTCGGGCGCGGCCCGCGGCGCGATCGGCCAGCAGATCGGCGATCTTTTCGAGCAGGGCTGGTACGTCTTGTGGCTCAATCAGCAAGCGGCCGGATTTCGGCGCCTTGGCGTGGGTACCCGAGGCGGTGACGATGGCCGTGGCGGGCTTGTAATCCTGGTTATGGGCGTGATTGATCACCCGGCGGCAGTCGTCGCGAGGGCTCGTTCCGGCATCGCATAACACCAAGGCGTACTGCTCTTTTTCAAGCTTGTCCAAGGCTTCCGAGGTCGAAGCCGCCGAGTCGACCGAGTATCCGCTGGCCTCCAGCACCGCTTGCAGGGTCAGCCGGGCGCGCATTTCTCCTTCGACGAGGAGCACCCGGACAGCCTGGCCACCGGCCTCTCTTTCCCGCACGGCACCCTTGGCCTTGGCTGTCATGCCTTAACATTACTCTAAAATCGCCCGGATTTCGACCCCTAAAATGGCCTTAAACGCCCCTTTTCCACGTCCGGCTCGGCAAACACGCGCTTGAAAATGGCGTCCACGTTCCGGAGCTGGCGCTCGAGGGCGAACGTATCATCTAAGTCTTGCCTTTGCATAATCTTAGATATGTCTTCGTCGGCCTCTACAAGCTTCCGGAAGCTCTCCCCCGACTGCCACGCTTGCATGGCGTTCCGCTGCACCCAGCGGTAGGCCTCCTCGCGCCGGACCCCCCGCGCCGCCAGGTCCAGAAGTAGTTGACCAGAAAAGACTAAGCCCTTGGTCATGTCCAGGTTTTGCCGCATCCGCTCAGGGTATACCAACAGCTTTTCCACAAGGTTGGCCGTGCGCGAAAGGAGGTAATCGACCAGAGTGGTCGAATCCGGCAGGATGATACGCTCCACCGAAGAGTGGGAGATATCACGCTCGTGCCAGAGGGCGATGTTTTCGTAGGCGGCGAGCAGGTTCGAGCGGACCACGCGGGCGAGGCCGCAAATCTGCTCGCAGGTGACCGGGTTGCGCTTGTGGGGCATCGCCGAGGAGCCCTTCTGGTCCTTCGAGAAGTATTCCTCGGCCTCCCGGACCTCGGTGCGCTGCAAGTGGCGGACCTCGAGGGCGATGGTCTCGAGGGTCGCGGCGATGAGGGCGAGGACGGCCATGTAGTGGGCGTGGCGGTCGCGCTGGATGACCTGGGAAGAGATGGGGGCCGGCGTGAGTCCGAGCTTGGCGCAGATGCGCTCTTCGGCCTCGGGGCCGATGTGGGCGAAAGTGCCGACGGCGCCCGAGATCTTGCCGACGCGGATCTGTTCGCGGGCGGCCGAGAAGCGCTCGATCTGGCGGCCGATTTCGGAGTACCAGTTGGCGAGCTTGAGTCCAAACGTCGTCGGCTCGGCGTGGACGCCGTGGGTGCGGCCGATGCAGACGGTGTGGCGGAACTCCTGGGCGCGCGCGCCGAGGACGCGGTGGAGCGCGGTGAGTCCGTCGGCGATGAGGGCGGAGGCCTGCTGGATCTGGATTGCCTGGGCGGTGTCGACCACGTCGTTCGAGGTAAGGCCGTAGTGCAGCCAGCGGGAATCTTCGGCGGCGCCCGCGGCGGCCATCCGCTCGGAGACGGCGGTCGTGAAGGCGATGACGTCATGCTTGACGTCCCGCTCGATTTCGAGGATGCGGTCGACGTCAAAAGAGGCATGCTGGGCGAGCGCCTGGGCAGCCTCGCGGGGCACCTCGCCCATTTCGGCAAGGGCTGCGGAGGCGGCGAGCTCAACCTGCAGCCAGGTCTGGAACTTGCTTTTGTCGGACCAGATGCGGCCCATCTGCGGGCGGGTATAGCGCGGGATCATCTCAGAACTGGAAGACCTCGCTCGGATGCCGCTGCTCGGCGAGCACGAGGCGGATCCTCTCGGCGCCGGCCTCGCGCAGGGCGTCGGTGGCGGTGAGGCGCGCGATCTCGGGGTGGTTGTTCTGCTCGCTCAGGTGGGCGAGCACGAGCACCTCGGGAACGCGGTCGAACTCGGAGGTCAGATACTCGCCGACGGCGTGGTTCGACAGGTGCCCAACCCGGCTCATCACGCGCTGCTTGACGAACCAAGGGTAGGGTCCCACCTTGAGCATGTCCAGGTCGTGGTTCGATTCGAGGGCCAGAAACTGGCAGCCGCGCACGTGGTGCTTGACCGAATCGGGCAGGTAGCCGAGGTCGGTGACCAGGGCAATCTTCACCCCTTCGGCGCGAAAGCAGAAGGCTACCGGATCGACGGCGTCGTGGGGGATGGTGAAGGAATCGACCTCGATATCGCCGATGGTGAGGCGCTGGCCGGCCTGGAAGCGCGCGAGGACCGGCTCGCCGTCGCCCCAGTCGAGACGGCTCTCGGTGAGCGGGGTAAGGAAGACGGGCCGCTTGAGCCTGCGGGCCAGGACCGGGAGCCCCGAGACATGGTCGGAGTGCTCGTGGGTGATGAGGATGGCGTCGAGGCGCTTAGGGTCTTCGCCGATTTTTTGCAGGCGGGTCTTGATTTCGCGAAAGCTGAAGCCGGCGTCGATGAGCAGGCGCGTGCGCTCGGTGGCGATCAGGGCGCAATTGCCGCCGCTGCCGCTGCCGAGGATGCAAACCCGGACGCTCATAGGGGAGACCTTCTTTGTAGCAGTATCGGCGGAGGGGGGCAAGAAGAGAATGGAGAAATTGAGAAATGGAGGAATTGAGGAAGAGGCTCCGGCGCTTTAGGCAACGTATCGCTTCACCTTGACGTCGCCTTCCCGGTCGCGGGCGGCAGCAATCTCGTAGGCGGTCTGCATCCGAAGCAGGGTGTCCATCTTGGGGCCGAATGCCTTCTCGATCCGCAACGCCATGCCGGGGGACAGCGCCGCGCGGCCGTTCAGAAGGGCCGAGAGGGCGGGCCGGGTTACGCCTAGAACCTCGGCGGCCTTGGTCACGGAAAGATCCAGGGGCTCGATCACTTCCATTCTGATGAACTGACCCGGATGGGCCGGACGTGCCATACGTATCATCTCTTGCTCCTTTCAGTTGTAATCCTCATAATCGAGATCGACAATTTCTTCTTCGCTCCCGTCGATCCGGAAAGCGATTCGCCAGTTGCGGGTGACGTGAAGGCTCCAGACGCCCTTCCGATCGCCGGTGAGCTGATGAGCTTTCCAGCTCGGGATATCGCGGAGCTCCCGGGCATCTTCCATCTCTTGCAGAAACGTAACGATATTGCGGACCTTCTCGACAACCGCCGGGGACAACCCGGAAGACTCGTCACGCTCGATGAAGCGCCGCAATCCCCGGTGGATCACGTTCCGAATCTTCACAAAAAACAGTAGCAGGCCAACTTGTAGCCTGTCAAGCCACGCTTTACAAGGACCGTTACGGCGCGAAGATTTGGTCCAGCAACGTCTGAAACCTGGGATCCGACCGCAAAGGGGTCAGTTGCGGGTCGATCCTCGAATAGGCCAGCCAACTGCTGCGTTCTTCTCTCGCCTTCTCCAACCAGAAGAACGCCCTCTCGCGGTCTGCGAGGGCCGCATGAATGACCGCGCGGCTAAATGGCGATACGTAGGCCTGCGCAGAAATCATATCTAACCGCTCCAGAACCTCTCGGGCTTCGCGACTTCGGCCGGATCTCGCATAGGCGTACCCCAGGGCAGCCACCATTTGGGAACCGCCTTGTGAGAGTGTGATTGCTTTCTGGAGTTCACTGCTAGCCTGAGCGTAAAGGCCTTTCTGCGAGTAGGCGTCTCCCAGGAACAGATGTCCCATGGCGAAATCCGGGTTCATTTCGGTCACCTTGCGGCACTGCTCAATCGCGCGATCGTACTCGCCGGCGAGCAGATAATGCCAGCCCAGGTGTGCATTGATGGTGGGATCGAGCGGATCCAACTCCAAGGCGCGCTTGCTGGCGGCTAACGACTCCTCCACGCGTCCCACCGCAATCAAGTAATGAGACCGCCAATGATGGGCCGCCGCGTAACCGGGAGCCAATTCCACAGCGCGATCGAACTCCGCTCCAGCGCCAGCCCAGTCCCAGTCGAAGTCCATCTTGATCCGGCCGAGGGAGTTGTGACTTTCGGGGGACCGCTCGTCTAAATCGAGCGCGCGAAGGGCAGCGCTACGAGCCCTGGGGTACGCCTCAATGGGCGAGCTGAGCTCACGAAAAGCAGTTTGAATGTAGAAATCGGCCAGGCCGGCGTAGGCGGCCGAAAAGCGGGGATCTCTCGCAATGGCCTTCTCGAAGTATTGCGCTCCCAGCTCCATCTGCTGCCGCGTGTTCCTGTTCCAATGGAAGCGCCCCTGCAAGTAAAGACCGTAGGCCTCCAAATCGGGGGTGGGCCGGGGCGGCGGCCCACTCGTTTGCCCAGCAGGGTCCGCCAGCAAGATCCGCCGAGCGGCGCCGGCAATCTCCCCCTGCACCGCAAATACAGAGACCATATCGACATCGTAGATGTGCGACCAGAGCCGGTTCCCGCTGGCCACATCGGTGACCTGAGCCGTAATGTGGAGCCGGTCGCCTTCCTTGCGCAGGGCGCCTTCGAGGACGGCCGCCACCCCCAAGCGTCTTCCCATCTGGCGGGCATCCTGGTCCTTGCCCTTGAACGCAAAGGAGGAAGTGCGGGCAACGACGCGCAATCCCTTGACACTAGTGAGGGCGCGGATAAGATCTTCTGTGATCCCGTCGCAGAGGTATTCCTCGTTCTGGGCGGTACTCATATCCTGGAAAGGACGCACTGCTAAGGAAGGCGTGACGGAGGCACCGGCATTGTTGGATGGCGCCCGAACGACGCGTGCGACGAAGGCGACCGCCGCGAGCAACAGAATAGCGACGCAGCCGTACCACCAAATGGCCCGCCCCAGGGGCTTGGCAGGCGGCCGATCGACCGTCGCCTTACGAAGCTCGAGAGCCGGCGCGTAGCTCCCCTTGGGGTAGTCGATCCACAGGGCATCCAGGGCGCCCTCCGAGGCGTAGTAGGCCTTGAGCTTTGCGCGCAGCCGACGTGCTTCCACGCGAACGATAGGGTCGAGGCGCGGATCGTACAGATGCGGCCGGTCGAAGACGTTCACTCCAATTGAGTACTCTTTAAGCTCGCCTGCCCGGCCCTGAAGGGTCTGCTCCACTGTATAGCGCAAGAACCGGCACATACGTTCCGATTGGATGAATGTGGCGCTTCGGACTATTCGCTCGAGTTGCTCGCGAACGTCGGCAGCAGAGGGGACACAGGAAGAACCAAGCAGTTCTCCAGTCGCTAGGTGAGCCGGACTTGGCTTGGAGGCATCCATGGGCGGTCCCCGGGGCCAAATTACCGTAAGATTACCTCATTATACTTGCCTGCGGCTGCGCCGAAAGGCACCCTAAGGATGAAAAAAGGGGGCTTACGGACTATGAAGACTTTGCACCTCGACTGCACGGCATCGAGCCGCGTCTGGCGTTCGATCACCCTTCTGGCGTGCTTTGGTCTGGTTGCCGGCCCGGTTCAGGCGACGCAGGCCTTCGGATTCAACTCGCAGACCTTTCGGGGGCGGGTTACCGATAACGTCAGCGTTCATCAATGGATACCCACTCCACTCTTTACGCTACTGATGCAGTCGTCGCGGGATCAGTGGGGCATCGACGTGGTCCAAGGAACCTCGATGTTCGCTCCGATGGATGCCAGCGGCAGGCCGTCGCAGAGTGGCTGGCACGACCATCCAACCTTACTCACCATCGGGTTGATCGTGGAGGGCCAGTTGTGGTCGCACGAGAAGGCGAACCCGGAGTGCCTAAAGGTGCTCCCCACGGGCACCGTTTTCTTTGAACGTCGCGGCGAGATCCATAACAATTACAACCTGGACCCCAAGGTCACGGCTGTGGTACGTGTGATTCACTTCATTGAACGCAACGAGTCGGCTACGCGGCGAGACCAGCCAGACCCGGTGACTGGCAACCCCACAACTGCCGGCGCTCCGCCACCCGCCTGCCCGGAGGGCGTGGCTACGAGTGGTTTCAACCCCTGGGACATGGCGTCGCCTAGTCAGCGATAAAGTTGAAGCCTAATTATTGGGAGTTCTACGGTCGCATGACCTCTCGGATCCGGTAACGCCGTATAATCGGGTCGAGGTGACGCCATGAAGACGACTCGCCGGAGTCTGTTAAAGGGTTCTCTGCTGACGGCGCTCCCCGCGCCGGCGGCGCGCCCGCCGCGGGCGGCCCCGGTCAAGGCGGGCATTTTCCAGGAACTGGGCGTTCGCCCCCTGATCAACTGCCGGGGTACCCACACGGTGCTGGGAGCCTCGAAGAAATGGCCGGAGCTGGACGCGGCCATGGCCGAGGCTTCGCGCTCGTTCGTTATGCTCGACGAGCTGCAGGAAAAAGTCGGGGAGCGGCTGGCCCGTCTCGTCGGATCGGAGGCCGCCCTGGTGACGACTGGCGCGGCGGGCGCGATTGCGCTCGGAACCTACGCGTGCCTCACCGGGACGGACCCGGAGAAGGTCCGGCGGCTGCCGGATCTTTCGTCACCCGGCGCCCGCATGAAGACCGAGGTGATCATTCTGAAGCTGCACCGCAATGCCTACGACCACGCCGTGCGAGGCGCGGGGGTGAAGATCGTCGAGGTCGAGACGCGCGCCGAGCTCGAAGCCGCCGCCGGGCGCGAGACGGCGATGCTCTACTACCTGGGCGGGACGACGGGCGACTGGGCCTGGCCGGCGGCGCCGCTGCCGCTCGCCGACTGCGTCGCGGTGGGACGCCGGGCGGGCTTCCCCGTGCTGGTGGATGCCGCGAACATGCTGCCGCCGTGGGAGAACGTCCGGAAGGTTGCGGCCACCGGCGCCGACCTCATCGCTATCAGCGGCGGCAAGGATATGCGGGGCCCGCAGTGCTCCGGCATCCTGGCCGGCCGGCGGGATCTGATCGCGGCCGCGGTGCTGAACTCCAATCCCCACTCGGACTCGCAGGGGCGGCCGTTTAAGGTCGGGCGCGAGGAGATCGTGGGCGTGTGGCTCGCGGCGGAGAAATACGCGCGGCTCGATTTCGCGGCGCTCGACCGCCAGTATCATGACCAGTGCGAATACGTGATCGACACCCTGAAGAAGGTGCGAGGCCTGCGCGTCGGGTATATGCCCTACGAGCGGGTGCGCCGGATCCACCGCGTCTACGTGCAGTGGGACGAGAAGGAGGCGGGGATCACGACGGCCGAGTGCGAGCGTCAACTGCTGGAGGGCACGCCGCGCATCGCGGTGCTGCGCCACGAGAAGCAGGGGATCTTCCTGACGATGTTGATGGCCGAAGCGGGGGACGAGAAGGTCGTCGTGCGAAGGCTGCGGGAGATTTTAGGGGGACGCGCGTAGCGGCTACCGGAGAACCCGGTACAGATTGCTGTAATCGTCGGTCCACGTGCGCAGGCCTGGAATCGATTCGATCGGCCTTGCGACGACGCTGATCTCCGGCAGCTCGAAGAAGCCCGGGCGCGACGTCACCAGCACCCAATCCGACGCGGCTTCTCTCTTATCGTCCGCCCCGCGGTAGGGGACCAGCCTGGCGCGCTTGTGGTTCTCGAGCGCGCCCAGCGCGACGACCGGGCCGAGCGAGAGGTACCGATTGGAGACGTGCACCGCCAGCACGCCCTCCGGCTTCAGGTGGCGCCAGTACAACCCGACAGCTTCGCGGCTGAGCAGATGCACCGGAATGGCGTCGCCCGAGAACGCATCCACCGCGAGCAAATCGAACTGCCGGCTGGGCTCCCGCTCGAGCGAGAGCCGCGCATCGCCGAGGAGGAGGTCGTACGGCCCCAGACAATTCTGCAGAAACGTGAATTGCGTTTGGGCGGCCTTCACTACATTCGGATTGATTTCGTAAATGTAATAGTGATCGATCGGCCGCGCATACGTCGTGAGCGTGCCGGCGCCCAGTCCGATCATGCCCACGTTCATCGCTCCCCGCTTCATGAGAGCTTGTAGCGCCAGGCCGACGCCCGAGTTGCCAGCATAGTAAGCGGTCGGGTAACGCTGATGCTGCGGCCTCAGGAACTGCTCGCCGTGTTCGATGGTGCCCGATCGCAGAACCCGTGTGGGCCCCATGCCGCCGCCGGATTCCTGGTCGTAGACGACCAGCACGCCGTAGAAATTGCGGGCCAGCACGCGCGACTGGCCGATCGATCTCCACGTGTTGTGCGCGAGGTAGCCTGCCATGCCGGCCGCGAGGCCCACCGCCAGGGCATAGAGCGCGATGCTCTCGCCCTCGCGGCTTGTCCAGAACACACCCAGCGCGAGCAGTCCGGCGCCGAGGATGGCCGGCGGCCCCAAGCGCTCCGTGAGCAGCTCACAGTAGGCCATAAGCAGGCCCATGATCGTCAGTAGGATCGGGCGGAGCAGCCGGCCCGGGCGTCGTTCCCGCCACAACAAATACAAAAACAGGAAGCTGGTCAGCGACAGGACGAGCGGCAGATCGTAGAGGGCGTTGAAAAGGTAAGGCGCCGTCAAGCCGATGAACAGGCCGCCGGTTGCGCCGCCCGCGGAAACCAGGAGGTAAAACGATGTCAAGTATGCCGGCCGAGGACGCCGCCGGGCCAACTCGCCGTGGCAAACCATGAAGAGCACGAACATCGTCGCGCCAAAGAACGTGATGGCCGCCGGGGCCGAGATATTGTCGCTGTCCGCGATCGCATAGGCCACTGCGGGCAGCGCAACGGCGGCCAGGCAGGCGAAAAGCCCGCGGCGATACCAACGGTCACTGTCGAAACAGAGAATGAAACTGAGCAGGTAGAGGCTCAGGGGCAAGACCCAGAGGAATGGAATGGCGGCGATGTTCTGCGTCAGATGGTTGGTGACGGACAGCAGCAGCGCGGACGCGCACGCCGCGAGGACCATCCACAGCAGGCGGTCGGGAAGGCCGGGCGGCGCCGTGATTCCCACCGCCGCAGCGGCTGGGGGCTCCCGGCGCGCTCCACGGGCGCGCCACGCGACCACCGCGCACACCAGGACGAAGACTCCGTAAGAGATCGACCACATCCACGCCTGCTGGCGATTGGTGAGATAAGGCTCGACGAGCACGGGATACGTCAACAAGCCGGCCATCGCTCCGGCATTCGAGAGCGCGAAGAAGCGGTAGGGCCTTGCTCCGCCCGGCGAGCGCGAGTACCATGCCTGCAGCAGGGGGCTCGTGGAAGAGAGCAGGAAATAGGGCAGGCCGGCCGTCGCGGCCAGCAGGCCGAGGAGGCGCCACAGCGGATCCTGCCCTCCCGCCGGCTTCCACCACGGCGCAGGCAGAATCGGCAGGAAGAGCAAGCTGAGGGCGAGCAGCGCGAGGTGGATAACAGCTTGCCGCGTACCTGCCTGTTGGCTCAGCCAGTGCGCATAGGCGTATCCGGCGAGCAGGGCCACCTGGAAGAAGAGCAGGCAACTGGTCCACACCGCCGCCGCTCCGCCAAACCACGGCAGGATTAACTTGGCCAGCAGCGGCTGCACCTGAAAAAGGAGAAACGCGCTGAGCAGGATCGTCGCTCCGAAAAGAACTGCCGGCACGCGCTGGGACGAGGAAAGCGGTTCCCTCATCGGCTCTTTTCCCCTTCGCGATGGCACCTTAGTTCGGACAGGCCAGTTGCCGAGATATTTCCTCCTTGTGCGCCTGGGCGGCGCCGGCGCAGAGATCTCTATGCACCATGTCGCAGGATGGATTCAGGGCGGGTCCGTTGGGTCCCAGGACCACGGCGCAACCTTTCGTGTCGACGCCGCTTTGGTACAGCTTCAGCAGATCGGCCCGCAAGCTCATATCGCCGGTGGCAAACATTCCTTCCGCGAGAGCGATGGCCGCGTCCTCCGCGCGCGCTTGCAGGAGGTACGCATCGGCGATCTCGGCGTACGCTTCGGTGTTGGAAGGATTGAGAGTCCGCGCCTGCGTGGCGGCCGGCAGAGCGAGCTCGGCCTGGCCCAAACGGAGATAAGTCGCGGCGAGTAGCCGGTAAGCCTCCGCCGCGGCCGGAGGCACCGGGGCCTGCGTCCCGTGTCTCCGATCATAGGCCGCGCGCGAGGCCGCTTCGACCGCGATCGAGCGGAGCGCGTGCCGCGCCGCCTGTTCATACTGCCCGCGTGAATCGTCGGGCGGCAAGAGATCGCCCTTCGCCAGGCGGCCAGCGGCGGCCAGGTTCCAGGGTCCCGACGTATTGCGATCGTCCGGCAGGCCCTCGAGGATCGCCAGGCTCTTCTCCGCCTCGGCGATGACGCGGTCGATATTGGAATGGGCCGGGTCGGACTTGAAGAGCGAAAACGCCAGCAAGCGATGGACTTTGAAGCTGTGGGGGCTCGTTTGGACGCTAACGGTGGCCATTGTGAGGTCGTCCTGCCAATCCAGATTGCGCGCCCAGGTCCGGACCGCGCATCCGATGACGATGAGACCGAGCAAAACGGGCGCGAGATTTGCCGGCCGGATTCGCTCGGCGGCGACGTCAATCGCCAGCACCAGGCAGGCCACCAAGCCCGCCAGCGGGAGATAGAGAAAGCGCTCGGCCATAATCGTGCCGATGGGCAGCACCAGATTCGACGTGGGTAACAAGGTGACAAATGCAAAGCCGGCGAGGAAAAAGGCGAGCCGGTGGCGCCGGTAAAGAAGCGTCACCACGGCCAGGACGGCCGCGATGGCCATCCAGGCGATCCAATCCTCCAGGCTGCCGCGGGCGAGGGGGATTTCCGAGTACGAATAATCGGAAGAAAGTTTCGCCGGCCATATTGCGAGCCACAGATAGCGCGCGAGCACTGTGATGGCGGTCAGCCGTCCCGTCCAGAAATCCGCGCCGGCGATGGGGTTGTCGACGAACGGGAGCTCGGGGGGCGGCGACGCGGCCAGCACGGCCGCTCGTTGCCACAGCATGGCCGCGAGGGGCAGGAGCGTGGCGAGCAATCCCCACAGCAGCGCGTGGGGCCGCCCGCGTTCTTTCCACCACGCCAGCTCGTAAAGGACCAGGACGCCCGGGAGCACGACGGCGCTTTCCTTCGAAAACACCCCTGCCGCGGTGGCGGCGGCGAGGCCCGCCAGCCATCCGGTGCGGCGCCAGCCGGTGGTCTCCACACTCTGCAGGTACATCAGAAATCCACTCAGAACGGCCAGAGCGGCCAGCAGGTCGGCGCGCCCGATAATGTTGGTGACCGATTCGGTCAGCAGCGGATGCACGGCCCACCACGCCGCGATGAACCACGCTACCCGGAAGCGGCGAGCGTGCTGGGCCAGCAAGCGCAGCGCCAGCGCATAGACGAGCAGCACGTTGGCGGCGTGCAGAAGGAAATTGATCCAGTGATAACCGGCGGGGCGGCTGCCGTTTCCCAGGATGGCGTAATTGAACAGGTAGGAGAGCGTGGTGAGCGGACGGTAGAGGCCCGCCTCGCCGTTCGGCCACCAATACGTATGTTGCAGGATCTGGCCGACGTTGTGGCCAGTAGCCTCGTGCAGGCGCGGATCTCCGAGCAGAAGCACCTGATTGTCGAGCACGAGTCCGGCCGTGAAGGAATTGGAAAACGCCACCAACGTGAGCGCGGCCAGCGCTAGACCGGCGAGCACGTGCCGCCGCGCAGGGAGCCCTTCGTTCCGGGGAACAGAGGCTGGCGCCGCGGCAGGCCGTCTCCTCTTGGCCTTCATGAGTTTTTCATGCTAGCAAAAGTCCCCGCGGAGGTCGGGAATGCGGCGGCAGGCGTCTATAAAAAAGCCCGGCGCCTTCGCGCCGGGCTTCGAATTGCGGTGAAAGCCGAGTCTCAGAACATGATCCGCACGCCGAAGCGGAAGTACCTCGAATCGATCAGACGGCCCTGTGGAAGCGTCTGGGTAATCTGGCTGTAGCCTCCCAGACTCTTTATCGAGCCGTCGGGATTAAACGACATGTTCGCCAGAGTCGTGCCGGGGTTGGCAAGATGCTTCGTGTTGCTGATGTTGAGCGCCTCAGCCCGGATCTGCAGCTTGACGCGCTCGGTGACCGGGAAACTGCGGAACAGGCCCATGTCCAGGTTGGTAAAGCCCGGCCCTCGCACGTCGTTAAAGCCCGCGGTTCCGAAACGGACCGCGGTTATCTGCGCGAACGCCAGCGGATCGAAGTACGCCTGACCGCCTATGCCCGAGCCAACTTTATCGACGCTCGCCTTGACCTGATCCACACGCTGCGTGCTTCCGGGGCAATTGCACGAAGTAGCCGAGGCGGTGATCGAAAACGGCGTCCCGGAGATATGGGACAGCAGTCCGTTGACGCTCCACCCCCCGGTGACCAGGCCCAATACGCCATGCTGCAGGTAGGGCTTGCCCTTGCCAAACGGCACTTCATACGAGCCGCTGATGTTGAGGTTGAACGGCCGGTCCGCGGCGTCGATGGAACGCCCCAGATGCATATACTCCGGAATCAGGATCGAAGTCCCCTGAGTGATTTGCTTCGACCAGGTGAAGGCGGTCTGCATTGTGAACCCATACGCCATCCGTTTGCGGAGGGTGGCCTGCAGCGAATTGTAGTGGCCGAAACCGGCCGGCTGGTTGATCGTAACAGGCGAAGTGATGCCGGAGCCGAATAGCGGCTGGCTCGCCGGGCCGCCGCCCAGTTGACCGTAATTGACGTTTACCGCCGCATTCAGGTGCACGCTGTGCGTCCCGACATAACCCGCCTGTCCGATCCATCCACCGGGCAATTCTCTCTGCAGCGTCAGGTTGAAGGATTGAATGTAGCCGCGGATGAACTGCTTGCTAGTCTGTGCGAGCAAGTTGCCGGTATTGGGGGGCACCACGGTCTTACCGCCGACCAGGGTCGGCGCGGGAATGACCGGCAGACCCGTAACCAGGTCGCCGGCGGGGGCAAACGGGTTAGGAGCGTTGAGGGTGGCGGCAATATTGTCCGGATAGCTCTTGAAAGCGCCGCGCGCCATGTTGTCGGCAATCGGAGACAGCGAATATCCCGCACGAACGACGAAGTGCTCCAGCGCCCGCCAGGCGATTCCGATATTGGGGCCGAACAACTTGTTCGAAATCTGAAGGCCGCAGTCGCCGGGAATTCCGCCCGCTCCGCAAATTGAGCTCGTGTTGGTAGCGAAATCGTAGGAGGTGATACCCCTGTTTTCCTGGATGGGAACCGGATATTTTTCCCAGCGAACGCCGTAGTTGACCGTCAGTTTACGGTTCACTTGCCATTGATCGCGCACATACAGCGAGAACTCCCACGAACGAAGCGTCAGGTAAGGTTGTACCACCTGAACATAATTCCCCATGGTCGTCGGCAGACCCAGCAGGAAATTGGCCACCACATTGTAATTGTTCGCGGCGGGACCGCCGTTCAGAGTGGTCACGGTTCCGGAGAAGGTAAAGGCGGTCGGCGAGGTTTCAATGTGATTCTGGTGCTCGCGCTGGATGTCCACGCCGAATCGAATATTGTGCGATCCCTTAATCTTCGTCGCGTTGACCGTGTATTCGAAGATGGGATCCTTGTATTCGAGAGCCGGATACGAGGCGCCCATGGAGGTGTAACCGGTGAGGTCGAACCTCGGCACGCCGCCGGCCCACGGAAGCGGGCCCACGTTGGTGCCCGGAATTTTCAGCACGTCGGAGCCATACCTCACATTCGTCAGGTTCGGGAAAAGTAACTGGTGCCCTTGCGTGACGCCAAAGGTCGCGTCGACGATGAACGTCGGGTTGGCGACGTACGTTCCCGAAGCGGATATGGCCAGCACCGCGCCGTTCTGGAGGTAGTTTCCAGCGCCTGAATTTCCATTGCCAACGCTGCCGCTCCCGCCCAGAGTTTCACCGTAAATCGGCGACTGAAAGTTGTAATACGGCTGGTAGCCCCAGCGTCCGGACACTCTCAGCTTGGAGTTGGCGACGTAATCCACCTTGGTGTCGATCTTGTGCAGGTTGTAGAGAGTCGGCCGGTTGAGGAAGTAGTTGTTATTGACTCCGGCAATGTTGTTCCCCGGAACAAAAGGAATCAGTTTCTGAACGACCGGGCTGATCCGGTCGGCCGGAATGATTTTGTTCAAAAAGGGCGTCCTTCCGGTGCCGTTGGCGGCCCCGGTGTTGGGATCGTAGATGGGGCTGGGCGCGTCGGTGAAATCGCCCGCGAGCTGCTTCTGAGCGGGGATGGAAATGATCCCCGAATCCGCCCCGCGGGTGTAATCTCCTTCGTAACCGCCGAAGTAGAACAACTTGTCCTTGATCACGTAGCCGCCCAGATTGCCGCCCGTGTCGTTGTCCACCAGGTGGGCAGTTTTGGAGCCCGCGGGCGCGAAGAAGTTGTTGGCCGCAAACTTGTTGACGATGTTGTACTCGTACGCCGCCCCGTGCATTTGATTGGTTCCGCTCTTCAGCATCACGCTGACGGAAGCGCCGCCCGCCAGTCCCTGTTCGGCGTCGGCCGCGTCGGTCGTGATGTTGACGTTCTGGATCGCTTCAATCGAAGGCACGAACGTCGTGAAGCCCGTGGACCATGGATTCCGGGCGCTGACGCCCTCAATCCTGACGTTGCCCTGGCTCGTCGAGGTGCCGTTAAAGGCGAAAACTATCGACTTCGAGGGATTGTTGGTTCCGCCGTTGAGCTGCCCCGTGGGCGACGCCGCGCCGGGAACCAGTTGCAGCAATCCTTGGTAGGTCCGGGTCGGCTGGGGCAGGTTTTCGAGCTCGCGGTTGCTGACCTCGGCATGCACGTCGGCACGGTCCGTCTGCAGCACGGCGGCTTCGGCGGTTACCTGCACACTCTCCGCCACGGCGCCGACCTGGAGCTGCGCGTCCACGCGGACGACGACGTTCTGGTTCACGACGATGTTCGAGGTGAGAAAGCCGCGAAATCCTTCTTTGGTGATTTCCACTTGGTAGGTGCCCGCGGGCACCGTGGACACGGTGTAGCCGCCGGAGTCGTTCGTCTGGACGCTACGCGTTTCATTGGTCTGGGTCTGGGTGATCTTCACCACGGCGCCCGGGACGGCAGAGCCGGTCGCGTCTGTCACATTGCCGACCATGGAGCCAAAGAGCACTTGGGCTCGGGCGGGTTGGCTGGCGAGCGCCAGCGCCACGGCCAGGGCAAGGATTCCCCAACCTGAAAACCGGAAGTTGCCGGACCTCACCATGCTGGTCCGACCCCAGGCAAAACGAGTAAACATCTCATGCCCCCCTTGTGTTGCTGCGTTCTTGCCGCAGACGCAACTAACGACCCAGCCCCCCCGGGGAAAAAGCGTCTGTCAGAGGCTAGACCGCTTCCCTGGCGTATGTCAACCCCCTGGTCGTTAATTTTTGCGATCCCGGGCAGGTGGAGGGACGCTTCTTAGCCCGGCGGTTCCTGCACCACCACCACGCGGCCGCCCGTAATGCCCCGCAGGACTTGCACCCGGCCGCTCGGCCACCGGATTTCGATCTCTTGCGTCGTCTCGTAGGGTCCCAGGCCGAAATGAACCAGCGGTTCGCTCGACGAGGCATAACCCACGCTGGTGGTCGCCTGGTTGTATTGGACCTTTCCGCCCGGCAGGGTGAGGCGCACCTTGGCGCCGATGCCATCCCGGTTGCTCCGCGTGCCGACGAGGCGCAGCGCGATCCAGTGGGCCCCCGGCGGGCTGATGTTCCGGAACAGCCGGGCCGGCGAATGGACGGCCGTGACGACCACGTCGATACGTCCGTCGTTATCGAAATCGGCAAAGGCCGCGCCGTGATAGAGTCCTGGACTTTGAAAATCCCGCCCCGCCGCGATGGAGACGTCGGCAAAGCGGCCATTCCCCAGGTTGCGGTACACATGATTCGGGATCGCCGCGTCGGATTGAGCGTAAGGCTCCGATCCGGGGAAGTGCGAAGTCGCAAAAAACAGATCCTTGTGCCCGTCGTTGTCGAGATCGTACATCCCCAGGCTCCAGCCGGTCAGATTGCGCGTCGCCCCCAGCCCCGCGGTTCCCGCCTCGTCCACAAAGAACTTCGGTTTGCCCAGGTTGTGAAACAACGGGAAGGTATCGGAATACATGCCGTCGAGCAGAATGTCTTCCCGGCCGTCGTCGTCGAAATCCCGGAAGTCCGCCCCCATGCCGGCGACCGCCTTGCCGTGCGCGGCATAGGCCACCCCGGTCTCGAGCGCTACCTCTTTGAAGGCGCCGTTTCCCAGGTTCTCGAAAAGGAAATTGGGGACGGAATCGTTCGCCACGAAGACGTCCGGGCGGCCGTCTCCATTGAAGTCTCCGAAGGCGACCCCCATTCCTTTTCCGAGGCTCCGCCGGATCCCGGAGGCCTCCGACACGTCCGTAAAGGTTCCGTTGCGGTTGTTGTGGAACAACTGGTTCGGCAGCGGCTTATAGACGCGCGGGTGGCAATAGTACGGCTTGCCCCGGTCGATGCAGTCATCGGCTCCGACCTCCCACGAGACATAGTTCGCGACGAGCAGATCGAGGTAACCATCACCGTCGTAATCGAACCAGCCGGCCGAAACCGACCACATGGTCCCGAACTTCGCGTCGCGCGCGGTGAAACCGGCCCGGCGCGTGACGTCTTCAAAGGTCCCGTCCCCGCGATTGCGGTAGAGAGCATTGCCGCGGAGTCCCGTCACAAAGAGGTCTGTGAAGCCATCCTTATCGTAATCGGCGGCGGCAACTCCCATCGAGTAACCTTCTCCCGCGAGACCGGCCTTTTCGGTGACGTCGGTGAAGGTCAGATCGCAGTTGTTCCGGTAGAGACGATTGTGAAACTCGGGCCCGGTCTTGCGGAGCGAAGGGAACTCCGCTCCGTTGGCGAAAAAGATGTCCATGCAGCCGTCGTTGTTGTAATCGAGGGCCGCGACGCCGCCCACCATGATTTCGGGCTGATAAAAATGCCCGGTGGCTCCGTTTTCGAGCGTAAAGTTCAGTCCCGCCCGGGCCGCGACATCCTGGAACTGAATAGGAGCTGCCACCGTGAGGTCGATCGCGACCTTCTCATCGGGATTCGACGCGCGCACCGATCTCGCGACGCTAGTGAGAATCTCGTGTTCCGCTTTCAATTCATAGTCCGCGCCGGCGTCGAGATTGCCGAAGGAGTAGGTCCCGTCCGCCGGAGTCAAGGACAAAGACGCCTGACCGGCGCCACCCTTCTTTAGTGAAACCAGCGCCCCACTCACCGGCCGCCCCGCAGCGTCCAGGACCCGGCCGTGCAGCGACAGTCCGGCGGACTCCGGCGCCTGGGCCCAGAGCCCGCCGAAAAAGGCCAGCGTAAGGCACCCCGCCAGCCCGCCCGCCACGACCGCCGCCCCCCGCCACCGCGCTCGGGTCTTCATTGGGCGCCGAGTTGCTGCAACGCCCGGGTGGCCTGCTGGGCCACCTCGGCGTCGCGTCCTTTGGCTGCCGCACGCAAGTGCTCGACCGCGCCCGAGCGGTCCCCCTGCGCGGCCAGGACCCGGGCCAGGTCCAGATGCGCCTGGCCGAAATCGGGCTGCAGGTCGATCGCTTGCCGGTACTCCCGCGCCGCCTCGCTCAACTGCCGCTGCCTCGCGAAAAGCGTGCCCAGCAATTCGTGCGCGGCGGCGAGATTGGGAGCGGCCTGCAAGGCGGCCTCCACGGCCTGCTGCGCTTCGTCGAATCGATTCACGCGGGCGAGCGCCAGCGCGTAGTCGTAAAGATGCGGCCCATAGCCCGGACGGAGCCGGGTGGCCTTTTCGAAGTGGTAGAGCGCCTCCGGCATCTCGCCTTTTCCGGCCAGCACCCGCCCCGTGAGATTGTAAGCGGTCGCATCATATGGATCTATGCGCAGAGCCTCCCGCAACGCGTCTGCCGCGCGATCCATCTGCCCGGCTCCGGCCAGAAGAGAAGCCAGGGTCGTGTACTCGCCGGGCAAATCCGGATCGAGGGCGATGGTCTTCTGGACCTTTTCGAGCGCTTCCCGCGCGCGCCCCTGCTCGGAATCGAGCGCCGCATATTGATGATAGGTCATCGCATCGGCGGGGGCGATTTGAATGGCCCGGTTCAGTATCTCGGCGCTGCGGGAAGCTTGCCCCGAGGCTCTTAGCGCCTCCGCGAGAGATCGCAACGCCCGCGGCGAACGGGGTTGCAGCTTCACCGCTCGCTCATATGCCGCCACGGCCTCCGCCGGCTTCCCGAGGCTTTGCCACGCGGCGCCAAGCTGGACATAAAATTCAGCCTCGCGCGGCTGCCGCCGGCCAATTTCGCGGGTCAAATCCTCCACACCCTTTTCCAGATTGCTCTGAAACTGCACCTGCGCGACGGCGCGGTAGAGCGCGTCCTCGCCCGTGGGCGGCGCGGGCGGATAGTAGGGAACCACCTCGCCGTGATATTCCTCGGCTTCGGTGGGGTGCCGTTCGGCCAGCTCCGCCAGCAGATCTCGCGGCGGCGGACGTCGCTGGATGAGATGGTCCGTCATGACGACGTGTACCGCATCCTCCGTCCTCCGCTTCGGCATATGGCACGCAATGCAATCGGCCGAGGCCGGGTGCTGGCCGGACGAGACGCGCGCCTGAAGGGTTGCCCCATGGCACTGGCGGCAGACACCCGCTTGCTGCTGCCGGGCCTCCTCGCCGCGCGGGACCAAGTGCGGGTTGTGACAGGTGGTGCATGTCAGCTTGCCGTTGCTCTTCAGAAAACATTGCGATTGCCGGAGCCGGTAAGCTACGCTGCCGACGATCTCAAACTTGTCGTCGTGCCCCGTGCCAGGCGACTGATCGAAGGCCAGCACAAAATTACCGAGCGGCTCTCCGGGGACAAACGAAAACGGCCCGCGGTTGAAGCGCCGGATCAAAGAAGGCAGCCGGGTGCTGGTCGGCTCGAGGTGGCACTGCAGGCAAACGTCCATCTGCAGTTTCGAGCTCAGCCGGGCGGGATTCACGATGCTCGCGCGCACATCCGCCGCCTTCGCGCCAGCCGTCTGGACGGCGCGCACGTGCTGGCCCCCCGGGCCATGACAGCGCTGGCAGTCGATGCCCTCCGGAAGGTCCCCTACAAAGGCGGGAAGGCTGTCGGGGGCCTCGTGCCCGGCAGGGATCCGGGGATATCCGTTATGGCAGAACAGGCACTCGTAGGAAGCGAGGCGCCGCGTCGGCGGATGACGGGAATCGAATCCCGGGTTCATGCCCCAATATCCGCCACGCTCCGAATACCAGCCGAGCGGAAGCTCTATCAATGTCCCCCGGGGCGTACGATGCAAATACGTTCGCGCGTGGTTGCCCGAGCCGAGGACATAATCGATCTTGAGTTCTTCGACATTCGTCTGCTGGCCCCCGAAACCGATTTGCCAGCGCCGCTGATAGTACCCTCCGTCGCGGCGCAGCATCGCATAGTGCGTGTCCGACAAGGCATGGTGGAACTCGTGGTTCTGGCTGTAGTCTTCGATCGTGTTCGCAGGCGCGGGGCGGAACAAAGACCGGCCCATCCCCGTACGGCGATAGCCTTCATCGATCTGGCGATGGCAGCCCGCGCAAACCTTGGCGTCGACGTAGTCGTTCTGAGGAGGAGCGGCCTGGAGGATGGTTCCCGCCAGGACCAGCAACGTCAGCGGTAAGCCAATCCGTGTCATGAGGTGGCGATCGAGCGGCTTACCAATGATACAACGGTGACCGTCGGGAGCCGAAGCTGCGCCGGCCGGTTGCAGGCGTTGTATACTCTACTTGCTCCACCGACTATGCCGGCGCCCAGCGAAAGGCCGCGCTTCGACCCTAAGAGCTTTCTCGCCAAGGCGGGCAAAGACCGGACCATCGCCGGCTACGCTAAGAATTCCCCGATCTTCTCGCAAGGCGATCCGGCCGACGCCCTCTTCTACATCCGGAAAGGCAAGGTCAAGCTCGCGGTCCTCTCCAAACGCGGCAAAGAGGCCGTGGTCGCCATTTTGGGAGCCGGTGACTTCTTCGGCGAGGGGTGTCTGGCGGGCCAACCGCAGCGCATGGCCACGGCGATCGCGATGTTCGATTGCTCGATCGTGCGGGTCGAAAAGGCTGCCGCCATCCGTTTGCTCCACGACGAGTCGGCCTTTTCCGAGCTATTTCTCTCCTATCTGCTTTCCCGCAACATTCGGATTGAAGAGGACCTGGTCGACCAGCTCTTCAACTCCAGCGAGAAGCGCCTGGCCCGCGTGCTGCTCCTGCTGGCCAACTTCGGGAAGGAAGGCAAACCGGAGTTGGTGATTCCGAAGATGAGCCAGGAAACGCTGGCCGAGATTATTGGCACCACTCGCTCCCGGGTCAGTTTTTTCATGAACAAGTTCCGCAAAATGGGCTTCATCGAATATAATGGCGGGCTCTCAGTTCACAGCTCGCTGCTGAACGTGGTCCTGCACGACTGACGCCTGCTTGCCCGGCCGGGGGCAGGGCGTGCGGCCTCCGAAAAAAATCCCAGATTCTGAGCAATTTTGAACAGCCCGGGGAAGGTCTCACCTATATAGTTCGTAAGATACACGGCATGATGAGGTAGAGTCTGCCCGCCGCCTCTCCCGTGGTAATCAGAAAAATGACGGGCCAACTTCCCTCACCGCGCACGATCCTGAACCAGTTCCGGGCTGGGAAGAGCATCTTCGACCTGTCACTGGAGTACAAGGTCTCTTATAGCCGGATCGAGGGAGTGCTTCGCTCCGGCCTCTCCTACGTCGAGGGGCAAGAGCACCGCACGGCCGCGCTACTCGAATTCGAGCCGGGAATGCGGCGTCGAGAGCAGTAATCTTGCTCTCCTGGAGGGCCTATGGAAAGAGCGGAAAGTGTCGAGCGCAAGCCGGGGGATCACGCGGTCACCCTGCTGGTGGTGGGTTCGGAGGCAGAAGATCTCTTCCGTCTACGGAGCATTTGCGGAGGCACGGGCTGGAGGCTCCATGAGGTGCCGACCCTCCGGGCCGCCGTAGCCCACCTGGAGCATAACGCCATTCCCGTAGTTCTCTGCCAGCGGCATTTGCCGGATGGCGATTGGACTGCGCTCCGGGACGCCGCCTATAGGCTCCGCGAGCCTCCCCACCTCATTGTCTGGTCGCATCATGCGGCTAACAGTCTGGGCGCCGAGGTGCTCAACCTCGGTGGACATGACGTGCTGGCGGCGCCTTTTCGGGTAGTGGAGGTGGTCTACGCCGTTAGTGCGGCCGTGAGGAAGTGGCGCCAGCAGGGGAGTAGCGCCGCCAGGCTCCAACAACAGGTTCCCGCCGCTTAGCACCGTTTTCGGCCCGAGCAGCGCCGGCCGGAGATAACCTCTGGTTCATACCGATAGCTCCTTTCCCAGAGGGTCCCCCGGTGAGATCGTGCCGTCTGTTCCCCAAGACAGGTCGGTTGGATAGAATGCTCTCATGGCCCGCATCAGGAGCGTCAAGGTAGCGTTGAGCCAGTTGGAGTTGGCGCTGGTCATTGCCGCAGTGGATTTTGCTGTCCACGAGGATGTCGCTCTCAGCGACTACCAGCCCTACCTCGACCCTAAATCGAAGAGCCCGAGTATCGAGGAACTGCGTGCCGCCCGGCGGGCAGGCCTCGAAAAGCTCCGCGAGGCCCAGAAGGAGTTCCGGCCGTGGTAGGGAAGAAGGCCCCCGGCGCAAGCACTTCTCGGGTTCGAGGCAGCCAGTAACCCCAAGCGCTGGACCCGGGCGACTCACGAAGCGAATGAGTCTTGCAGATCTGCAAGACTTTTCCGCTCAGTAGAAGGAACGACGTCCGAGGCGCGATCTTAAGGAACCGGGTTTTGCCGCGGGCTGTTAGCGGCGGGCGCCTGCGCTGAACGGCCAGGAAACGGCTGCTACTGGTTGATCACCGCTACGTTCTCCCCGAGCAACTGTAGAAATTCCGGATTGTCCTGCAGGCTGGCGAAGGAGGCCTCTTCTTTGATCTTGTCCCGTTCCTTGTAGCCCTCTTCGAGAGCCCGCCGCAGGTACTGGAGAGCGCGGTCCGAATAACCCGCCGCCGCATAGGTCTTGGCCAGGTAGTAGTGGAACTTGGCGCGGTCTTCCACGCTGCGCTCCTGCAGGATGCTGCCGAAGGTGTTGCGGTGCTCGAAGATCTCCGGGTCGAGCTTCAGCGCCTTCGCGTAAGCCTCCGAGGCCTCCTTATACTGGTGGCGGGCGAAGTACGCGGTGCCCAGGTTGCTATAGATGGAAGACGATTCGGGACTCAGCTTCAGCGCCTTCTTGTACTGCGCAAGGGCCCGCCGGTAGCTCTTGCCGGCGTAATAGACCGTCCCCAGATTGTTCAAGGCTTCCGAGTAATCTTTCTTGGCGCGGATAGCGCGCTGATAGTAGCGCCGGGCCAGGTCAAACTGCGCCTGTTGGTGGTAGGCGATGCCCAGCTTGTTGTAGAGAATGTGCGCGCGACCTTTTTCCTTGGGGTCCTTGAGCGCTTCCTGGTAACTGTCCGCGGCCTCGCGATACATTTTGCGGGCCATCAGGATGTCGGCGCGGCGCTCCGCCGTCAAGTCGGCCGGCATCGGGGGCGCCGGCGGGGGCGCAGTTTTATCTACGAGTTGCGGAACGAGTAGCAGGACTAGTGCCAACGGGGCCAGCATGGCACACCTCCTCAGCTAGCTCTATTTGAACACATCCCAGACGCGGCGGAACCAACTCTTTTTGGGCTCGCCGTCCGCCGGTTTCTTCTGGCCCGCCACGGGGACGGGCACCTGTAACACCACGCGCGGCCGCATCTCGGGCTGGGCCGTGGGCGAAGGCTTCACCACCGCCACCACCGCCTCGCGGGCGTCTTTCTCCCGGTCCTTATCCTTGCCGCTCTCCGTCTCCCATCCCGAGACAGTGGTCAGCAGCGGGGCCGCTCCCGGCCGCCCGCCGTGCGCGCGGCAGTAACCCACCGGCTGCGTCCCGGCGACGAACACCTCCAACCGCCGTTTCGGGCACCCGGAGGTGGCCAGCTCCTGCGTTTCCGGGTCGACCTCGGCCGTCACGATGCCGTCCACCGGCTCAAACGGCGCCGGATTGCGATACGGCCGGTAGGTGACCGCTTTCTTCATGAATTCCGTCCAGATGGGCAGCGCCGAGCGGGCGCCCTCGATATTGAGTTCCGTATTGTCGTCGAACCCGACCCACACGATGCACAACAGGTTCGCGGTGTAGCCGGCGAACCACCCGTCGTGGGAGGTCCCCGTCTTGCCCGCCGCCGGAACCCCAAACCCGCGCGCCCGCACGCCCGCCGCCGTGCCCGACCGCATCACTTCTTCGAGCAGGTTCGTCATGATGTAGGCGATGCGCGGATCGAGCACCGGCGTCTCCACCGTCTGGTTGGCCAGCACCGTCTGGCCGCCCTGCTCGCGCACCGCGCGGATCATGTACGGCGCGACGTGCACGCCGCTGTTGGCGAAGATCGTGTAGGCCCCCGCGATCTCGAGCGGCTGCACCTCATAAGACCCCAGCGCCACGGCCGGCGTCGCCTGGATCTGCATGTTCATCCCCGACCACCGCGCCATTTCCACGACCTTGTCGTAGCCCACCATCTCCGCCACCTTGACCGTGGCGATGTTCAACGAGTGGGCCAGCGCCTCGCGCAGCGTGATCGGACCGTAGAACTGGTCCTTGAAATTGCTCGGCTCGTAGGGCTTGCCGTCGAACCAGAACGTGGTCGGCGAATCGTCCACCATGGAGATCGGCGTGAGCACCGGGCTGGTTCCCACGGCATCGAGGGCGGTGTTCATGGCGGTCGCGTAGACAAAGGGCTTGAAGGCCGAGCCCGGCTGCCGCTTGGCGGTCACGTGGTTCAACTGGCTCACGCCGTAGTCGCGCCCGCCGACCAGCGCCTTCACCTCTCCGGTATGGGGATCGAGCGCCACGAGCGCCACCTGCGCCGTGGGCGGCTTCTGCCCGCGGAACCGCCGCTGCTTTTTTACCTGCTCGTCCACCAGCGGCATGCCGTACCGCACGGCGTCCACCGCCGCGCGCTGCAAGCGCATGTCGAGCGTCGTATAGACCCGGAAGACCTGGGTGACGAGGTCCTTCTCGAGAAACCGCCCCTGGAGCTGGTCGTTCACCATGTCGACGAAATAGGGCGCGTCGCTCGACTCCGCCGCCCCCGAGGACACACCCAGCGGACGTTTCACCGCGTCGTCGTGCTGGGCCTTGGTGATGACCCCGTTCTCGAGCATGGCCCGCAGCACGACGTTGCGGCGCTCGAGCGCCCGCTGCGGATGCCGCACCGGGTGCCGGTACTCGGGTAACTGGATCAGGCCCGCCAGCGTCGCCGCCTCGGCCAGGCTCAGCTCGCGGAAATCCTTCTCATAGAACGCCTGCGCCGCCTCGCCGATCCCGTGAATGTTGAAGCTTCCCCGCCGGCCCATGTACACCTGGTTGCAGTAGAACTCGAAGATCTTCTCCTTGGTGAGCCGCTGCTCGAGCTGCAGGGTGATCATGAGCTCGGCGATCTTGCGCTTGAGGGTCTTGTCGGGATAGAGGAAAAACCCGCGCGCCAGTTGCTGGCTCAAGGTCGACGCCCCCTGGTCGGGACGCATCTCCCGCACGTCCACGTAGGCGGCCTTCAGGAGCCGCAGCACGTCGAGTCCCGAGTGTTCGAAGAACCGCTTGTCCTCGATCGAGATGATGGCGTCCCTCAGAACCTTCGGGATGTCCTCATACCGCACCAGCCGCCGCTTCTCGCGCGAACGGTCGAAGAGGTTCGTGATCAGCTCCGGCTCGAGCTCGTAAAGCGGCTGCTCGGCGTTATCCCGCAGCGAGACAATCTGGTTAATCCGCCGCCCGGTAAATTTCAGCACCGCGGGCTCACTCATGAAGTACGAATCGGGACCCGGAAAGATCTCGACCGCGTCGGAGCGCACCCGGTACCACCCGGTGCGGTTGGTGCTCGATTCCGAATACCCGGCCCCGCGCAGCCGCGAGATGATCTCCGCGGGCGCTACGTCCTGGCCGGCGTAGATCGCCTCCGGGCCGGCGAAAATCTTGGAGGGCGTGGTGAAAGGTCCCCCGTTCAGCTTGACGTCGATGAGCCGGGAATACCGGTGCCAGTAGTAGCCGAAGACGCTCAGGCCGGTGATCCCGACGATCAGGACCACCGCCGCCAGCACTTTACCCCAAGGCCTGCCAAGCAACCCTGGGAGCCGTGGCCGGGGGATCACCACTTTCATGCCTCTCCTATCATAAGGCCTCTACCGCCCGGCGCTGGGCGCAAAGTGCAGCTTGACCGTGTACCCGGGGAAGTCGACTGGGGCCACGTACCGCACCGCAATTCGCAAGGAACCTCCGGAGCCTTCCACTTGCACGTCCCCGGCCTCTACGGGCAGCCCGAGCTCCCGTGCGCGCTCAAGGACTTGCGCCCGCATCTGCTCCGACGACTGTGTAGCGGCGTCCGCAGACTGTGTGAGATTTTCCACGTAGCGCTGGAAACGCAGGTTCCGGAGGAAGTAGGGGAGCAGCCCCGCGCTCACGTAGACGAAGACAACTAAGAGGAGAAGAGCCAGGATCTGCCGGGGACCGGGTTTCACGCCACGTGTTCCTGCCGGAGCTGCCGCAGGTGCTGGGCCGCGTCGGCCACCGGCACGTCGGTCGACTTCCGCGTCTCGCGCACCACCGCTTCGACCAGCCCCTGGGGCAGCTTCTTTCCGATATTCACCCGGAAAGGAATGCCGATCAGGTCGGCATCCTTGAACTTCACCCCCGGCCGCTCATCGCGGTCGTCGAGCAGCGGATCGAGGCCCGCCGCCCGGCACTCTTCGTAAAGCTTCTCGGCCGCGGCGCGCTGCGTGGGCTCGTTGTAGTTCACCGGCGTGATCACGACTCCAAACGGCGCAATCGGCGCCGGCAGAGACATGCCGTCCTTGTCGTTGCCCTGCTCGATGGCCGAGGTCAGGATGCGCTCGAGGCCGATCCCGTAGGACCCCATGATCGGCGTCACCTCTTGCCCCTCGGCATTCAGCACCCGCGCCCCCATCGACTCCGAATACTTGTACCCCAGCTTGAAGATGTGGCCGACCTCGATGCACTTCTTGAGATCGAGGGACGCCCCGCAGTTCAGGCAGGCTTCGCCGGCGACGACCGACCGCAGGTCGGCGAACCGGGCTTGGAAGTCCTTGCCCGGGGTGACGTTCCGCAGGTGGAAGTCGTCTTTATTGGCCCCCGCGATCATGTTGCGGCGGCCCTGGAGCGCCTCGTCGGCCAGGATCTCGAGGCTGTTCACGCCCACCGGACCGAGCGATCCGGCGCTCGCCCCGAACCACTCGACGATCTCTTCGGGATGCGCCTGGCGCACCTCCGCCCCCGCCACGGTAGCGATCTTGGCCTCATTCAACTGGTGGTCGCCGCGCAGCAGCACGAGCAGAGGCTTGTCGCCCGCGACCAGCACGAGGCTCTTGATCTGCGAGGTCTCGGGCAGCCCCGTGAACTCGGCTACTTCGGCGATGGTCTTCCGCCCCGGCGTGGAAAACGCCTCGGGAGGCCCGGTGCCGTCGGGATCGGGAAGCGCCGGCGCGAGCGGACGCGACTGCGCCTTCTCGAGGTTCGCCGCCGCGTGGCAGCCCGGACACACCGCCACCCAGTCCTCGCCGGCGTCCGACGCCACCATAAACTCGTGCGACTGGCTGCCTCCCATGGCCCCCGAGTGCGCCTCGACGACCAGGTACTGCAGCCCGCAGCGGTCGAAGATCCGGCAGTAGGCGCGGTGGTGCTTCTGGTAGCTCACGTCGAGACCGGCGGCGTCGAGGTCGAACGAGTAGGAGTCCTTCATCGTGAACTCGCGCACGCGCAGCAGCCCGGACTTCGGCCTCGGCTCGTCGCGAAACTTGGTCTGGATCTGGTACCAGATCTGCGGCAGTTGCTTGTAGCTGCGCACCTCGCTGCGGGCGATCGACGTCATGACCTCTTCCTCGGTCATGCCCAGGCACATGGGCCGGCCCCAGCGGTCTTTGAGGCGAAACATGTTGTCGCCCATCACGTCCCACCGGCCGCTCTCCTGCCAGATCTCGGCGGGATGCAGCTCCGGGAGGTAGAACTCCTGCGCGCCGATGGCTTCCATTTCTTCGCGGATGATCTGGGCGATCTTCCGCATCGACCGCTGGGCGAGCAGCAGGTAGCTGTAAAGGCCCGCCGCGAGCGGCCGGATGTAGCCGGCCCGCAGCAGCAGTTGATGGCTCACGACCTCGGCGTCGGCGGGGTTTTCCCGCAGAGTGGGGATAAAGACTTGGCTCCAGCGCATGGGTTTGGGGAAAAGGGCATTTTAGCACCCGGAGGCGGATTGCTGTCCGGCGGGCGGCTGGGGCGCTGATTTCTCGGGCGCAAATTTGCGCCCGAGCTTGGATCTGCCTGAAGATCAGCAGCTTGTGGGCACTTTCGACGCCAATGATATCGAAATCGCCAGCAAGTTATTGATTCGATACAGTGTTCCGATTCTCTTGGGGCAGATGATGTTTTATACGTGTGCGAACTACAGTTGAAGTTCCGGAGACTCTCTTCCGCGAGATGAAGATGCTGGCCGCCCGCAGCGGCAGCAGCCTCGAGGAATTCGTCTTGCGCGCCATCGAGCGGGAAGTCTCGACGGCCAGGAGACGGGCCGGAAAGCGCTTCTCGGTCAAACTCCCTCTCGTTCCCTCGAAGCATCCCGGTGCGCTCCTTTCCCTGACGAATGCCGAGATCGAAGACCTGCTTGACTGAGGTCAAACGTGTGGCTGGCGCTCGCCACTCCGCGCCACGAGCACCATCCCGTGGCCCGGGATTGGTTTCTCTCCCTAAGAGAAGGAGGAAGGCGCGGCGTTCTGCCGGATCACCCAGATGGGCTTCCTGCGTCTCCTGAGCAATCGCTCCGCCATGGGCGAAGATGTCCTGAATCCCCTGGAGGACCTGGGAGCGCTACCGCCAACTGCGCCGCGACTGGAGGGTGACCTTTGCCGTCGAGCCCGCGGGGTTGGAAACAGCTTGGCTCGGCTTCATGAAATCCGGCACTCCTGGCCGGTCGTGATCGGCCAAGGGCTACACGCTGGTATCCTTGCAGAGAAGCGGTCGCTGTTCCGTAAAGCAGCGGAGTGAACGAAGGATTGAGCTTGAACACAAAAACAACATGTTTCAGCGTTTTCGAGCAATGTGTTCTCGCCGTGCAGGCAGGCGAGTTGGTCGAATCCGTCAGCGCCAAGGACAAGGAATTCCACTTTCAGAACTGGTTTCAGAAGCGGCTGCAGAAGCTCGGTATTCACTTCGAGGGTTCGGGCCGCAATACGTACCCGGATTTCTGCCTGGTCGAGTTTACTGAGGGCTATGAGATTAAGGGGCTGGCGTGGCCTGGCCGGGAACGGGACTACGATTCAAACAGCCAAGTTCCCACGGGTCACCACAACGGTCGGCAGATTTTCTACGTCTTCGGCCGTTACCCAGCGGACCTCTCGCCTTATGCCGATCAGGGCGGTGGGCGGCGCCAATATCCCGTAGTTGACTTCGTGCTTTGTCACGGCGATTTTCTGAACGCCGATCACAATTACGTGCACAAGAACAAGAGCGTGAAAGGTTTTGGAACCTACGGCGACATCATGATCCGTGACCGGAAGATGTACGTGGCGCCAACGCCTTTCGCGCTGACAGAAGGAACGACAGGGCTCATGACTCTGATCGTTCCAGAGGGCACAGATCCCGATCCGAAGTTTCAGGAAGTGGGGAAGCTTGTGCGCATTGAGGCGGATAGCCTCGTGGTCGGCTACGCCTTCGACCTTCGCACAAATGAGATCAAGGCGGAGAAAATCGCGAACCCACGCGCCGGTACTGACCACCACTTCGTGGCGTACCGGCTGAAGTCGCAAGCGGCAAAGCCCGTCTCGATGGTCTCGAAAATGCCAATCCCCGATGATGCCAACAGAACGGACGACGAATGAGAGTTGCTGCCAAGAAAGCTGTGTTGGCCGACGTGCGCAACGCGACGGCGCTTGAGCAGGATTTCCCGATTGTAGAAGTGAGCCAGGTTGCGGAGCATGAGAGCTGGCGCAAAGAAATCAACCGGCCGTTGTATCACATTCACAAGTGGTGGGCCACGCGGCTTGGCTCTGTGTTCCGCGCGATTACGCTGGCGGCACTGAGTCCAGAACGCACCCAGGTCTGGGGATCATTCTATGAACGGCATAACTTCGCGGGAAAGGTTGTGCTCGATCCCTTCATGGGGAGTGGAACGACGCTAGGCGAGGCATTGAAACTTGGCGCAAAGGCAATCGGTTGCGACATCAACCCGGTGAGCACATTTGTCGTCCGGCAAGCGCTCACGCGCGTTCCTGAAGAAGCTTTGCGCGGCGCGTTTGAGAAACTGGGCCGCTCAGTGGCTCCAGAAATCCGGCGATATTACCAGACGCTCGACCCAGAAACGGGCGATACGATTCCCGTGCTTTACTTCTTTTGGGTGAAAACAGTCTCGACGCCGGATGGCGACACGGTCCCGCTGTTCGATCGCTATGTTTTCGCTCAGGACGCCTATCCCAAGAAGAAGCCCAAAGCGCAGATTATATGTCCATCCTGTTGGAACGTCAACGAGGACCGTTACGATGCAACAGCGCTGACTTGTTCAAACTGCCAGCACAAGTTCAACCCTCAGGAAGGCCCGGCTTCCGGGCAATATGCCGTCACGAAAAACGGAAACCGCTACAGGATCAAAGACCTTCTTCCTGCGAACGGGGCACCACCTGCGCACCGGCTTTATGCGATGCTCGCGCTGAAGGCGAATGGCGACAAAGTTTATCTTCCTGCGCGTGCTGAGGATCAGGCACTTTATGTGGAAGCTGAAGACCGGCTATCTCGTGAGTCGCTTCCGCTGCCTGCGCTTGCAGTCCGGCCAGGCCACAATACGGATCAGGCACGCGGGTACAACTACCTGCGTTGGCGCGACTTCTATAATACTCGGCAGTTATTGTGCCTCGGGCTGCTCCTTCGTGACATTCTGCGCATCGAAGATCAGGCCGTTCAGGAACAGATGCTCTGCCTGTTCTCCAGCACGCTTGAATTCAACAATCTGTTTTGCAGCTACAAGGGAGAGGGAACGGGCGCCGTAAGGCACATGTTCTCGAACCACATCCTCAAGCCGGAGCGCACGCCGCTGGAGAATTCCGTTTGGGGGACGGAAAAAAGCAGTGGAACCTTCAGCACGCTCTTTGAATCCCGGCTTCTCCCTGCGAAACGCTACCTCGATGAGCCGTTTGAGATCGCCCTTGATACGGGGCTTTTCGGCGATGGCAGGCAATCGCGCAAGACCACAGCGAGCGGCCCCATTGACGCGCCGAGCTTTGCTTCGTGGGACGAGCTGAACGCCGCGGAGCGGGGCGTTCTGGTCCTGAATGGAGACAGTTCGCGGCTCCCTGTGCCCGACGCATCAGTTGATGCCGTGGTGACCGATCCTCCGTATTTTGATTTCGTGCATTACAGTGAGCTAAGCGATTTCTTCTTTGCCTGGCTTTCACCCGTTCTCAAGGGCCGCTACCCGTGGTTTGACAGGGCGGACTCATCGGATGCCGGGGAAGTCCAGCATCAAGACCCGCGCACATTCGCACGACAGCTTTCTTACGTGTTCGCTGAATGCCGGCGGGTTCTGAAAGACGATGGGATTCTGGCCTTCAGCTTCCATCATTCGCGTGAGGAAGGCTGGGCGGCAATTTATGAGGCAATCACCGCCGCATGCCTGGAGGTTGTCGCTGCGCACCCTCTGCATGCGGAATTGCGGGCAGCGAGCCCAAAGTCCGCTGCGAAGGACCCCATCAGCCTCGATGCGATTCTGGTATGCCGGAAGCACTCTGGCCCCCGGCCGGGAATGCACGACGTGAATGAAATAACGCGTAAAACTCTGGCGCTCGCGCGGCGCCTTTCGAGTGGAGGAATGACAATATCCGGGGCAGATCATTTCGTTATTGCTGCGTCTCAGACGCTCATCTCTGCTTCGGCGGAGGAGCTTTCCTTTGAGGAAATTAAAGCGCGCCTACAGGAAGTTCGGCAGAAGCTCATGACGGCCGTTGCGTCGCTGCCGGAGACGGAAGAGGAAACGGTGCTGGTGACATCCTCGGAAAAGTGATGAGCTAACCGAAGCATGGTGCACTGATGGCCAACCATTCCTATCCAGTCGATGCGCGGCGTGCCGTAAAATGGAACATTGCCATGCCGGAAGAACACCCGAGCGACGACGCCGAAGAGTTCCTTTTAGACCAGAAGTCGTTTGAGGACCGCAAGCAGGGCCTCATCGACGATCTTCTCCGGGAGCGCGCCGCCGGTATTAAGGCATTTGACGACAAGCTCGCAAGGCTCGGCTACCACTGATCGCGGTTTTGGCCGCTGGGAGGACCTTCCGACTGCAGTTGCTGTGGCCGCGATGAGCTGGCGTTTTTGGCGTGTCCGAGGATGGTAAAATTGGGGTTCAGCACCGCCAGTCTGAGAGCCCTTCATGCCTGAATATCCTTCCTCCCGTCCCTTGCAGTCCGTGGACCCCGAAGTCTACGAAGCCCTCCAGAACGAAACGCTGCGCCAGCATACGCACCTGGAGCTGATCGCGAGTGAAAACTTCGTCTCCGAGGCCGTGCTCGAAGCGGCCGGGTCCATCTTCACCAACAAGTACGCCGAGGGCTATCCCGGGCGGCGGTACTACGGCGGCTGCGAATACGCGGACCGCGTCGAAGAGCTGGTGCGCGAGCGCGCCAAGAAATTGTTCGGGGCCGAGTACGTCAACGCCCAGCCGCACGCCGGCTCGCAGGCCAACATGGCCGCTTACTCCGCCGTGCTCCAGCCCGGCGACACCATCCTCGGGATGAACCTCGCCCACGGCGGCCACCTCACGCACGGCCACCACCTGAACTTCTCGGGCAAGACCTACAAGATCGTCCCCTACGGCGTGAAGAAAGACACCGAGACCATCGACTACGACGAACTGGAGCGCCTGGCGCGCGAGCACAAGCCGAAGATGATCATTGGCGGTGGCAGCGCCTATCCACGCATCATCGACTTCGCCCGCATCCGCGCCATCGCCGACGCGGTGGGCGCGATATTCCTGGTCGACATGGCGCACTTCGCGGGACTCGTGGCCGCCGGTATCCATCCCAATCCCTGCCAGTGGGCCGACATCGTCACCACGACCACGCACAAGACCCTGCGCGGGCCGCGCGCCGGCCTGATCCTGGCGCGGGAGCAATTCGGCAAGGCGATCGACTCGAGCGTGTTCCCCGGCTCGCAGGGCGGCCCGCTGGTCCACATCGTCGCGGCCAAGGCTGTGGCTTTGAAGGAAGCCATGACGCCGGAGTTCGTCACCTATCAGAAGCAGGTAGCGTCGAACGCCAAGGCTCTCGCCGCCGCGCTGGCGGAGGCGGGCTTCCGCGTCATCTCGGGCGGCACCGACACGCACCTGATGCTCATTGACGTGTTCAGCCAGGGCGTGCGCGGGAAGGACGCCGAACTCGCCCTGCACCGCGCTTACATGACCACGAACAAGAACGCGATCCCCTTCGACACCAACCCGCCGCTGAACCCGAGCGGCATTCGTCTGGGCACGCCGGCCGTGACGACCCGCGGCATGCGCGAGCCGGAGATGCGCCAGATCGCGGGCTGGATCGCGGAGGTCCTGCGGCACGCGGGCGACGAAGCGGTGATCGAGAGCGTCTCGCGCCGCGTGCTGGAGCTGGCCGAGCGTTTTCCGCTCTATGCCTGGCGGATGAAGCTCGTCCCCAGCCGGTAGGACCGCTCCCTGACGGTCGCGGCTGGGCGAGAAGAGTTGCGTTGGTATGGCGGAATGATACCTAGTGACGAACCACCTGCGACGGGCCACTAGTGGGCCGGAGGCATCCTCATGCTGATCGGCTTCGACGTCCGCCGGTCCGACGCGTTCGGGGTGGGCACCTACATCCACAATCTGGTGCGCGCGCTCGCCCGTAGCGGCGCGGCCCACGAGTACGCCCTGGTCGGTGAAGCCCGCCAGCAGGACTCCTTCCAGGGACTGCCCGCCAACTTCCGTTTTCTGCCTTACGAGAAGGGCTATGCCAGCCTCGATAGCCACCTGCGCTTCCAGTTCCTGCTGCGCAGCCTGAGGCCCGACGTCTTCCACGTCCCGCACCGCCTGGTGCCCTATTTCATGCCGTGCCCTTACGTGGTGACGGTCCACGACCTCGACAAGATTGTCTTTCGCGCCGCCTTCGGCTCGAACCTGCGCGCCGAGGCCCGTTTTCACATGCTCCGTCACGGCCTGCGGCGCGCCGACCGGATCATCGCCGTCTCGGAGGCCACGCGCCGCGACCTGATGCACTTGCTTGGACTGCCGGGCGACCGCATCGAGGTCGTGCCTAACGCCATCAGCGAACAGTTTCTTCTCACGGATTCCGAAGAGGACCGCCGCCGCACCCTCGAACGCTACCAGGTTGAATACCCGTTCCTGCTCTATGTCGGCAACATTCAGCCGCAAAAGAACCTGCCGCGCCTGGTGGAGGCCTTCGCGGTGGTGCAGGCCGAGCTCGACCAGCATCCGCGCTACAAGGACCTGCGCCTGCTCATCATCGGCAACGAGCTGGCCGCGCACCCCGACCTGCGCCGTTCCGTGATTCGCAGCCGCATCCTGCACCGCGTGCGCTTCCTCGGCTTTCTGCCCATCGAAACGCTGCGCATCTTCTACCGCAGCGCGGCAGCCTTTGTATTCCCGTCGCTCTACGAGGGCTTCGGTCTGCCACCGCTCGAAGCCATGGCGCAAGGCACTCCGGTGGTGACCTCGAACCTTTCTTCGCTGCCGGAAGTGGTCGGCAACGCGGCCGTGCTCGTCAATCCCGAAAACGTTTTCGACATTGTGCGCGGCATCCGGGAAGCGCTGCTCAACGACGACCTGCGTGCCAGGCTCGCGGAGCGCGGCCGCCAGCAGGTCGCGAGTTTTAGCTGGGACCGCACCGCGAAACGCGTGCTTTCGATCTATGAAGAGGCGGTGGCAGGCCGCGGAGTCGTAGGCCGCACGGCGTAGGCCAGTCTAATACAAACAACTCGGCGGCCGCACGTTTTATTCACACCTAATCAACCAGCCTTGGCCTGCAACTTACTGATTTGGAGAGAGATATTCTTGTGCATAAAAGGACCCTGACAACCGAAAAAGGATTGACACCTTCGGGGCATAGGCGTATAGATATAGACGGTTCCAAGAGGTCTAACAAGCAGTTGGCCTCCGGAAGGGTAGCGGACCTGGAACGTTGATCCGTCGGATCTACCAAGAAACCGGCGGGGAGCGAAGGGAAATCGGGCCCCTCAGGGAGGTAGACCTTGACCGCGTGGAGCCGGCAAGGGCGTTGAGAGGCCAAGGGCGTAACAACCCGGGGCCGGGAGCCAGGGCCGGTGCGGCGCGGGCAGCCGTAGAAGCGAGGCCGCTGCAACGGGGCCGGACGCGATGAGCCCGAACGGAAGGCTGGTGAGCAACCGGCGGCCGGGCGGGGGAGCTAAGGCAGAGCGGGCGGTGGAGGCGGTTCAACGGTTCGCAGAAGGGCTAGGCCAGGAACATTGACCTCGTGGCGGGCGGTGTAAAAAACCGATCGCGGCGGGCGAGCGAAAGGCCGGTCTGAGGCGAGGGTTTTGGTTGCTGGAAAGCCAGCGACCGGGCTTCGGAGCAGCGATCTTTGCGGCGTCGAAAGGCGTCGTGAGGGGAGCTCCGAGGATACCGGACGGCGCCAACAGCCACACAGTTCTAACCGAGCTAGACGGGAGAGAACTGAGCTGCCGATTGGGTCACTTGGAACCATTTTTATTTCTCGGTTCCACCCCCAGCCATTTTTCTAGCCGTTTGTGACTGCGCGAAGTGCAGTCTGCCAATTGGCAGACTGCACACGCAAGTGATTTCTAATGAGTGACTTCTAGAAGCTCAAGTCTGGGACGCGCCGGCGGACCACCTGTTCGACCAGCGTAGACATAGTCCCGCTCTTCGCCAAGAGCTTGCTCACTCCTGCCGGGCCGAGTGCGCGTAGGATGGGACTACCGGCGTCGAGATCGGCCATCTTGCTGACCCACGCGACGGAGACCACGTCGTTGGCATTGGCCCCGAGGCCGCGACGACTGGTGGTAAGGGGCGCGTTCAACTTTTTGTAAATAGGCAGCAGCTCGGTCTTGACGAAGGCTTCGTAATCCGGCAGCTTGCCGGGGGCGACCCGGACCCGAGTGAAGACTCCAATGGGAGGAGCGTCCGCCAGTGCGGCAGTGCTCAGCTCGGGCATAGCGTTTGAAATGAATACCTGGCGGCTCTCGGTACACTTCTGCAACTTGGCTACGAGCCGGGCCGATGCCGCGGCGCCCAGGGCGCGGATCTGCGGGGTCTCGCCGTCGAACACGGCATACTTGTCGAAGGGAACGACGGTGACGTATTCGTTGGTGTTGCCAAAGACCGTCTGGTAGGTGGTGCGCGTCTTTATGCCTCCCTTCTTTTGGGCCGGTATTAGCTCGTTCTTCTGGAGGTCGATCCATTCGTTAACCATGTCGGATTTGACGTGAGTGATCACGACCTGACTGTGGGCGGGAGGCGCTGGGGCGGACTGCGCCAGGCACAGGGTGGAGAGAAAGAGCGTCAGACACACAGCCGCTGCGCTCGCAGTGAGACTACGGACGGTTTTCATCAACTGGCTCCTTTACGTACGGACAGGCGTTCCCCGGTTTGGCTGGAGCATACCGCCGCAAGAGGAGAAAAGTCAACAACCTGAGCGATTTTGGCCGTTTGACCCCACGCCCAACCCGTTCCTATAATGAAGATCCACGCCGGTACCCCAATTCCAACATGATTCAAGTCACCCAGCTCCGTCCTGGAATGGTCATCAAGTTCAACAACGACCTTTATTCGATCTTCAGCGTTTTCCACCGCACGCCGGGCAACCTGCGCGGCTTCGTCCAGGCCAAGATGCGCAACCTGCGCAGCGGGTCCCTGGCCGAGCACCGCTTTTCCTCGGAAGACAAGGTGGAAAAGGCCCTCCTGGACGAGCAGGAAATGGAATACCTCTACGACGACGGCGAGTATTTCTACTTCATGAATACCGGCACCTACGAGCAGATCCACCTTACCAAGGACCTGCTCGGCGACGCGGTGCAATACCTGATCCCCAACCTGAAGGTGAACGTGGAGTTCTACGAAGGCAAGCCGCTGAGCGTGGAGCTGCCGGCCTCCGTGGATATGAAAGTGGTCGGGACGGAGCCTTCCCTGCGGGGCTCCACGGTGTCGAACGTCACCAAGCCGGCCACCCTCGAAACCGGGCTCGTCGTGCAGGTGCCGTCCTTCATCACGGAAGGGGAGAAGATCCGCGTGAACACGGCCGAGGGGACCTATCTCGAGCGAGCCAACTAGATGCTGCAGATCACTCGCCGGACGTTCCTCGTAGCGCTGGCAGGCGCCGGCCCGGTAGCATTGAAGGGCGCGCCGCTCGCGCGGGTGCTTCTGATCGGCGACTCGATTTCGATGGGTTACATCGGGCCGGTGCGCAAACTATTGGCCGATCAGGCGACCGTAGCGGGCCTTCCGGTCAACGGCGGCCCCACCACCAACGGCCTCGAAAACCTGACGAGCTGGCTCGGTGACGGCGGCTGGGACGTGATTCACTTCAACTGGGGACTGCGCGATCTGAAGCTCGACGAGCAGGGCCAGCACCAGGTCCCGCTTGCGCAGTACGAGAAGAATCTGCGGGAGTTGGTGGCCCGATTGAAAGCGACGGGCGCCAAGTCGATCTGGGCCAGCACGACCCCGGTACCGCCCGTGCCGGTAGAGAAGCTGAATCCGCGCCGGGACAGCCGCGATGTGCCGGTCTACAACGCTGCGGCGAAGAAAATCATGGACGAGAACGGCATTCCGATCGACGATCTTTACGCTTTTGCGCTGCCGCGGCTCGACGCGATCCAGCAACCCGCGAACGTCCACTACACGGACACCGGCTATGAGGCGCTGGCCGGAGAGGTGGCGGGCGCGATTAGGCAGGCGCTCGGCCGCCGGTCCTGACGCCCCAGGCCTGCCGGATCATATCGGCTAACGCCGCTTCCTGTTGCGGAAACACCGTCCGCAGGTCGAACATCAGACGGTCCTTTTCGACGCGCGCAATCACCGGCATGGCGCCCGTGCGCAGACGTCGCTCGAGGGTGGTGATGGAGACTCCGTTGGGCGGGTCGAGCGCGAGCAGGGCGGTCGGCAGCTCCATCGCCGGGGTTGAGCCACCACCAACCACCGAACATCCGCTGACGACCTCGCCCCGCAACTCGCCGAGGGCTTCCCGCAGCCGCCGGGCGCGCGCGCGCACGTCGCCTTCGGTCGCTGACAGCATCGCCAGGATCGGAATGCCCGCGTGGTTGCCGAGCAGATACTCGCGCAGCGTGGCCCCGAGGGCGGCGTAGGTCAGCTTATCCACGCGCAGCGCCCGGAACAGCGGGTTGCGCCGGATGCGCGCCACCCACTCCTTCTTGCCCGCGATGATCCCGGCCTGCGGCCCGCCGAGCAGCTTGTCGCCGCTCGCCGTGATCACGTCCACGCCGGCCGCGACGCTCTCGCTCACCAGCGGCTCGCGGTCGAGGCCGTAGGCGGTGAGGTCCACCAGGCAGCCGCTGCCGAGATCCTCGGCGACGGGCAGCCCTTTCTCCTGCCCGAGGCGAACCAACTCCTCCAGAGTGGGGCGCTCGGTGAATCCCACGATGCGGAAGTTGCTGCGGTGCACGCGCAGCAGGAGGCGCGTCTCGGCGGTGATGGCGTTACGGTAATCGTCGATCCGCGTGCGGTTGGTGGCGCCGACCTCGCGCAAGCGCGCCCCGCTGCGGGCGAGGATATCGGGAATCCGAAACCCCTCGCCGATCTCGACCAGCTCGCCGCGTGAGACGATCACTTCGCCTCCCGCCGCCAGCTCGCTCAGGACCAGGAAGATCGCCGCGGCGTTGTTGTTCACCACCACGGCCGGCACGCCGAGCAGGCGCTCGAGCAGCGCCGCCGCGTGGACGTCCCGCCGGCCGCGCCCTCCGGCCTGGAGGTCATACTCGAGGTTGGTGTAGACGCCGGCCGTCTCGCGGATGGCCTCGACCGCCGCCGGTGCGAGGGGGGCGCGGCCGAGGTTGGTGTGCAGCACGACGCCCGTAGCGTTGATCACCGCCCGCAGCGGCGTGCGGACCGCTGCTTCCACGCGATCCGCGACGGTTTCCGCCAGGGTCGCGAGGCTCGTCTCGACGTCGCCGTTGCGTCCCGCCGCTATGGCCGCCCGAATCTCACCGAGAGTCTCGCGCACCCCGCTTACCACCAACTCGCGCGGGAACCGGTCGAGCAGCCGGAGGACGGCCACCTGCTGCAAGACCTCCTCGACCGAGGGCAGCCGGCGAAACTCCTGCTCTGAGGCGCGCGGTGGCACGTCCTGATGGTAGCGCAAAGGACGTTGCTTCCTCGCGGCCGGCGCGCGCATCTATTACTATGTATGGCCTCTATCGTCTCAGTTAACCTCGCCACGCCCCATAGCTTCCGCTCGCGCGGCCGGGACGTCCCGACCGGCATCTATAAGATCCCCACGGCGAACCCGGTTGAAGTGGGCTTAGAAGGCCTCGCCGGCGATTTCCAGGTCGACCACCGTTACCACGGTGGACCCGACAAGGCGGTCTACGCGTATCCCGCCGAGCACTATCCCTTCTGGCGGGCCGAGTATCCGGATAAGGAGCTTCCCTACGGCATGTTCGGCGAGAATCTGACGGTCACCGGCCTCGCCGAGAAGGACCTCTGGATCGGCGACGAATACCGCGCGGGGACGGCCGTGCTCCGCGTCGTCCAGCCGCGCTCACCGTGCTTTAAGCTGGGTCTGAAGTTTGGGACGCCTCGCGTGATCCGGCGCTTTCTCGAGAGCGGCCGGAGCGGCTTCTACCTGGCGGTGGCGCAGCCGGGCCGCCTGCAAGTGGGCGACGAGATGGTGCTGGTCGGGCGCGGTCCCGAGCCGGTGTCGATCGCCGATCTTTTCGACGCCATGCGGAAGCGCGAGGATTAGGGATTCCGGCCAAACGGACTGCCGGCCGCCGACCGCACTTCTTCGAGGAGCTTGCGGTAATCCACGTCTGGAAAGCGCTCCGCACCGCCCACCAACGTGCCCCGCAGGACCCGCCGCGCCATTCGCCGCTCGGGAGAATCTTCGGGCGCGTTCGACTGGCGCGCGAGGTTCGTCAGGCTGCGGCGCAATTGCCCGAGACTGAGAGCCCGGCGGTCCGGATCGGTGAGGCCTCCCTCGAGGGCGCCGATCTCCCTCACGAGCCCCTCCTCGCGGTCTTGCGCCGCGCGGTCTTTCTTGAAGGCGTCCTGCACGGATTTCTTCCGCCGCAGCTCGACGGCGCGCGCGGTGAACGCCGTCACGTCCTTCAGCCCCTTGAAATCGGCGGCCAGCGCTTTGAGAGCCACCGCCGCGTCCTTTTCATTGGTGAGCGCCGCGGCATGCTCTTGGCGCTTCGCGAAGAGGCGGTCGATCAGCGGCTGGTCTCGCTCGCGCCGGTCGGACTTCATGGCCTGGATCTCCAGCCACTCGATAGCGTCCACCGCCAGCTCGCTCGGCAGCCAGGTGTGGCCGCCCTCGAAGATCGCCACGCGGTGCGGTGTCGTCAGCGCGCGGTCGAGCTGGCGCATTTCTAGATAGTTGAAGTCCTCGGTGCCCGCCGTGCCGAAAATGGCGAAGCTCGCCGACTTGCGCGGCTGGGCGTCGGGAAAGCCGGCGCTCGAGGCGATCACGCCGGCGATTTTCCCGCTGAGCGCCACCCCCATCGCCACGCGCGCGCCGCCCGAGAGTCCCGCCGTATAGACGCGTCGCGGGGCGATCGCAAAGCGGCTGCTGACGTCCACCGCCATCGCGTCCGCCGCCACCAGGCTGGCTTGCCAGGACCCGTTGCGCGAGTTATTCGACCCGGCCACGATGTAGCCATACTTCTCGGCGGCGGCGAGGAACGGCTCCACCGCGGCGCGTCCCCGGGCCCGCGGGTCGAAGGCGAAGATCACGCTCCATTGCCGCTCGTCGGAATAGTTGGAAGGAAGATAAAGCGCGTAGCTCTGCGACGGGTTGCCGGCGCACTTTACATCTTCAATGACGCGCCCGCGCGGCAGGTCCTGGCCCCGCGCTGCGAGCGCCAGCATCCCGGCGAGCAGCCAGCCTTTCACCGCGTCACTTCCCCGTGCGGACCTTCACCACGTAGTACGTCACCAGCTTGTCCACCTGCGAAAACCAGTGCGGCACCGCGTGCGGAACGATGAAGACGTCCCCTTTGGTGAGATGGCGGCTTTGCCCGCCCTTGATGCTCTTGCCCCGGATTTCGTTGGGAGCCGTGGTTTTTCCTTCCTCCACGGTTCCGCCGGTGACGATCGTGGCGGAGCCTTCGGTGACGTACATGATGTCGCTGTCGAGCGCGTGGACCTCGACCTGGCCTGGCCCCACGCGCCGGCTGGTCAGAATCTGGTACGCGCCCTGGTTGAGCAGCGTGCCGCCCTTGGCGAAGCCGGCGGCGACTTTGTCTTTGTCAATGAAGATGACACCCGAATCCGGGCCATCGGCCGCGCCGGCCCAAAACGTGATCCCCAAGGCCGCCACGGCGGCGGCCATCACCAGCTTTTTCATCGTCTCTCTCCTTGGAGCAGCTCTTCGTTCCAGGACCGTACCATATCATGCCGGGCCGCGTCCCGGTGCGCACGCCCTCGTGACCGCCGGGAAGGTCGTGATCGAACCGGTTCCGTGGTCTTTTGATACCATGGGCTCGATGCGTGCTCAGGTACTGGCGGCATTGGCATGCTGTGGGATGGTCCTCGCTTCCGGCTGCCAAAAGAAAGACTCTGCGGCGGCGACGAGTCCGGAGGCGACGATCGTCTTGCGAGACGGCACGCGTCTTTCAGGCGAAGTGGTGCAGAGCTCACCCGCGCAGATTACATTGAAAGCCGTCGACGGCACGAGCCGTGTCCTGGAGATGCGGAATGTACGAACGATAGACTACGGGGACGAGACTTCGCCGGCCGCAACCTCCCCGCCTGCCGACGGTGCCAGACCGCAAGGACGCCGCGCGCGCGTCCACAACGACGGCCCACCCACGCCTCCGCGCTTTCATCCGGAAGAATCACATATCTCAACCACGACCTTCCTACTACCGGTCGGTACTAAGGTAGAGGTCCGCACCGACGAAAATATCGATTCGCGTACTGCCGCCGAGGGCCAGACGTACGCCGCCGAGATTTACCGCGACGTGCTCGACCCGGCCGGCGAGGTCGTGCTGCCGCAAGGCGCCAACGCTCAATTGGCGATTCGATCGGCAACGCGGGGCGGCCGGATTACCGGGTCGGCGGATCTGGTGGTGGATCTGGTTTCCGTATCGGTCGGTGGCCGGCAGTATGTGGTCGTCAGCTCCGATGCCGGACGACGCGGCAAACAGGGGCTGGGCGCGAACAAGCGCACGGCCGAATACGTGGGGGGAGGCGGTGCGTTGGGGGCGATTATTGGCGCCATCGCGGGCGGGGGCAGAGGCGCGGCGATTGGAGCGGGCGCCGGAGCCGGAGCCGGTGCGGTGACGCAGGTCCTTACCAAAGGCGGCTCGGTCAAAATCCCACCGGAGACGCTCCTGACGTTCCAGCTAGAGCAACCTTTGCGAATAGCGCCGGCACGCTGAACCGCCAGTGTGCGGGAAAACGACTCAAGATCCGCTGTAGGTATATAATTCCCTTGCGCCGAAACTTCGCAAGGAGTACCGTTATGCGCCTTGGCCGTGTGAGCCTGCTTGCGGTTACCTTCCTCGGCTCCCTGCTCTGCCAGCAGGGCGGGGTCCCGTCTCTGGGTTACAAAGCCGTGCCCGATTGGCCGGACCTCCCGGCGGGGTGGAACTTCGGCGAGGTCGCCGGGGTCGCGGCTTACGCGCGCGGCCACGTGCTCGTGTTCCACCGCGGCCCGCACCCGCTCATGGAATTCGACAACGCCGGGAAGTTCGTGCGCGCCTGGGGCGACGGGATGGTCTCCTGGTCCCCGGGGCCTAACAATCCTACCTACGCCCACATCCCGGCGCGGCCCGCCTGCGATTCCTGCGGGGCCCATACGGTGCGCGTGGACCCGGATGGCAACATCTGGGCCGTCGACGACGGCGGACACGTGGTGGTGAAAATGAACCCGCAAGGGCGGGTGATGATGCAGCTTGGCCGCAAGGGAGTGTCGGGCACCGGACATGCCAACTTCAACATGCCCACCGATGTCGCCTTCGCGCCGAACGGCGACTTCTACGTGACCGACGGGTACGGCAACTCCCGGGTGGTGAAGTTCTCGCGCGACGGGCAATACCTGCTCGAGTGGGGCGCGAAGGGAACGGGACCCGGCGAGTTCATGCTGCCCCACGCCGTGGTGCTCGACGCGCAGGGGAGGGTCTACATCGCCGACCGCGAAACCCGGCGCATCGAGATCTTCGACGCGAACGGGAAGTTTCTGACCCAATGGACGGACATCGGCGGCTTCTCGGGACTCGCGATCACTAAGGACCAGCGGATCTGGGCGGCCGGAGGCAGCCGGGTCGTCCTGCTGAACCTGGATGGACAGGTTCTGGGAACCCTGGCCCCGCCGGGCAACCTGCCGGGACACGTGAACGCCGCCCACGGCATCTCCCTGGGCGAGGCCGGGGAAGTTTACGTGGCGGAGCTCAACTGGCGGGTGCAGAAGTTCGTGAAGTGAAGGCGCGGCCGGGAAATTTACCAGCCCGGGTTTGACAAGTCTGGGAGACGGCACTATACTGCTGGGGACGTGTACTTTGCAGGGGGCTTTGCTTAGAATCTAGGGCCTGGGTCCTAAAAAGAGGGGGAGTGTCAGATGTGTAACCGTTCTACCTTTCGGCTTTCAGCCTGGGGAATCATCGCGGTGGCTTTGGCGCTGGCGCTCGCCAGCCAACCTGTCACAGCCCAGGTGATCTTTGGTTCCGTGGTCGGTAACGTGACCGACGCGAGCGGCGCCGCAGTTCCGGGCGCCACGGTCAAAATCACTGAAACACTGACCAATGTATCGCGTACCGTCCAGACGAACGAGGCCGGCGCTTACACGGTGTCGACGGTGCCCGCGGGTAACTACCAGGTGGAAATCACCAAAGAAGGATTTCGCGGTTATCTCACCTCCAACATCGTTGTAAACCAGAATGTTGTCGTCCGCGTCGACGCACCTCTCCAAATCGGAGCCGTGGCGGAGAGCGTGCAGGTCACCGCCGAAGCCGCCGCGCTGCAAACCGACCGTGCCGACGTGCATTCCGAGGTGTCTACGGCGGCGCTGCAACAACTGCCCCAGCCCAACCGGACCTACCTCGGGTTGCTGACCCTGGTTCCCGGCATGACCCCTCCCGGCGGGCAGCTCAATGGCGGCACCAACAATCCTTCGAAGTCGATGCAGTTCTCGGCCAACGGGACCGGCGTGGCCGGGGCGACCGTCCGCATCGAGGGCATGAACGCCAATAACCCCTGGGTGGTGCAGTACCAGTCCTTCGTCCCGTCCGTCGAAGCCATCGAGAACGTGAACGTGGTGACCAACAGCCCCGACGCCGAACAAGGACAAGCGGGCGGCGCTTCGGTCAACGTCATGCTGAAGAGTGGTTCCAACGAGATGCACGGGTCGCTGTACGAGTACCACATCAACAGCGCGACTACGGCCCGCAACTTTTTCGCGCCCCCGGGCACCAAGGTTGCCCACTTAGTCGACAACAACTTGGGCGGTTCGCTGGGTGGGCGCATCATTCGGGACAAGCTGTTCTACTTTGGCAGCTACGAAGGCGACTTTCTGCATCAGGCGAATGCGGCGGTCATTGGTGTCCCGACTCAAGCGATGCTCGCGGGCGATATGACCGGCACCGGCACTCCCATCTACGATCCCACCACCGGGATCGCGGACGGCAGCGGTCGGACGGCTTATCTCAACAACATCATTCCCAAAAACCAGCTCAATCCCATCATTGGTAAGCTGACCCCGCTCATCCCGCAGCCGAACCTGCCCGGTATCGTGAACAACTACTTCGTGAATCAGGCGACGGTTTACAACCTGCACAAGGTCGACACCAAGGTGGACTACCAGGCCAGCTCCAAGCTGCGCTTCTCCGGCCGCTACGGCAAACAGCCTTATTACAACAAACAGGACCCGCTGTTCGGCCAGATTTTGGGCGGGAATAGCGGCGGCTGGCCGTCGCTTTCCTTCTCGGGGGCCGGCAACTACCTGCAGCACGGCGCCACCACGGCGTTCTCGGGGTCGGTGACCTACGTGGCGAGTCCGACGTTCATTATCGACGGCACCTGGGGCATTACCAGAGCGTACCAGTTGCTGTTCCCGACGATCACCGATCAGCGGTATGGCTCCGACGTGCTGGGAATCCCGGGCACCAACGTAGGCCCGCTGCCTTGGTCCGGCGGCCTGCCGGCGTTTGGCATCGCCAACTATGGCGCCAGCGGGGTGGGCAGCATTACTTATGGCTACTCGTATCCGGCTCTCGAGTACAACCAGCCGGTTTTCGAGTACGTGGCCAACGCCACCAAGATCCACGGGTCGCACAGTATTCGATTCGGCGTGGACATCACCCGAATTCATAACAATCACATTGAAGTGTCGCCGAGCGGATTCTTCTTTTCCGGCGGCGTAACTACAGTGAAAGGCGGCGCGGGTCCCACCCCTTACAATGCCGTGGGTGACTTCATCCTGGGTCTCGCGCAGGCCGAGCAAAACTTTGTGCAGGTGGTGCAGCCCCACGAGACGCTGCGCATGAGGCAGTACAGCATGTATGTCCGCGATCAGTGGCAGGTCAACCGGAAATTAACCGTCAACTACGGTGTTCGCTGGGAGTACTATCCGGTCCCCCGCGAGGAAAACCGGGGCATCTTCTACTACGACACCCCCACCAACGTGTTGTCGGTATGCGGGCTCGGCTCGGTTCCGGATAACTGCGGCATTAACGTCTCGAAAAAGCTGTTTGCTCCCAGCCTCGGAATCGCCTACCGGCCCTCCGAGAAAACGGTCATCCGCGCGGGCTTTGCCATCTCTCCCTTCCAGGTCAGCATGTCTCGCAACGGGATGAAGAGCTACCCGGATGTGGTCGCTGCCGTCTTCAACGGTCCCAACGGGTTCCAACCGGCGGGCTCGGTCAGCCAGGGTATCCCCGTAATTCCCAACCCGGTCTTCACCGACGGCAAGATCACCCCGCCTCCCGGAACCGGGAACCTCTATACCACTCCGTTAGACTTTAAGCGCGGCTACATTGAATCCTGGAACTTCACGGTGCAGAGAGAGCTGAAGGGTGGATTTACCGGCTCCGTCGGATACGTGGGGACTCACGACGTCAAGCTGAACGCGCCATACAACATCAATTACGGCCAGGTCGGCGGCGGCACCGCCAGCCAGCCTTTCTTCTCCAAGGGCATCACCGGTTCCGTCCAGGTCCTCTTGCCGGTCGGCAGCGCTCACTACCATTCGCTGCAGACCATGCTGTCGCGGCGACTGGCCGCCGGACTCTCGGTGCAGGCTGCCTACACCTGGTCGCACGAGATTGGGATGTGCTGCACGGAAACTTCATCACCGGCGATTCTGATTCCGCAATACCAGAATCTCAATCGGTCCACGATGCCGTTGGACGTGACGCACAATTTCCATGTGGCCACCGTCTATGAGCTGCCCTTTGGCAAGAACAAGCCCATGTTGAAGAGCGGTCCTGCGGCGTGGGTCGCCGGCGGTTGGAGCACGCAGGCGGTCTTAGGCCACGTCTCCGGATTGACTTACAATGTCACCGCCGCGAACACCTCCCTCAACGCTCCTAATGCCGGTACGCAGCGCGCCGACCTCGTAAAATCGAGCGTGGCGACCCTGGGCAGCGGCTTGGGGGGCCAGGCCTACTTCGATCCGACGGCGTTTGCGCCGGTGACCGACGCTCGCTTCGGGACCGCGGGCTTCGGCATCCTGCGCGGGCCGGGCAATACGAACCTGGACCTGAGCTTATTCCGCTCTTTCAATCTGACGGAGCGCTTCAAGCTCCAGTTCCGGGCGGAGGCTTTCAACCTGAGCAACACCCCACACTTCGGCAATCCCGGCTCGAACGTGTCCAACCTGCAGTTGAATGGCGATGGTTCGGTGAAGAATCTGAACGGATTCAGCCAGATCACCACCCAGGTTCCGCTAGGCCGTCTGATCGATCCGAGGTACTTCCGCTTCGGTTTGCGCGTGCAGTTCTAATCGCTTGGCCGGGCCGGCCGCACTCCAACGCGGCCGGTCCGGTTTTCCCGCCTCTCCTGTACTATTCCTTTATATAACCCTCTCTGACACTAAAGTACCCTTGATGGTCTGAACCCGCAGGTAGAGGACTACGGTGTCATTGGCGCGGCATTGAAACGTCCCTATTCTCGAAATGGGACTGAATTCATATGGCTGCGATTTCGTATTGGTGCTTGTCTCCGACCGTGCTGCTGGCATTATGGGGGAAGCTGAAGGGCTTCGACCGCACGAAGCCGACGCCGTCCTTCGACTGGCGGTCGGCCCGCGTGGACGTCGTAATTCCCGCCCACAACGAGGCCCCTACCATGCTCTGACCCTGCACTCGCTCTTCCAGCAGGACTTTCCGGTCCGCCGGGTGATCGTGGTGGACGACGGCTCGACCGACGCCACCGCCGCCGTGGTGCGGCGTTACAGCGAGATGACCGGGCGCCAGATTGCGCTAGTGGTGCGGAAGCAGTCCATCGGCAAGACGCCGACCGTGCGCAAGGAGTGCCAGGCGAGCGACGCCGACGCCATGGTGGTGCTGGACGGCGACACCGTGCTGCGCGAGCCGCACTACCTCTCGCGGCTGGTAGAGGAACTGTTCCGCAACGCCGGCGTGGCTTCGACGTGCGGCGAGGTGATGCCGCTCGCCCGGCGCCGGCGGGTGGCGCTGGTGAAGTCGGACCCCGCGCTCCAGGCGCTGGTGGCAGAGTTCGGGCCGCAGGCGGCGGAACAGCGGAGCGGACTCGAGGCGGCACTCGAATGGGTCACGGTGATGTACCGGACGGCGCTCTACTTATTTCTGCACCGCGTGCTCTATGACGGCCACCTGAAGCTCTTTGGGTCGCGGCTGAGCCCCGCCGGATGCGCCGTGGCTTACCGGACCGCCCGGCTGCGGGAATGCTTCGAGTACGCCGGCCCGCTTATCGGCGACAACCTCTCGAACTCCGAGGACATCTACATTGGCCACTTCTTCGCGTGGCGAGGCTACCGCAACACGCAGGTGCCGGGCGTGCGGTGCGAATCGCTCGAGCCGGAGCTGCCCGTGCTGCCGCGGCAGTTATACCTGTGGTCCAGCTCGTTTCTGCAAAGCCAGTACTACTTCAAGGACCTGCCGCTCTCCATCTTCCGGCTGCTGAAGGGCGTATTGACCGGGAAGAACGGCCAGGCCGGATCCCAGGGCGCCGAGCGGCGCCAGATACGGGAGCAGTACCGCGCGCCGTGGGGCGAAGAGCATACGCGGCGCTTCGGACGGCGGCTGGGCCTGCTGGACCTGTTCTCGATATTTGAGAAGGTCACCTACCCGGTGATCCTGATCCTGCTGGCCATCTTCAGTCCGCGCCTGGCGCTCTTCACCGTGGCGTTGGAGGCGAGCCTGTGCACCGTGGGGACCTTTGTGGTGGCGGACTCGGGGGCGCGGTTCCGGTCGGCGGCCATGATGCTCGCGTCCACGCCGATCCGGCTGGTCAGCCTGGGGGTGGACCTGGCGGCGGTACTCAAATACCTGCTCGATCTGGCGACTGGCAACCGCGCGTGGAGGAAGTGACGATGCGATATTTTCTGTTGATGCTGCTGGTGCTGGTGGCGCCCGCCGGGGCTCAAGCGCCCGCGCTGCCGCCGGCTTTGCCGCCCGACTACCAGCAGAAGCTGGCGGTTCTCGAGCAGGCGAGGCAGGCGACGCCCGGTGATCTCGGAGTGCTCGAAGCCCTGGCCGGGTCCTATGCGATGGGCGGAAGGTATGCGCAGGCGATTGAGACGCTGCGGGCGATGCTGCCGCTGACCGCCTCAGATCCGGGGCGGCGCGCCGACGTAGAGCTGCGCCTCGCACGGAACCAGGCCTGGTCGGGGGATACGGCGGGGGCCATCGAGAGCTACGAGGTGTATCTGAAGGGCGGCGTTAGCGACCGTGCGGCGACGATCGAGCTGGTCCGGCTCTATCGCTACCGGGGGAGCTACGCGGCGGCCGAGCGGCTGTGCAACCGGCTGCTGGAGGCGAATCCGCAGGACGCCGAGGTGCTGGCGCTCAAGGCCGAGGTGCTGCATTGGGCGGGCGACCGCCGGGCCTCGGCACGCGCCGCCGCCGGGCAGGCCGTGAAGCTGGCGCCGGAGCTGCCGGAGGCGCGCGTGGCACAGGTGTACGCGCTGCGGGATCTCGGGCAGAACCGCGCGGCGCGCCAGGAGTACCGGACGCTGGCGGACCAGGTGAGCCGTCTGGGCGGCGTGACGCCGCAAGCCGGTTATGCGGGCGCCTACCAGCTCTTTGAGCGGGAAATGGGCCGGCCGGCGCGATTGTCGGTGGAGCCGGAATACTCGGGCTACAACGATTCGGACGGCATCCACGACGCCTTCTACGGGTTCCGCATGGCGGGGCCCTGGCGGGAGGACCACTCGCTGCGCCTGGACGTCCGGCATTACCACTCGTCGGCGCCGCTGGGAGGTCCGTTTACGGCCGGGGAAGAGAGCGCCGGGGTGAACGAGTTTTCCGCCGGAGGGAGTTTTCTGCTGGCGCCCGCGGTGCGGGTGTCGGTGGCCGGCGGGGCCTCGCGACGGTTGTCTGGTGGAGGGACGCGGCCCATGTTCGATCTGGCGCTCGAGGCGGCGCCGCTCGATCGCTGGACCTTCGAGGCCGCAGCCGGGCG
>JBGPDC010000006.1:0-65564 GCA_041482115.1 Terriglobia bacterium | reverse complement strand
TTGATTCGAACGAAGGCGTGATCCTGATCGCCGCCACCAACCGGCCCGACGTGCTCGATCCGGCGCTGCTGCGGCCGGGACGCTTCGACCGCCGCGTGGTGGTGCCACGTCCCGACGTGAAGGGACGCGAGGCGATCCTGAAGGTGCATACCAAGAAGGTCCCGCTCGCCGACGACGTGGAGTTGAGCGTGATCGCGCGCGGCACGCCGGGCTTCTCGGGCGCCGACCTCGCCAACCTGGTGAACGAATCCGCGCTGCACGCCGCCCGCCAGAACCGCAAGGTCGCCACCATGGCGGACTTCGAGCTTTCGAAGGACAAGGTCATGATGGGCGTTGAGCGGAGGTCGATGATCATCAGCGAAGCGGAGAAGAGGACCACGGCCTACCACGAGGCCGGACACGCCTTGGTGGCGGCGGTGATTCCGCATGCCGACCCGCTGCACAAGGTGACGATCATCCCGCGCGGCATGGCGCTCGGTCTTACGATGCAGCTCCCGCTCGACGACAAGCACACCTACTCGCGGCACTTCCTCGAGGCGCAACTGGCGATCCTGATGGGCGGCCGGGTGGCCGAAGAAACGTTCCTGAACCAGATGACCACCGGGGCGGGGAACGACATCGAGCAGGCGACCGAGCTTTCGCGCCGCATGGTCTGCGAGTGGGGCATGAGCGAGGAAATGGGTCCGCTGACCTTCGGCAAAAAGGAAGAGCAGATCTTCCTCGGCCGCGAGATCGCCCAGCACCGCGACTACAGCGAGGACACGGCGGTGCGCATCGACGACCAGGTCAGTCGCCTCGTGAAGATGGGTTATGACAAGGCGAAGCAGATCATCCACGAGAAATCCGATGCGCTGATCCGTATCGCCGAGGCGTTGCTCGAGCGCGAAGTGCTGGACGGCGCCGAGATCCGGCTGCTCATCGCGGGCGAGACGCTGCCTTCGGCCATCCCGCCGCCGGCGCCGGCGCCTTCCGAAGAGGAGCCGACCCAGAAGGTGTTGCGGCCCGATCCGGGCAAGCGGGTGCCGGGCCTCACCGAAGGCGAGCGCCCGCAGCCGGCTTGATCACCGCGTATCTCTTTGACATCGACGGTACCCTGCTCGATTCGGCGGCCGACATTGCGGCTGCCGTGGCGGCGGCCTGCCGCCAAGACGGACGGGAAGCGCCGGCCTTGAGCGCCATCACGCGATACGTCGGGCGCCCGCTGGCGGAGATGTTTGCGGACTTCTATCCCAGTACCTCTTCCGAGGACCTCGCCCGGCTGAGCGCCTTCTACCGCGAGTACTACCACGCGCGCGACCACGGCTCGACCCGCGTCTATCCAGGTGTGACCGCGATGCTGGGCGCGCTGCCCGGCCGCAAGAGCACCGCCACTACCAAGCACAGCGCGACGACCGCGGCGGTGCTGGAGCGGTTCGGCCTGCGCCAGTATTTCGACCACATCCAAGGCAGCGAGAACGGCCGCTACAAGCCGGATCCTACGAATCTGCTGGCCGCGGCCGCAGCGCTTAGGGCGCCGGTCGGCGAGTGCCTGATGGTGGGCGACACCCCGGCCGACGTCGAGGCGGGCCTGCGGGCGGGCATGCAGACCTGCGCCGTCGCCTGGGGCTACGGGGATCGCGAGGCCGTGCAGCGCGCGGGGCCGGACTATTGGATTGAGAGGCCGGAGGAGCTGCTGCGGTTGTAAGCCGCGCTAACGCCGCTTCGCTTTCTGGAAGGGATTGACGACGTGCACGCCATCGTAGTTTTGGCCATGACTCAAGTCTTCCGAGAGAATCGTGAGGCAGCCAAGCGCGCGCGCCGCCGCGACAATTGTCGCGTCCCAGTAGGAGATGCGATGGCGCTCTTTTGCTACGAACGCTGCCTGCACCAGTGGCAGGGTGGTTTCCTGAACCGGGAAGCGGAGGAAAGACTCGATCAGTAGGACCGCCTGCTCGTGGTTCAGCCGGTCGCGCTTTCCAGAGCGGGTTGCCTGCACGTAGAACTCCTGCAGAACCTGCACGGATAAGGCCAAGTCATCGCTATCCAGAATCGCCAGGGCCTGCCGGGCCTTCGGCTCCTCTTCGGGAGCTTTGCTGACCGCGTAAAGCAGAACGTTGGTGTCAACGAATCGCACGGCGGTCGTGTACTTGCCGGCGAGTTAACCGATCCCCGGCGTGAAAGTTCCGGATGGTAGCCAGCACGTCATTTTGCAGCCGCTTACGCCGCTCGAAGTCGGTTTCTTCACCGCCTAGTTTGGTGAGAAATTCCCGAACCAGAGCGCTTACGGAGGCGTCTTGTTCCGCCGCCCGCACCCTCGCTCGCCGATAGACATCGTCTGGCAGTGAGACTGTGATATTCTTCATAATTTCACAGTATCACAGGCAATGCGGCTGATGCTCACGCTCCTGCGAGCTTCGCCGTGAGCAGCCAGATCAGCGCGCCGTGGGGGTGCGGGCCGAGCGAATCCACGTCGACGCGGGCGAGGGCGCCCTTCTTGAAGTCGATCGCGCCACCGCCGATGAGGTGGGCGAGCAGACCCGAGAGCAGCGGCTCGTGCCCGACGACGAGCAGTTGAGCGGCGTCCTTGTGGGCGCGGATCTCGGTCCAGACTTTCTCCGGGTGCTCCATTGGCGTGAGCGCGCTGGTCTCATGAATAGCGCCCGGGACTTTCAGCTCTTGCCGCGCGATCTCAGCCGTCTCTTTGGCGCGCACGTAGGGACTCGAGAGCACGACCGCGGGCTTCACCCCGGCTTTGCGGGCGCAGGCGAGAATGGTGCGGAGCTTTTCCTTCCCTTCCGGGGTGAGGCGGCGCTCGGAATCCGGATGGCCCGGGGCGCCCGCCTCCGCGATGCCGTGGCGCAGGATGTAGATCTCCATGCGAGCGCGGCCGGGTTATTCCTTCTTGAGGCCCCGCTTGACCTGCTGGACAATCTGCCGCGCCGACTTGCTCAGTCCCTTGGGCGAGGTGTCATCCAGGTTCAGGAACGTCGACCAGATCACCTGGCGCGAGCCTACCCCCACCAGAAAGATGTTGCCGCGCGAGCGGCTCGCCGACCGCCGGGAGACGGACGGAGGCCCGAAACCCGTCGGCGTGGGTTCTTCCTTCTTCTTGGGCGGGGCGTAGAGGTCGTCGAGAGCCGCGGTCAGCCCGGCGTCCGCGCGTTCGCTCCACACCGCGTCGGCCTGTTTGGGATCGACCACGACGGTGAAGAGTCCTTCCCGGGTAATCCGATCCGCCAGATACTGGTCGAGCCCGCCCACCATCGGCAGCAAGTACACTTTCTGTACGGCCGCGAGGGAGGGTTCGGCCCCCAGGGCCGCCGTGCCCCAACACACGCTGAGAACCAGTACAATCAAGGGTCTCATTTAGCGCCAGTATACCATCCGGGTGTATAAGGACCACCGCATCACCGTCATCATGCCGTGCCTCAACGAGGAGCAGGGCATCGAGCAGATTCTGCGGCTCATGCCCGACTACGTGGATGAGGTCATTGTGGTCGACAACGGCTCGACCGACCGCACCGCGGCGGTCGCCGAAAGCTTTGGCGCGCGCGTCATCCGCGAGGACGTCCGCGGTTACGGGCGCTCTTACAAGAAAGGGTTCGCCCACGCTACCGGCGACCTCATCGTCACGCTCGACGGCGACCATTCCTACCCGGTGGATGCGATCTCCTACCTGCTCGAAGCCTTCCTGCACCTGCAGGTCGATTTTCTCAACGCTTCCCGCTTCCCGGTGCGCGACGCCCGGGCCATGAGCCTCAAGCACAAGCTCGGCAACCTGGTTCTCTCCGTCGCCATGTCGCTGCTCTACTTCCGCTGGGTGCGCGACTCGCAGTCGGGCATGTGGGTGCTGCGCCGCGAGATCGTACCGCTTATGCGGCTCGAATCCGACAGCATGGCTTTCTCGGAGGAGATCAAGATTGAGGCGCTCAAGAACGCGCGCATCCGCTTCGGAGAAATCTCGATCCAATACTCCTCGCGCCTCGGCGAGATCAAGCTCAACCCCTGGCGCGACGGCTTCTACAATCTGATGTTCCTGTTCCGGAAGCGCTTCCGGTAGCGGCCTCATGACGGTTTCCTTCGTCATCCCCAACTGGAACCGCCGGGACCTGCTGCTTGCCACCCTCGCGAGCCTCCGTGCTCAGACCGAGTCGCCGCTCGAAATCCTGGTGGTGGACAACGCCTCGAGCGACGGATCGGCCGAGGCCGCGCGTCGCGCCGGGGCTCGCGTGCTCCCGTTGGACCGCAACACCGGTTTCAGCTTCGCCGTGAACCGCGGCCTGGAGGCGGCCCGGGGCGAACTGGTGGCGGTGGTGAACAACGACGTCGAGTTCGCTCCCGACTGGACCGCTCGCCTGCGCCAAGCCCTCGAAGGAGACGGCGCCTGGTTCGCCTTCGGCAAGCTCCTCGACCACGCCCGCCGGGATCACATCGACGGCGCCGGCGACGCCCTGTGCCGGGGCGGCGCCGCCCTCCGACTCGGCCACGGCCGTCCGGATGGGCCAGTGTTCCAGCAACCGCGCCGCAGTTTCTTCCCCTCGGGCACGGCGTTTGTGGCGCGGCGGGAATTTTTTGCGCGCGCCGGCCCGCTCGAAGAGGCATTTTTTGCCTATCTGGAGGATGTCGACCTCGGCTTGCGCGCCGCGCTGCTGGATCTCGCGGGTGTCTACGTCCCCGAGGCAGTCGCGTACCATCAGGGCAGCGCCACCCTGGGAGCCGGGAGTCCGGAGGTGATCGAATGGATCACGCGCAACCAGATCCTGCTGCTCGCCAAGTTCTACCCAACAGACCTCTTACGCCGCCTGTGGCGTCCGGTGATGGCAGCGCAAGCGCTGTGGTTCCTGCTCGCCCTCCGGCATGGCCGGGTAGCCGCCTGGGCGCGCGGCCTCCGCGCCGGCCTCGCCGGCCGGGAGGCCCTCCGCCGGTCCAGCGTCGCCTGGCGCGCCGATGGCACCCGGCTTGCTACAATTCTTGGTTCCTCTGAAAGGGAGCTGTTGTATTTTGAGCGGTCTACGGGGTGGGATGGCTATTGGCGTTGGTATTTCCGACTCGCCCCCGCGCCCCAGGAGACACAGTCTTGATCCCACCGGTGGCCGCGGTCGTGGTAAGCTGCAACTCAGCGGCCGAGATCGGTGACTGCCTTGCATCCCTGGGGGGGGTCGCCGAAGTTGTGGTAGTGGACAACGCCTCGGCGGACGATACGCGCCAGGTGGTGAGCCGGGGCCATCCGCAGGTCCGGGTAATCGCCAACCGCGAGAATAGGGGATTTGCAGCCGCAGCGAATCAAGGGGTGAGCGCTACGACCTGCCCGCTGGTGCTATTTCTCAATCCGGATGCGGTGCTGACCACGGGCCTGGCGCCACTCGCTACGGCTCTCGAAGCCCCGGGTGTGGGCGCCGCCGGCGGGCGTCTGGTCGACTCGGAAGGCCGCACCCAGATCGGCTTCACGGTTCGCGCGTTTCCTACGGCCTGGAGTCTGATCTGGGAGGCGCTGCTGCTCCACCGCCTCTGGCCGCGCAACCCCGTGAACCGCCGCTACCGCTGCCTCGACCTCGATCATGAGCAAGCCCAGGACGTGGACCAGCCCGCCGGCGCCTTTCTGCTGGCGCGTCGCGAGGCGCTCGAGGCGGTGGGCGGCTGGGACGAGCGTTTTTTCCCGCTGTGGTTCGAGGATGTGGACCTGTGCCGGCGCTGGCGCCAGGCGGGTTATCGCATCCGGTACGTGCCCGATTGTCAAGCCCGCCACCGGGGCGCTCACTCGCTGGCCGCAATTTCAGTGGTGCAGAAGCAAATTTATTGGTATCGTAACCTTTTAAGATACTCAGACAAGCACTTCTCTATTCCTCTCCGGCTCATGGTGCGTGCCAGCGTTGCCCTCGGCGCGGTACTGCGGTTTGTGGCCTCGCTGGGCAGCCGCCGGATTGGAAACGCATACGGTAAAGTGTTGGGCTTGGCGCTGGGGTGCCAGGCGGCGGAGGAACGACGAGTTCAGCCTCATGTCCTTACGTGACTTTGTCTCAGTTACCATCGTTACCTATAACAGTGGCCGTTTCATTCGCCGGTGCCTGGAGGCGGTGCTCGAGCAGAAGTATGCCGAGATGGAGGTCATTGTCATCGACAACGCCTCCACCGATGGCACCCAGGATATCCTGGAGCACTTCGAAGACCGCTGCGCCGTAGTCTACAACGACGAAAACCTGGGCTTTGCGGCGGCTCAGAACCAGGCCATCTCCCTGTCGCGCGGCGAATGGGTGCTGACGCTGAACCCGGACGTTTTTCTGCTGCCCGGTTTCCTCGAAGCGCTGCTCGAAGGCGCCCACCTCGACCCGGCCGTCGGGACCCTCTGCGGCAAGCTGTTCAGCATGTCGCCGGCTTTCGACATTCCCGAGAAGCCGCTGGTCGATTCTACCGGCATCTACTTCACCCCTATGCTGCGGCACTTCGACCGCGGCAGCCAAGTGTGCGACAACGGCCACTATCTGCGCTACGAATACGTCTTCGGCGCCACGGCGGCCGCCGCCTGTTACCGCCGCGAGATGATCGACGACGTGTCGATCGACGGGGAGTTCTTCGACTCCGACTTCTTCGCCTACCGCGAGGACGCCGACCTCGCCTGGCGCGCCCAGATTCTAGGGTGGAAGTGCCTCTATGTGCCTTACGCTAAGGCCTACCACGTCCGCAAACTGCGCCCCGGCATGCGCCGCACGGTGCCCGCCGTGATCAACATGCACTCGGTGAAAAACCGCTTCCTGATGCGGCTGAAGAACATCACCCCGAGCATTTACCTGCGCCATCTGCTGCCCATCACGGTGCGGGATCTGGGCATCATGGCCTACTGCCTCCTCCTCGAGCAGTCTTCGCTCAAGGCCTTTGTCCTGACGCTGCGAGACCTGCCGCGGGTGTGGGAAAAACGCCGCTGGATCCAGTCGCGGCGCCGCGTTGATGACGCCTACCTTGCGCAGTGGTTCCGTTCCGAGCCGGTGAGTCTTCCGATCGACGTTCCAGAAGTGTCCCGGGCGGCGGCGGTAGGCGTGGGTGAGCGGGTCCGGAGGGCCCGTTCCTGAGGATCGCCCTGCTGGGCACCCGCGGTATTCCTGCCCGCTACGGGGGCTTCGAGACTTTCGCTGAAGAGCTTTCCACCCGCCTCGCGGAGCGCGGCCACCAGGTCGCCGTCTATTGCCGCAGCTATAACGCCCCGGAAGCCGGACCCGCGTATCGCGGCGTGCGCCTGATCCGGCTGCCGACCATCTCGCACAAGTACCTCGACACCATCGTTCACACCTTCGTCTCGACGCTGCATCTGCTCTTTCGCCCCGCCGAAGTAGCCCTTTACTGCAACGGCGCGAACACGGTCTTCACGATCCTGCCGCGCCTGGCCGGCATCCCCACGGTGATCAACGTGGACGGTCTCGAGCGGCGCCGCAAGAAGTGGAACGCTCTCGCCCGCGCCTGGTACCTGTTCTCCGAGCGCCTCACGACCTTGCTCCCCACCGCCGTCGTGAGCGACGCCCGGGCTATCGCGGACTACTACTACGAGCGCTACCGCCTGCCGACCCACTTCATTCCCTACGGCGCTCCGACCGGGCCGGTCGCGACCCGCGAGGCCCTGGATCGCCTGGGTCTGGAGCCTGGCGCCTACTGGCTCTACGTAAGCCGCCTGGAGCCCGAGAACAACGCCCTGCTGGTGGTCCGCTCCTTCGAGCGCACGGCTTCCGCTCGCCAGTTGGTGATGGTGGGTGACGCGCCCTACGCCCCCGAGTACATCCGCCGCGTGCGCGAGACGCAGGATCCTCGCATCCTGTTCCCGGGTTCGATCTACGGGCCGGGCTACCACGAGCTGCAGGCCCACAGTTTCGCCTACCTGCACGCCACGGAGGTCGGGGGAACCCATCCCGCGCTGATCGAGGCCCTGGGACGGGGCCGCCCCGTGCTGTACCTCGACACGCCCGAAAACGCCGAAGTCGCCGGCGGAGTGGGTTTTCCCTTCGAGAACAGCGAAGCCTCGCTCGCGGCAGCGCTGGAGCGGGTCGAAGCTCTGCCCATGGCGGAGCGACAGGAACTGGGCGGCCGCGCCCTGGCCCGCGTCCGCGAGCGCTACGACTGGGAGGCCGTCACCACCCGCTACGAGGAACTGCTGCGCTCTTGCGTTACCGCCGCAGGGTCTCCAGGTTGATCGCGGCCTTGGTCATGCGGCGCGCGGTCTGGTTACGGCTCGCCGGCGCGGACTTTATCCAGCAGCCGGATTAACTCCTTCTGTTCGGCGCCCGTCAACCCCGCCAGGGCCGTGCTGTCGGCGTCCTTCATGGGCTCGTCGAGCCGGGCGAGCAGCTCGAGACCGGCTGTCGTAATCCAGCACAGCACCTGCCGGTGGTCCTGCAGGCAGCGCTCGCGCCGCACCCATTGCTTGGCCTCCAGCCGGCCAAGCAGTCGCGTAATGCCCGGGTCGGCCTCGATCATTCGCGCGGCGATCCCGAGTGTCGGCAATCCCTCTTTGCCCGCGCCGCGCAGGATCCGCAGCACGTTATATTGCTGCGCCGTGATGCCGCGGGGTTCGACAACCGGGGTCACCCGGCGCCGCACCACCTCCGCCGTCCGCAGCAGACCCGCGGCAGCCTCCTCGGCCGTCGACTGAAGCGGGCGCCGCTGTAACGGACCTGGTCTTTGCCTCACGCTATTAGTATGCAGAACAATAGTTGACATATCAAGCATTTTTAACCAGCGACTGGTATTGCAGACTGGTGGCTCGGGTGTATACTACGGCCAATCCTCGCCTTCGGGTGCGGACACTTTGGTCGGGCAGTTCCCGGGAGACTAGTGAATTATTCGACGGCGCGAAGTGGCGGCGGATCTTCCTTCCTATATACCTATATCCGGCTTTCTACCAATTTGTTTTCGGGAGGGGAACCATGGGGGATCTCAATCGCCTGCGACGGGCAGTACTGTTGCCGGTCCTTTTGGTAGCACTGGGCTCGGTGTCTTCCGTTTTTGGGCAGACGCTGAAAGGCACTATCCTCGGAACCATAACCGACAGTTCGGGCGCGGTAGTTCCCGCCGCTCAGGTGGTCATCATCGAGGCGGGTACGAATACCTCCCGGACCGGGGCCACCAACGATAGCGGCCTCTATGTCTTTGCCAACCTGGATCCAGGCAACTACCGGGTCGAGGTGGAGCACCCTGGCTTCCGCAAGGTCACGCGGGCCGACATCGACGTGCCACCGAACAACACGGTGCGGATCGACCTGCAACTGGTGCCAGGGGCGGTCTCGGAGGTCGTGGACGTCACCGCCGCCGCGCCCATTCTCAAAACCGACCGGGCCGACACCGGCGCCCAGCTTGAGATTAAGTCGCTCCAGAACATGCCCTTGGGGATCAACCGGAACTATCAGAACCTGCTGTCTACGGTCCCGGGCGTCAGCCACGGGTTCCGGACCCACTCCGAGTTCTACAACTCGCAGGACAGCCTGACCGGCTATACCAACGGGCAAGGTTCCGCCTCCAACAACTACCAGATTGAAGGGATCGACAACAATCTCGAGAACAGCGACCTGACCGGGATTATCCCGCCGATCGAAGCGCTTCAGACCGTGGACATCAGCACGACGAACTACGATCCCGAGCTCGGGCGGGCCGGCGGCGCGGTGACCAACCTCACGATTCGCTCCGGCACGAACGACTTCCATGGCGCGGCGTTCGCGTTCAACAAAGTCACGCAAATGCAAGCCGCAGACGTGTTTGCGACCGCCAAGCCGCCGACCACGTACAACCTCTTCGGCGGCACCTTCGGCGGCCCCCTCCGGAAGAACAAGACCTTCTTTTTCGGCGACTACCAGGGCGACCGGGATCACAAAGGCACGACCGACCTGGTCACCATTCCGAACACTCCGTTCCGCACTGGCGATTTCAGCAAGTCGCTCACGACCATCTATGATCCCAACACCGGCACCGCCACGGGCACCGGCCGCACGCCCTTCCTGAACCAGCAGATTCCGGGTAACCGGCTCAGCCCGATTTCGCAAAGGCTCCTCGCCTTCATTCCGCAGCCGACCCGTCCAGGGGACGTGAGCAATTTCGAAAAACCCAGCGTCCGCGTGAAAACGCTGGACCAAAGCGACATCAAGATCGACCACGTGTTGAGCGATAACGACCGGTTGATGGCCCGTTACAGCTTCCAGGCGGCGAAGGTGTCCGATCCGGGACTTTACGGCCCTGCCCCGGGCATCTATGGCGGTCCTCACAACACCGGCTACGAGGGTACGGGACCGGCGCGCACCCAGAGCTTCGGCCTGAATTATTCCCGGGTCTGGAGCCCCACCCTCGTCATGGAGGTCCGCGCTGGCGTGCTCCGGAACCACAACAGCGCCCTGCCCTGGGATTACGGCACCAAGGCCGCTGAAGCCGTCGGCATCCCCGGCGCCAACCTGGACCAGTGGTCGAGCGGGCTGAGCGGATTCAACGTGAACGGCTACGACACTCCGCTGGTCGGGACCAGAGGCGACATCCCCTGGACTCGCTCGAACACGAATCTCAGCTTCACCAACAACTGGACCAAGACGGCCCACGCCCACGTGATCAAGTTCGGCTACGACCTCCGCCGCTACCGCCGGGACCTGCAGCAGACCACCGCCGGCCCGCGTGGACTGTTTACCTTTGGGCAGGGGCCGTCGTCGCTGAACGGAGGTGGCGCCGCTGGCTACGCCAATTCGTTCGCCGACTTCGTGCTGGATCAACCTACCATAATCGCCCAATCCCGGCCCGTGGTCTTCCCGGCGCAGCGGGATTGGCTGCATGCCCTTTACGTGCAGGACAAGTGGCAGGTCAAGTCCCGGCTCACCCTGGACCTGGGGTTGCGCTGGGATTATTGGCCTTCGAGCAAACCGGCCAACCCGGGCGGCTTCTCTAGTTATAACTGGACCAACAACACGATCGAGTTGGCCGGCTTGGGGAACATCCCCATGGACCTGGGCATTGACCAGCAGTATAAGAGCTTTGCACCCCGGCTCGGCATCGCCTACCGCATCAATTCGAAGACCGTACTCCGCGGCGGCTATGGCATCAGCTACCAGATCCGCAACCTCAGCGGCGCGGGTAATTTCCCAATAAAACAAGAGAGCACGTACAATCCGCCGAATAGCTTCGCCGCCGCTGGATCGCTGGCCGCCGGGGTTCCGGTCCCCGCCATAGCCGCTTTCCCGGCGAACGGGATCATTTCACCCGCGCCGCCCGCGGTGACTGCATCGATCATAAAGAAGGACGCACCCCACCCCTACGTGCAATCGTGGAACGTCTCGCTGCAGCGGGCGCTGCCTGGGAACTTCTCGATGGAGGCGGCCTTCGTAGGCAACCATGCCATCAACACGAACCTCAATTGGAATTACAACGCCGTCACGCAGTTCGGGTGTGGCGCGCGATGTCAGCCGTTCAATGCCCTCTACGGCCGGACGAGCGCGGTCAACATCGGGATTGGCGTGCACCAGTACTACGACGCGCTCCAGGTGAAGTTCGACCGCAAGTTCCACAACGGGTTCATGCTCACGACGGCGTACACCTATAGCAAGACCATCGACTTCGTCTCCCGTCAAACCTTCAACCTGTTGCTCGACAAGGGCCGCGGCGCCAACGACATCACGCACGTCTTCGTGCAGAGCTATCTCTACGAGCTGCCGTTTGGCCAAGGGAAGCGGTGGGCTCACGACAAGGTGGGCCGCGCGGTGCTCGGCGGCTGGCAGATCAACGGGATCTTCACTTCCCAGACCGGGCTGCCGCTGAACCTCACGTACAGCGCGACCAACCTGAACGCTCCGGGGCAGAGCAACCAACCGAACCTGGTCGGGACCGGAAAGCCGGCGGTCCTGGGAAACGTGGGGCCGGGGCAGAATTTCTTTGACGTGACGAGGTTCGCCGCGCCCGTGGGTCAAACCTTCGGCAACGTCGGCCGGAACATTCTCTCGGGGCCCGGTCTGGTCGGCCTGGATCTGTCGCTGTTCCGCACCTTCAAGATAAGGGAAAAAATGAGCCTCCAGATACGCGCGGAGGCGTTGAACTCTACCAACACGCCCCACTTCGGGAACCCGGGCACCACGCTTGGCAACGCGAATTTCGGGCAGGTTAGCGGATCCAACGACTTTACGGATTCGACCAACGATACCGACAACCGGAAGGTCCAGTTCGGAATCAGGCTGTCCTTCTGAGCAAGGCCGGAAGCAACAATGGCCGGGTGCGGCGTCCAGCCGCCCCGGCCATTTCTTTCCTGAGCGGGCCTAAATGAGCCCGGAGGCTCGGTCGATCCGCACGCCTCCGTTGGTCGTCACTGCCCGCACCGTCGCGCCCCCGGAGCCAAGCTGAACGCTCATCTTCCTATTGGCGCTCTTCTGCACCGCGGCCGGAAAACCGACATGCAATCCGCCATGGACCGTTTCGGCCTCGAATTGCGCGGAATAGTGGTCGGGCACTACGACCTTCACGCCGCCATTGGTGGTCCGCGCGTCCAGACCCTGGCCGTCCCAGTGGTCGCCTTCGAGCTCGACCTTGACCCCGCCGTTCGTGGTGTGGCCCCGCACATCGCCCGCGAGCCGGGTGAGCCCCACCCCGCCGTTCATAGTGTCAAACTCGATCTGGCCGCGTACGTCTGAGATTCTGACCCCGCCGTTGTGCGCCTGGAGCGACAGGTCCGTCCGCTGGGGGACAAAGATCTCGTAGGTTACCGCCCAGTACTCCCGGCCCTGGCTCAGCCGGCCGCTGGCCCGTACCTGCCCGCTGGGCGTCTCGATCCGGACCTGCCCGGCGAGCGCCCGAGCCCCCGCTGCGGTTTCCGCCTGCGCCTGCACCCGGGCGCGCACCAGGACGTCGCCACGCGACCAGCCCTTCACCGCTAATCCGCCGTTCCGCCCGCCGTCCACTGCGAGGCGCGCCGTCGCTGGCAGCGTCTGTTCGCGTATCTCGCAGAACGCTTCCAGCCGCCGGTCCCCCCGCTGCCCGTCGCACTGGAGGGTGCGCTCCTGGTTGTCGTGCATCTTCGCTCAGGCCGGCGCCAGGGCCAGACACATCCACGCCCATCGTTTCATAGACCGTCCTCCCTGGTGCTGTTAGACGCGGGCCGGGTGGGGAGGTGAGCCGCCCCGATTGCCGAAAGGGAACGGCAGCCGCTACAGTGTAACGAGCTGGCTCTAGCCACGTAGGAGAAAACAAGTGAACCTGGAAGACCTGCGCCTCTTACTCGATTACCACTACTGGGCCCGGGACCGCGTGTTGGAGGCGGTCGAACCGCTCACCCCCGAGCAGTTCACGCGCGATATGGGCAACAGCTTCCGCTCGATCCGCGACACCCTGACGCACATCTACTTCGCCGAGTGGGCCTGGCACTCCCGCTGGCAGGGACAGTCCCCCACCGCGCCACTGCCGGCCGATATGTTCCCGGACGTCGCGGCGGTCCGCCAGACATGGACGGAGCGAGAAGCCCAGGTGCGCGCGTTTCTCGAGAAGCTGGGGGAGGAGGGCATCCACCGCGTCTTCGAATACAAGCTGATCAGCGGCCAGCCCGGAGCGTCAGTCTTCTGGCACATGCTGCAACACGTGGTGAACCACGCCAGCTATCACCGCGGCCAGGTCACTGCCATGCTGCGGCAGCTCGGTGTTACTCCACCGAAAAGCATGGACATGATTGCGTTTTATCGCGAGCGGGCGGGGTAAGATTTACGCCGGCCCGCCAGGCGGGAGCGGCCGGTGTTCAAGCGCACGCCTCCCGACCCGCTGCTACGGGCCCACCCTCACGCCTGGTGGTGATCAGAAATTCGGCGGCGGTGTCCCACTAAGGGCGAAGATGCTCCGCCTCTCATTTGTTCCCGCCCTCCCGCTTATGCTACCTTCACCTTTACAGGAGACTTGCATATGGAGGCCTTGGGCCTGATCGAAACGAAGGGATTGGTGGGCGCCATCGAGGCTGCTGACGCCATGGTCAAGGCGGCGAACGTCGTCCTCACCAGCAAAGAGTATATCGGCGCCGGGTTTGTCACGGTGATGGTCCGGGGCGACGTTGGGGCCGTGAAAGCCGCCACGGACGCCGGCGCCGCCGCCGCCCGCCGCGTCGGCGAGCTGGTCAGCGTCCACGTCATCCCGCGCCCCCACGGCGAGGTCGAGAAGTTCCTCCCCAACGCCGCTGCCAAGGGCAAGTAAGCCCGGGCGCCCGCTCCTCCGGCCGGTTTCATGCTGCGTGACAAGGACCTGGTCTCTATCCAGGAGGCCCGCGCCAAGGTCGAGAAGGCCTACGCCGCCTTCCAGAATTTCCGCTCGTTCACCCAAGAGCAGGTGGACGCCATCGTCGACCGCATGGCCGCGGTGGCTCGCGCCAATGCCGAGCGCCTTGCCCGCCTCGCCGTCGAGGAAACCGGCTATGGCAACGTCCCCGACAAGACCGCCAAAAACCTGCTCTGTTCGGACACCCTGCACCAGGCTATCCGCCCGCTGAAGACCGTCGGTATTATCCGCGAGGACGCGGCCCAAAAAATCATCGAGATCGCCGAGCCGGTGGGGGTGGTGGCCGCCATCCTGCCCACTACCAACCCGACCTCCACGGCGATCTTCAAGATCCTGATTGCGCTCAAGGGACGCAACACCATCGTCCTGAGCCCTCATCCGCACGCAGTCAAGTGTACTTGCGAGACCGCCGCGTTGCTCTACCAGGCCGCCCGCGAGGCCGGCGCGCCGGAAGACGTCATCCAATGCCTGGAGAGCCCTACTCTCGACGCCACCAACGAGATCATGCGTCACCGCCGCACCGGCGTGATCCTCTCGACCGGCGGACAGGGCATCGTCCGCGCCGCTTACTCGAGTGGCAAGCCGGCGCTCGGTGTGGGACCGGGTAACGTCCCAGTGCTGCTCGAGCGCAGCGCCGACGTGGCGCAGGCCGTACGCCTGGTCGTGCAGGGGAAGTCGTTCGACTATGGCACGGTGTGCTCGAGCGAGCAGGCGCTGGTGGCGGAGGCGTCCGCCCGCGACCAGGTTCTGCGGGAGTTTCAGGCCAACCACGCCCATCTTTGCGACGCCGCCCAGACGGCCGCGCTCGCGCGCCTCCTCATCACGCCGGACTTCCGGGTCAACGCCGCCTGCGTGGGACAATCCGCGCTCAAGATCGCCGAGATGGCGGGGTTCCCGGTGCCGGCCGATACGCGCATCCTGGTCGTGCAGCCGGAAGGCGTCGGCAAGCAGCATCCGCTTTCGGCCGAAAAGCTCTCGCCGGTACTGAGCCTGTACTTCGTGCCCGATTTCGAGGCAGGCTGCAAGCTTTGCGATAGCCTGCTCCACTTCGGCGGACTCGGCCATACCTGCGTCATCTACTCGCGCGACGACGCCCGGATCCGCGAGTTCGGCCTGCGCATGCCGGCCATGCGCGTGCTGGTCAACACCCCCGCGCCGCAGGGCTCGGTGGGTATCACCACGAACGTGTTCCCGTCCATGACCCTCGGTTGCGGGGCGATGGCAGGTAACATCACCAGCGATAATATCGGACCGTTGCATCTTATCAATATCAAGCGCGTGGCCTATTTGGTCCGCGAGCCGGCCCCGGCGGCCGCAAGTCCGGCTGCGACACCGGTCGCGGCGGCCTCCCCACCCGGTATTGCCGCCGCTGTCACGCAGTACCTTGCCTCGCGCGGGATCGATCTGAAGACGCCGGCCGCGACCCCGAGTGCGAACCCGGCCGCCAGCGCCGTCGACCGTTTCATTGCTGCCCGCCGCAGCGCGGCGCCCTCCGCGCCGCCCGCCGCAGCACCTCCGCCCTCGCTGGCGCCGCCCGCTCCGCCGGTGGAAGTCGTCCCCTTCGTCTCGGAGAACGACGTCCGGCGCGCCACCCACGAGGGCCGCAAGATCTTCATCAACTCCAAAACGATCGTCACACCGGCCGCGCGCGACCTGGGCGCGGGCGTGATCGTCAAGACCGACTGACCCAGCTATGGCGCGCTGGCTCCGGCTTCCCGCCGACGCAGCGCTGGCCGGCTCGCTCTCGCGCGAGCTGGCCCTGCCGCCGCTCCTCGCGCGCCTGCTGGTGTTGCGCGGCGTCACCGATGCCCCCGCTGCCCAGCGGTTCCTGCGCCCGTCGCTCTCGGACCTCCACGATCCCGGCCTCATGTCGGGAATGAGGGCTGCGGTCGAGCGCCTGCGCCAGGCTTGCGCGCGCGGGGAGAAGATCCTGATCTACGGCGATTACGACGTGGACGGCACGACCGCCGTAGTATTGCTGCGCAAGGCGATCGAGCTGGCGGGCGGGTGCGCGGACTTCCACGTCCCGCACCGCCTGCGCGACGGCTACGGCATGCGGGAAGAGGTGATCGAGCGCGCGGCGCGCGAAGCAGTGCGCGTCATCGTGAGCGTCGATACCGGCATCCGCGAGGCTGCCGTGGTCGAGCGGGGCAACGCGCTCGGCATCGACTCCATCATCACCGACCATCATCTGCCGGAAGCCGCCCTGCCGCCCGCCTTGGCCGTGCTCAACCCCAACCAGCCCGGCTGCGATTATCCGGACAAGAACCTCTCGGGCGCCGGCGTCGCCTTCAAGCTGGCGCAAGCGCTGCTCGGCTCGCTCGATTGGCCTACGGCGCGCCGGGAGAAGGTGCTGCTGTCGCTGCTGCGGCTGGTGGCGATCGGCACTGTGGCTGACGTCGTGCCCCTCGTCGGCGAGAATCGTACCATCGTCAAGTTTGGTCTCGACGGCTTGCGCCATGCCGTCAATCCTGGACTCAAGGCCCTGCTCGCCTCCGCCGGATTCGCCGCCGGCCGCATACCCACGGCGGGCGAGGTCGCGTTCCGCGTCGCCCCCCGCCTGAACGCCGCAGGCCGCATGGACACCGCCTCGGCCGTGATCGAGCTGTTCTCCGTCGCCGAAGCCGAGCGCGCCGCCGCCCTCGCCGCCCGCCTCGACGGGCTCAACTCCGATCGCCAGCACACCGAAGCCCGCATCCTCGACCACGCGGTCGAGATGGTCGCCGCTAAGCCGCTGCCGCCGCTGCTGGTGGTCGCGGGCGAGGGCTGGCACCGGGGCGTGATGGGCATTGTGGCCTCGCGCCTCGTCGAGCGCTTTCACCGTCCCACTTTCGTGGTCTCGATCGATTCCGAGTCCGGCTTCGCGCACGGCTCGGGCCGCAGCATCCCGCCGTTTCACCTCCTCGAAAGCCTCGAATCGGTGGCGGAGCTTTTCCTCCGCTTTGGCGGACATCGCCAGGCCGCCGGGTTTACGCTCGAAGCCGTCCGCGTGGATGAATTACGGCAGCGCCTCGAAACTTACGCCGCGCAAAGGCTCACCGCTGAGGACTTCATCCCGGAGCTGCGCATCGATGCCGACCTGCCGCTCGCCGACATCGTGGACGAAACTATGCACGCCCTGGCGGCGCTCGAGCCCCACGGCTATGGAAATCCCGGTCCGCTCTTCGCCTCTAGCGGCCTCACCTTGTCGAGCGAGCCGCGCATCCTCAAAGAGAAGCACCTGAAGCTGGCGCTCCGGCAGGACGGCCGGACCCTCAGCGCCATCGGCTGGCGGATGGCGGAACACGCCGCTGGTCTCGCGACGGGATCAGTGCTGGACGCCGCCTTTACGGTCGAGCCGGACGACTACCGGGGCGGGTGGCAGTTGGTGCTGAAGGATCTACAGCCAGCAGAAGCTGGTCGATCAGGGCCCTGAGCGGCGCATTCCTCTCCCCCGTATTGTTCGCCAGGATCGAGAAGGCCAGCGGGCCCTCCGCGCTCAAGAAGTAGCCGGAAAGGGCCGAAACATGCGTCATCGAGCCTGTTTTGGCGTGAATCTGACCCTTTCCGAGCGGCGTGCTGCGATAGCGCAGGCGCAAATTGCCATCCTCGCCGCTGACTGGCAGGGTTTCGAGCCACATGTCGTGCTGCGGCGAGTTCCACATGTAGGTCAGCAGCGCCACCAGGGCGCTCGGGGTGACCAGATTCTTCCGCGAAAGCCCGCAGCCGTCTTCCGGCAGAAAATCGGAGCCGGAAATGTCCGCCTCGCCTGCAAACTCGCGCAGCTCGGCGAGGCCGTTCTCGAGCGAGCCGCTGCCCCGGCGCTCGCGGGCCACCTCCCGGAGCATGATCTCGGCGTGCAGGTTCTGGCTCACTTTGTTGGTGAGGCGCAGGTCCTCGATAAGGGGCATCGACGATAGCGAGGCGAGGGTAAATGTCACTTCGGGGGCCGGCTCGTGGCGGCCGACGGCCAAGCCGGTCACGTGGATCGAGCGGCGGATCAGAGCTTCGCGCAGCGCCTGAGCCGCGAACAGGGCAGGGTCATCCACGGAGACGACGATCGACTCGCCGGCCGTGCCGTGCACCACGTCGCCCGTAACGTGTATGACCCGTTCGCCGGGCTCGCGCGAAATCCGGATCACGCGGCGGTTGGTCCTCGACATCACGGTCGAAGCGCGATTGTCGACGGTGTAAAACTCCGAAGGCGGCTGGAACGATACCAACGGCCGCTCGCCCGCCTGCGCCCCCGGACGCAGCCGCAGCGCGACGACGTTGTCGTTGAAAGCGAGAGCCGTGACGGGCGCGCCGTCGTGCAGCACGATGTCCTCGAGGTCCCAGCTATCCACGTAGCGCTGCCAGGGGAACCAGGTGTCGTCGCCGATGATGTTGCCGGTGATTTCGCGGACGCCGAGGGCCGCGACTTGCTCGGCAAGGTCCTCGAGCGGCTGCAAGGGGTTGCTCGAAAACTCGGTGCGCTGATTGTAGGGCAGGACGCGCGAGGAAAAATTCGGGTCGCCCCCGCCGACCAGCACCAGGTCGCCCGCCAGGCGGCCATTCTCATCGGGCGGCGCGGTCGAGGCGAGCCGCGTAAGGTAGCGGTGGCCGGGTCCGAGGCGCGTGAGGGCCAGGGCCGTCGTGAAGAGCTTCATGTTCGACGCCGGCACGAACAGGCGGTGCGCGTTGTGCTGGTAGAGCGGGCGTCCGGTCGCGAGGTCGGTGATCAGGATGCCCCACGAGGCCCGTCGCGCCGCCGGACGCGCCAGCACCGCGTCGAGGCGCTCGGCGAGCGTCGCGCCGAAGCCCGGCGCCGCGACCAGCAGCAGGAGCGCGAGCAGAAACCTCACAACTGGCGCGCCGCGGACTTCGCGAAGTAGGTGAGGATGAGGTCGGCGCCGGCGCGCTTGATGGCCGTGAGCGACTCCCACATGGCGCGCTCGCAATCGATCCAGCCGTTGCGCGCGGCGGCCATGATCATCGAGTATTCCCCGCTCACCTGGTAGGCGGCGAGCGGCAGGTCGAACTGCTGCCGGGCGCGGTAGATCACGTCGAGATACGGCATGGCCGGCTTCACCATAATCATGTCCGCGCCTTCCTCGACGTCGAGCGCGATCTCGCGCATGGCCTCGCGCTGGTTGGCCGGATCCATCTGGTACCCGCGGCGGTCGCCGAACTGCGGGGCCGACTCGGCCGCCTCGCGGAAGGGACCGTAGAACACCGAAGCGAACTTGGCCGCGTAGGCGAGGATGGGCAGCGACGGGAAGCCGTTGTCGTCGAGGGCGCGGCGGAGAGCACCGACGCGGCCGTCCATCATATCGGAAGGCGCGACGATGTCGGCGCCGGCGCGGGCGTGGGAGACGGCGGTGCGGGCGAGCAGGTCGAGCGTGGAATCGTTATCGACGTCGCCATCGACAATGCGGCCGCAGTGGCCGTGGCTCGTGTATTCGCACAGGCACACGTCGGTGATGACCAGCAGGTCCTGGACCTCCCGCTTGACGGCCCGGACGGCGCGCTGCACAATGCCGTCCTCGGCGTAGGCGCCGGAGGCATCGGAGTCCTTGCTCTCGGGCAGCCCGAAGAGCAGCACCGCCGGAATGCCGAGGGACGCGACCTCGGCGCATTCGCGGACGATGTGGTCGACCGACATCTGGTAGTTGCCCGGCATCGCCCCGATCTCGCGCTTGACCCCCTCGCCCGGGCACGCGAAAAGCGGATAGATGAAGTTCGAGGGGCTGAGCCGCGTCTCGCGGACCATGGAGCGCAGCAGATCGGTACGGCGCAGGCGCCGAGGCCGGGTGACGGGGAAAGCCATAGGAGGATTGTAGCGCGCTAGGAGAATCGGGAGACGAGGAACAGGCCGCCGCCGACCGCGACCGCGTCTTCGAGAAGCGCGATGACCAGGTCGGGAACGCCAAGCGCCTTGACGAGCCGGGTGCGAGCCTCGTAGCCGCCCAAAGTGCCGGCCACGGCCCCCAGTGCGCCGAGCAAGGCTCCGAGTAGGAGAGACTGCTTCCCCGCCGAGCCGAGTGCGGCCCCCGAGAAGGCGCCCACCACAATACGGCCGATAAAGGGCCCCGGACTCTTTCGGCTCGGGGTTTTCGGAAGTTTATCGTTTACCAGCTCGCCAATGGCCATCAGGCCGACCACGTACGGCGTTGCGGCGTAGCCCAGGAAGGCCGCCCACGTGTTGCCCAGATCGAGCCAGTTGAGGCGGGCAGCCCAACTGACCACTGCCGGCGCGGTAAACGTCCGCAAGCCAGCGACGATGCCAATCGCAAACGCGAGTGCGAGAACCGTGGTTGTATCCATCGGACGCTCCCTTGTCGTTGGTCAACCTCCCGGCAAATTTGCCGGGAGGTCCGATTGGGTTGGCGGGGAGCAAATCTGCTCACCTCCAGCCCATTGAATCCAAGGGCCCGGTCCACTCCGTCGCTACTTCGTGTACTTTCCGATCCACCCCAGCACATGCTCCATCTTCGCGATGCGGTGGCTGGGATGCGCGCCCCGGATGCCGTGCGGCTCGTCGGGAATCCTTACTAACACGGAATCCACCTTGCGGGATTTTAGCGCGAAATACAGCTCCTCGCTTTCGGCGATCGGGGTGCGGAAGTCCTGTTCGCCGGTGAGCACCATGGTCGGCGTCTTAAAGTTCGCGGCGAAGAAGATGGGCGAGTGCTTCAGATACTGCTCGGGATTTTCCCAGGGCATGGCCTTCATCCAGCCGGCGGAGAAGGTGAGCCCGTGATCCGCCGTCCCGGCCTGCGTGATCCAGTTGGTGACCGGATACTGCGAAACTGCGACTGCGAAGCGGTCGGTGTGGCCGATGATCCAGGCGGTGAGCAACCCGCCACCGGACCCTCCGGTCACCGCCAGCCTCTTCTCGTCGATGTAGCCGCGCTTGAGCAGCAGGTCCACGGCGCTCATGAGGTCTTTGTAATCGTCGCCCGGGTAGTTGGCGTGAATGATGTTGCCGAACTCCTGGCCGTAGCCGATCGACCCGCGGGGGTTGCTGTAGAGCACCACAAAGCCGCGCCCGGCGTAGACCTGCCGCTGGTGATTGAACTCCACGCCGTCCATGGCGTGCGGACCGCCGTGGATATCGAGGATGAGCGGGTACTTCCGCGCTGGATTGAAATCGGGCGGCTTGACGATCCAGGCCTGGATCGTCCGGCCATCGAACGACGGGTAGGTGAACTCCTCGACCTCGCCCAGCTTGCGGTCGGCGAGCAGGCTGTCGTTCGCAGCGGTGAGGCGCGTGGCGCGCGCCGGCTGATCCACCGGAAACGTGAAGATGTCGCTTGGCTCGCGCAGGGTCGCGCGCGTGATCGCCACCTGCCCGCCGGGGGAGATCGAGAACGGCTCGCCGGCGGCGTAAGCGGTGCTGAACCGGTAGCGGCCCGACGTCACCGGCCGGACCGAGCCATCCAGCCGCGCCGCGTACAGATGCGCCGCGCCGTGGTCGTCGCTCACGAAGTAGATCGTGCTCGAGTCGGCGGACCAGCGCGGATAGTACACGTCCCGGTCGAGAGAGCCGGTGAGCAGGCGGGAATTGGTGCCATCGATGTCCATCACGTAGAGTCCGGTGACGGTGTAGCTCTGGTTCTTGAAATCGAAGCCGAGGTACGCGATCTTCTTGCCGTCGGGGGATGGAGCGGGGTCCTGATCCGGCCCGCGCCGCTTGGTCAGTTGCCGGACCGTGCCGTCCTTGACGCGAAAAGCGTAAATGTCATCTTCGTCGAGGACGTAATCGGCGTCGGCGGAGCGATGGCAGGAGGTCAATATCCACTCGCCGTCGGCGCTCCAGGCGGGCGCGCCGCCGCCCTGGCTCGCGTGGTCGAAGTCGCCGCTCGAGATCTGGCGAGGCGCCCCGCCCGTGGAGGGCACGACGAAGATATGAACGTATCCCGGGGGAATCACGCCGCTGCCGTCCTGGCGCCAGTGCAGGCGCGTGATGACGATCGGCGGCTCGGCCCAGTGGGCCCCCGTGGGCCGCTCCGGCGGCGGCACCTGCCACTCCGGTTTCGCCGGCACGCGGGCGGTGTAGCTGATCCATTTACCGTCGGGGGACCACGCGATATTGGCCGGAGCCTGCTGCAGGTCGGTAATGGGTGCTTCCTGACCGGTGTCCATCCAGCGCACGTGGATCTGGGTCTTGCCGCTGCGGTTCGACAGATACGCCAGACGCTTGCCCTCGGGCGACCAGCGGGGCGAGGTGTCCCGGAACGCGCCGTCGGTCAGGGGCCGGTTCTCCTTACCGTCGGTGCTGGCCATCCACAGGTTGCTGTGCATCGCATCGTTGGCGCGATCGTTGGTGCCGAGCGTGTAGACCACCCCTTTGCCATCTGGGCTGATCTGCGGATCGCCGGCCGTGCGCCAGTCCCACAGCGTGTCGGTGGTGAGCACTTGCCGCTCGACGGCAGCCGTCACGGCGGCAGCGGCCAGCAGCAGGCTGGCCACAAGACACCTCAGCTTCATAGAGAGCCTCCGGTCACGCGCCTGCGCGCGTGAGGGTCACTCCATTATGGCGCTTCGTCCCCTTACTTGGATTTCACGGTCACCGCGTCGAACCCGACGTTGCCCTTCGTATCGTAGGCGTTCACCCGGAGCTGGTAGGTCTTGCCAGGAGCTGCTGGCACCTGCCATTTGCAGCTCGTCGCCGTCCCGGTGCAGACCACCGCCGAGCCGACCAGGAAGTCGATGCGGCTGATCACGGGGTAGGTTTTTGGTGTGACTGACGCGACAATCGTAAAGGCGGACTTCTTCGGCACGGTGCCGCCGTTCACAGGATTGGTGATCTTGGCGGCAGGGGGCGTCGGGGCATTCACTGTGATGCTGATGAAGGTGGTCCCGATGTTATTGGCGTTATCGGTGGCGATCGCGTAGAGTTTGTGCAGTCCCGGGGCGGTGGTGCCGGAGTCCCAGTTGATGGAATAAGAATTAGTAGCCGTCCCGAGCAAGGGACCACTCGAAGGGTCGTCCAGGCGGAAGTCAACCTTGGCCACCCCGGAGCCTCCGATGTCCGAGGCGTCAGCGGAGATGGTGACGTTGCCGGAGACACTGTCCCCGTTCGCCGGGCTCGTGATGCTGACGGTCGGCGGCGTGTGGTCGCCGCCGCCCCCCGCCACGGGCGTGGCCACCACGTAGGCCGAGATGATGTCCACCAGGCCGCTATTGTCCTGGACCTCGAAGCAGCATCCAGTAGGAGCCGGGGGTGGTGAAGGTGCAGCTTCCCTGTGAGCTCTGCGAGCCGGGGGCGAAGCCGCCGCTCCCGCAAATGAAAAAGTAATTCTGGATGCTCCCGTCCGGATCGAAGCTGCCGCCCATGTTGATGTTGACGGTCAGGGGCACGGGCCCGCTCAGCTTGTCGAGGCTGGCCGCGGCAATGGGAGGGGTGCCGGTCGCGCCACCGATCTGGACCACGACGCCCGTCCCGCTGGAGGAGAGGTTGAGCTCGCGGTCGATCGCCTGCGTTCGGATTCTATAGACCCCCGCGCTGTTGAAGGTGAGGCCGATCGAAGACCCCGTAAAGCAGCAGAAGCCGCTTGCACCGTTCAGTCCTGCCGCCCAGACGTCCCAGGCGACCGGCCCGCCCTCCGGATCCGTGGCCGGAAAACTCACATTGAGCGTGCTGCCGGCCAGAGCGGCAGTGGGCAACACCGTGAGCGTGCCCGAGGGCGGCAGGCCCGGACTCGGAGCGGACGTGACGGTCACGAAATCACCGCCGGACGCCCCACCCCCTCGGCCGTCGGCCACGGAGGCGTAGTAAGGTACCGTCGCAGTTCGGGCTGGGGACGGAGCCAAAAAGTTGAAGGGACTGCTGCTGGGGCTCGGGAAAATGGAGTTAAGCATCCAGCCGAAGAGCCACTGGGTACCCGTGCTGACGGACTTGGTCCAGGCCATTCGGAGCGTGTCGCTGGCGTCGGCGTCGGTGGCAGTAGCAGTGAGGCTCACCGGGCCTCCGGCGGCAGCGGTGACATCCGGCCCCATGGTCAGGACGGGGAAGTTGTTCAGCGGTGGGATTGGCGGGCTATGGCCCAGGACTTTCGCGAAGTTGAGGCGGCCGCCGGTGGAAGTGGTCCGCGCCTTGGGGTCGGCCAGCGTGTCGTAACTGGTTGGATCGAGGATCAGGTCGCGCGCCTGGTAGGCGGTGAGGGCCGGGATCTTATGGAGCAAGGCCGCCAGCACGCCGGCGACGTGGGGCGTGGCCATCGAGGTTCCGGAAAGCAAAGTGTAGCCGCTCGGGTCGCAGAGCGCGCAAGCCCCCGTGGGAACGGTGGAGAGCGTGTACACACCCGGGGCGGCGATGTCCACGCTGGCCAGCCCGAAGTTGGTGAAGCTGGCGCCGAGGTCGCTCGAGTCGGAAGCCAGGACGGAGACGATACCGCGATTGTCGTAGGCTCCCGGGTACATCGGAGAAACGTCGGTGTTCTGGCCGTTATTGCCCGCGGCGCAGGCGTGCACCGTGGTCGTCTCCACCGCTGCCATGGCGTCCTTTAGAGCCTGGCTGAAGCCCCCACCGCCCCAAGAGTTGTTGGTGACCCGGATGTTCACGCCCTGCAGCTTGAGCGCCGCCACCTTCTGGAAGCACAGGACGGCGTCTGAGATAAGGCCGCTTCCGCTCGAGTTGAGAAACTTCAACGCCAGCAGTTTGACACCCCAGTTAAGGCCGGCGATGCCGATGCCGTTATTGGCCGCCGCGCCGATGGTGCCGGCGACGTGCGTGCCGTGGCCGAAGTCGTCGAGCCCGCCCACGGTGCAAACGCCGTTCATGCACGTAAAGCCGTGCGAGGTATTGTCAGCCGGGTTGAGCCAGAGGTTGCCCTGCAGGTCCGGGTGGCTGAAGTCGATGCCGGTGTCGATGATGGCGACCACCACGTCGCTGGCGTCTGTCTGCATGTCCCACGCGGCGGGTGCTGAGATCTGCGTCATGTCCCACTGCTCACCAAACCGGGGGTCGGTAGGGGTGGCGATGGCCTGGACCACGTAGTCCGGTTCGGCGTAGAGGACGTTCGGGTTCCCCTTGTAGCGCCGCACGGCCTCGGCTACCGAGAGTCCGGGGGGATTTGGAACCACGTGGAGGTTGGCATCGAGAGGAAAGGAGCGGGCCGGCCCGGAGCCCGGGAGAAAGTCCTTCGGGGCCCCGTTGCGAAAGTGGACCAGAACTTGGGACGGATCGTATGCGGCCCCGGGGACTCCTGCGGTTGTCGACACCACCACGCCCCGTTCGCGGGAAATCGTGGTGGTCACCGTCTGGGTCGGCTGAGCGGCGAGTGCGCCACAGAGCAGCAGGCCGAGAAGGACGAAACGCGAGCCGGAAGAGAAGTGGAGATATGACTGCATAGGCAGTAATCATACACCGCCAGGTGTACTGCCCGACATAGGGTTAAAACCCTAACAGGTCCGGTTGGTTAGCTTGACACAAGCGAACAAAAAACGAAGAAGTGGCAGTTCCGCGAGCGCGGCTCAGGACCGCAGGGATGGCGTTGGCCGCTGCGCTCCCCACTGGCACATCGCGGCCACGACGGGCCGGAGGCTCGCCCCCAAAGCCGTCACCGAGTACTCGACTTTGGGCGGAACTTCCGCGTAAACCTTGCGGCGGACCACGCCCTCCGCCTCCAATCCACGCAATTGCTGCGTCAGCATCTTCTGGGTGATCCCGCCGACCGCACGCCGCAAGTTCGGAAAACCGCTTGGTCCCGGAAAACAGGTGCCACAGGATGACGGTCTTCCATCTGCCGCCCAGCACCTGGAGCGTCACCTGCGCGGGACACGCCGCACGTACTTTACAAATTCATACTCGCATGAAAAGCTCGTCAGGAGGAGTTTCTTCCACATGCGAATCGGAATTTTGGGCACGGGCGACGTCGGGCAGGCCCTGGGAACCGGCCTGGTCGCGCTCGGCCACGAAGTAAAGATGGGCTCGCGGGACGCCAACCACCCCAAGGCGCAAGCCTGGGCTTCCCAAGCCGGTCCGGCGGCCTCGACGGGCGTCTTCGCAGAGGCCGCGCAGTCTGCGGAGCTGGCGGTGCTCGCCACGCTCTGGAGTGGCACCGAAAACGTGCTCCGCCTGGCCGGCGCCGGACGCCTGGCCGGCAAAATACTCATCGATGCCACGAACCCTTTGATCTTTACCCCGGGCGCTCCGCCGTCGCTGGCGCTCGGCCACACCGACTCCGGCGGCGAGCAGGTGCAGCGCTGGCTCCCCGAGGCCAAGGTCGTCAAGGCCTTCAACACCGTGGGACACGCCCACATGGTGAATCCTCAGTTCCCAGGCGGCCCGCCGGATATGTTCATCTGCGGGAACGACGCGGGCGCCAAGGGAGTCGTGACTGGGATACTGACGGCGTTCGGATGGAGCACCATCGACCTCGGAGGCATCGCGGGCGCGCGGCTGCTCGAGCCTTTGTGCATCCTGTGGGTGCAGTACGGAATGCAGACGAATTCCTGGAACCACGCTTTCAAGCTGCTCCGTAAATAGCTCGGCTCACTTCTTTGCCATTTGCGCGAAAACCCAGGAGTCCGGCGAAGCCAGCATCACAACCCGGCAGCGGCTGCCGGACAGTCCCTGTGTTTCGAGGTCATTGGTGACGGCCTGGGCGAGGCCGGAGGCGGCGTGCTCGGGGAAGACCAGGCGGCATTCCAGGTTCGGGTGGCGCGTGAGCACATCGGCGAGGCTCTCCATCTCCGGCGCCGCCGCAGCCGGAGGGCGCGTGAGCCCGGAGGTCCAGCGGAACAGGTTGCGGCGCGGCTCCAGGGGCTCGAAGACCAGCTCCAGCGGGACTGCGAGCCGCGCTTCCAAGCCGCGCTGGATCGCCTCCTCCGCCGCCGGACTCAGCGGCTCGGCGGCCAGATAGGTGAGCGTCAGCTCCAGACCGTCCGGGTGGAGACTCAAGGCGTAATCGGCCAGGGGCGCCGCGGCGGCGGGCCACGCGGACTCGAGCGCCGCGTCGAGTGTCTCGAGGAACCGGGGCCTGGCGTTCTCCAGATCCGCGAGCGAAGCCGCCGCCGGCGCCGTCTCGCGGCTGAGAGCGAGGAACTCCGCGCGATTGCCCGCCTCCTGCACGGTCAGCTCCACGGGGCGGCCCGTCTGGGCCTCGATCTCGCTCTCGAGCTCGTCTCGCAAGTCCGGCGTCACGGCGCTCGTGGCCACCAGGCGGAGCCGCACCGGAGGTCCCGGATCCAATTGCTGGAGGGCGACCGTGCCGTCGGCGAAGATCCGGCGCAGCTCCGCGCCGACCACGCCGCGGACCAGCGCTTCCTCCCGCACTCGCACGAGACCGCTCCGCAGGGGGACCAGAACCGCCAGCAGGAATACCAGCAGGATCAGCGCGCGGCGCGGCGGTGTACCAACCGGGCCCACCAGCACGCGCAGGAAAGAGTGCTGCAAGGCGCCGTAGAGCCGGTCGCGGCGTTCCTGATTCTCCAGCCAGTCGTTGATTCCGGCACGGGTTTCCGGAGCGTCCATGCGGACGGCGAAGAAGGTGAGAAGCGAGGCCGCGACGAGGGCGGCCAGGTTGGTGAGAAACAGCAGTCCGCCCCCGCGCACTAGCGGCCAGTTGAGGCCCGACCCGATTCCGAAGCCGGCCACACAGAGGGGCGGCAGGAAGGAGACGGCGATGGCCACACCAGGTAGCGCCTGGACGCCCCCGCCCCGGCCGCCGCGGCAGGAAATAAAGGCGCCGGCGAGGCCCGCGAGAATCGCGATGGCCAGTTCGAGCAGCGTCGGCTGCGTGCGCGCCAGAATCTCAGCCGTGACAGCGTGGAACGGCAGAAGCCACACGAGGCCGGCGGCGCACAGCACCACCGCCGCGACACTCGCGGCGACGTTGAGCAGCGCTTTGAGGCCCAGGTAGAAGTCGCCGAGGGCGAGCGCGAGACCGGCGGCGAGGATCGGCCCCATAACGGGCGACAGGAGCATGCCACCGATGATGACCGCCACGCTGTTCTGGGCGAGACCCAGCGTGGCGATGCCGGCGGCCAGGAAAAGCTCGAGCCAGTAGTGGAGGTCCGCGATCCCGGCCGACTGGAAGAGGGTCTGGTAGACCTCCAGCTTGCGGTCTTCCTCGACCTTCAGGAGACCGGCGATCCGGGACCGCAGACGGTCAGCGGCGGGCGACGATATCGCGCTCATCCCGGCCGGCTCTCCTTGGACTTCGTTTCGATGAGGCGCTTGGTCATGAGTACCAGGCCGAGCACTTGTGTCCACTCCGAAACGATGTTGCCCACCACCTGGCCCCATTTGCCCTCGGAGTCCATCCTTACATAGAGAACGACCCAACCGATCCCGGTGACGACGAGAAAAATAGTGAGGGAATGGTCGCGGAGTGCCTCACGCAGGGGGCTGCGCGCGTGCCCGTGCGGCGTCCGGCTCTCGGCCGAGCCACGTTCGAAGAAGTATTTGGTGGCGATCACGGTGACCACGACGCCGCTCCAGTCGGCAATCGCGTTCCCGAAGAACGAGCCCAGATGCGTCGTCTGGCTGGAGCGGGAGTAGAGCAGCACCAACAGGACGACCAGGCCCATGCACGCGAGGCCGAGAGAATGACGCTGCAGAAAAGGACGGTGGGGGTGCTTGGGCGGTACGATCATGTGTCCAGTATCTGACAGCGGAGCGGCGGCAGTCTCACCACCACCGGCTAAACTTAGACCACGGGACGTGATCGCTGGCGGGAGAGAAAATCGGCCAGAAGGGAGGTTCCAGACTTTGAACTGTTTTGAGAAATGGTCTCGGGAAGAGGCTGTCCAGGTGGGTACCCCTACGCGGGTCGGCCAGAACTGACGGGTTCGGGCGGTCCGAGCCAAGGCGCGGCGAAAGAATCGGCTGCAACTGTCTAGCAACAGGGCGGCTGGTGTATACTCCAACCGGCTGGAAAAATCCCAGTTAAGATGGCTTTGGTCCTGGTATGAGAGCCTTCCGTTCGCTGTTGAGCAGCGTGGCCGCGCTTGTAACGTTGGCGAATCTCGGTGCTCAAGAAAAAGCGCCAGTGTGGATTCAAGGGTTACTACCGCTAGAGGCCAAGGTTATCGAGACTGCGGAACTCAAGACGCGCAGAGGCAACGCTCGGGGCTTAGTTCTCTGGATGCTTCACCCCAAGAGGGTCATGCGCCAAGCTGACACATGCGATTGGGTCTATGGAGACCACTGGTACGGACCAACCCGCCTTTCTCTCGTTGATTGGCGGAACAAGACGCTTATCAACACAATCGAAATCCTGGGTCTTTATGAGGGAAGTGACGAACCGGAACATGGCTTCCCGATTCCCTTCCACGTCTCGAACGCCTACTACAATGTTCCTCAGATCAACAAAAACAAAGAAGGCGTACCAAGAATCTTGAATCTCCGTGATCTGACTGGCGAGCGTGTTGTGGGACAGTTCGTGCTCTTTGAATTTGATACTTGCACAAGTGCCCTAACGACGGTACTCGGATACAGCGATAGAACCGACACTGCCGTTCAGTTTCAAATTGAGATTTCCGAACCGGGTGAGAAGACGGAAGTCGTGTCGTGGGTTCCACATCTTTTCAGAGAAAAGCCCATTCGCCCCGGCTACTGGAACTTCACTTGGGAGCCGGGACATGGAGCCGATTGCTGGATTCATGAACAGGTCACATTTGACCCGGTGAGGCGACTTTTTGTCGATCAGCAGAAAATCACACCGTACTCCGATGTCGTCGCTCCTCAAGCTGCCAAGAAGCCAGGGGGGGCAGGCTAGCAAGGACGACTCACCGCTAAGATACTGAGAGTCTTTCGCGTCATCGCGACGTCCAGCGGTATCGGGAGTGGACCACGTGCTTTGTTGAAAACCTGAACAAATGGTTTGCGTGTTGTTGAATTGAGCCCCAGCAGGAGAGCATCTCGCTCGTCATCACCACCACAGCTTGATCGCCAGCAGCGCCGCTCCGGCCAAGTACCCGGCCAGCGCCTGATATTCCTGGTTCCGCCGGTAAAGCGGCCACTCGAAGCGGTTCCCGCCGCCGGAGGCGTTCGAAAAGCGTGGCCACAGACGCGGGACCCGGGCGGCGTAGGCGGCGTACTCCGGAAACAGCTTCCGCAGGTGGCTCTCCTCTTCCCCGATTACGGGCAGATACACGAATGCGAAGTAGGCCGCAAAGAGCAGGGCGAGCCACGGGTTCCAGGCGGCGAGGGCGAAGCCGGCCGCGACCGTAAGGGTGCCGATGTAGAGCGGGTTGCGCGTGTAGGCGAAGGGGCCGGAGGTCGTCAGGCGCTCGTTCTTGGCGAGGTGTCCGGCGGCCCAGGCCCGCAGCAGCAGTCCGGCAAGGGCGAGCGGGAGCCCGGCGGCGAGACTCGCCGGGCGAGGCCGCGACCCAACGATGAACAGGACCGCCACCAGGAATCCCGAAGGCACGCGCAGCCGCGCCGCCAGCTTCGCGTAACTCGCCATCTAGAAGATGCGCTCCTGCTTCTTGAGGGTCCCGAAGGAGCCGACGTTGGCGATGGAGAGCGAGAGGCGGAACTGGTTCTCGTTGCGCGTGGCGCCCAGCGCGAAGCGGCGCCACTCGACGCTGAAACCGCAGCAGTCGGTGTTGTAGGTGACCTGGGTGTTCGCGTACTGCATGATGCCCACTCGATAATCGTAGACCGTGCTGAAGCCGGTGTTCCAGCCGCGTTTGTTGACCGCCCCATAGCGCATGAACAGCCGCAACTGGTTGCTGTTGGGGCTGAGCGCCGAGATAGAACGTACCGCGTAATGCCCCAGCGAGAGGTTGAAGTGGGAGAAGTTTGCATCGGCCGAAAGCCCGCTGTTGACGAGCTTGCCGCGCAAGGGATCGTAATCGTTGCGCCACTCGATGGCGTAGTTCCAGCGCGGCTGGAAACGCAGCATCGACACGACCGGCGAGTAGTTGCGGGGCGTGTCGGCGAAGGCGAACGGGGTTACGTCCACGGTCGAGAGGAACACGTTGCGCTGGCCGGGCACGAGGGCGCCGCCGAAGGTGGGGTCGAAATACCGGCGCTGCCACACCTCGAGCGTCACCATCTCCCGCACCTCGCCATTCTGCCGCTTGCCGTAGAGCCGGTTGATGATCGAGAACTCCACCTCGTTGGTGTTGGTGAGCAGGTCGCGCTCGTCGAAGCGCAGCACCCGCTGGAAATCCGGGACGCCCGCTACGTAGCGGTAAGTGATCTTCGGCTCGATGACGTGCTTGACGCGGTCGGCCAGCAGGTGCGGACCCTCGAAAATGCGCGCCAGCGAGGGCGGCGTCAGCTCCAGCGAGAATTCCCGCGCGCCGCGGTTCAGGTTGTCGGGCGAGACCGTGCCATCGGGACGCAACTGCTCCCCATAGTAGGTCTCGCGGGCGCCGAAGGTGGGGACCAGGTGGAAGCCCTTCCACGCCACGTGCGTCGAGAGGCGCGGAAAAAAATCGAGCCGCTGGGTCAGCCGGGCGGTGGCGAAACCGGGCTGGGTGCGGCCGAGCAGATCGAAGGCCGAATCAAGCGTCAGGTAAAGCGGCGCCGGGCCGCCCACCAACTGGTGCTCGCGGCTGTCGAACTCCACGCTCGGAAACTTGCGAATGACGATGGTGTCGTCCTTTGTGGTGGTCTGAAAGTTCTCGTTGCGGATGATGGCGGCGTTGAAGAAGAAGTCCGAGAAGGTCTTGGTAACGAAGACCGCCGAGTGGACCTCGGAGAAGATGGCCTCGTTGAAGGTCTCGGTAAAGGCCAGCCGGAACTCGAGCGACGACAGGTAGTTGATATTGGCCACGCCGTGAAAGCCGTGGCCCAGCTCGGTGCGGCCGCTGAGGTTGAACATCCGGCCGCCCTGCTTTTGGACGTTCGCCCCCGTGCCGATGCCGCGGTCGTTCATGGCGAACCAGTAAGCGTCGAAGTGGGATTTCGCCGAGGGACGGCCGCGGGCCGTAATCTGGTGCGCGAAACCGCGCGAGCTGTAGTAGGTGGCGCCCAGGGTCATGTCGTAACTGCGGTTGATGGCCCAGAAGAACTCTTCGCCGAGCACCCGCCCCCGCCGGGAGCTGTTGCCGATGTTGGGCGTCAGAAAACCGCTCGTGCGCGGCATCCGCTCGAGCGACTTGTAGTAGATCGGAGCGTAAAACAGAGGAATCTTCAGCAGCCGGAACACCCCGCGATACAGCACCGCATGCTGGTTCGGGACGATCGTGGCCTTGGGGCTGCGCAGCGTCCACCAGGGGGAAGGCATTTTGCAGTTGGTGACGAAGCCGCGATAGATCGTGTAGTGGTCCGCAACTTTTTCGGCGACCTCGCCCTGAAAGTAGAAAGGCTGGTCGGTGGTGAGCATCCGCGGGCCGCCCTGGCTGGCCGACCGGACCGTGCCGTGGACTTCATAAAACGTGCCGGTCTCGGTGCGCAGGTTGTAGTTCAGACGCGCCGCGTAGACGTCCTCCTTGCGGCCGAGATGGGAAAAGTGTACGTTGCCGCGCGCTTCCGCTTCGCCGGTCTCTTCGTTGTAATCGATCTCGTTGGCGCGGAGGATCATGACGTCGCGGCGCACTTCCGCCTGGCCGCGCAGACGACGCCAGGGACCCTCGGTCGCCTCGGAGTCGGCGACGGTTACCAGCTCTCCAGGTGGGACGGGTTGCGGCGCCGGTTGCGCCGACAGGATCGCCGCACAAAACCAGTGACAAAGCACCAGGGATGTGATACGGATAGGGAGACGAAGCCAGCGTGGCGGCATGAAGAGGAACGTCTGAACGTAACACGCGCCAAAATCGAGCCGCAACTGGAACTCGGATCGTGACTTGCCCGGCTTGTGGTTATAAAGACATTGAAGAGGGCGAGCACCGCTGCCATCGGTGCGGCCGGCGGCTGGATCGTCCCGTAGCCGCCCCTGCCGCCGGATTAGCGTCCGCTCCGCCTCCACCGCCCCCCCCCGTCGCGAGAGTCACCAGCTCGGGCGGCTCCGTCGCGGCGCTCGCTCCCGAGCCGGAGTGGAAGCAGGAGGTCGCCGAGCGCCTCGAGCAGTTCCGCCACCGCCGCGCCCGCCAGCAGGGCCTGTTCACGCCACCTGAGGAAGAAGATTCCGAGACGGTTCCCGAGCCCGACCTCCATCAAAAGGTCATCTCGTTCGAAGACATCGGAGCCGACCGCATCGAGCCGCTGATCGTCGACCTGCCGAAGCGGGCGATCGAGCGGCCGTCTGCCGCGCTCCCGCCACGCGAGCCCCAGGCGAAACCGGAAGCGCCCCGGGCCCCTGAGAGGATGTCGAGGACTGCGCGGCTGCCGGCGCCGGCTCCGGCCCCTGAGGCCAGGCCTGACACCCGGGCTCCAGCCTTTCAGACGGCGCCGCGTCTGGTGGCGCCGGTGGCGATCCGCATAATCGCGGGGACGCTCGACGCCGCGGTGGCCAGCGTCGCCGTGGGCTTGTTCCTGGGGACCTTCCACCTGCTCGGCGGCCACTTGCTTCTCCAGCCGCGCGCGCTGGCCGGGGTGGGGTTGGCCGCAGCCGGCGTGACGGCTTTCTACTTATTCCTTTACACCTGCTACGTGGCCGAGACGCCGGGCCTGCGGTGGACCGGCCTCCGGGTCCTCGATTACGACGGCGAGCCGCCGCGGGCCGAACAGCGGCTCATGCGGGCGCTCGGATCCCTGCTGAGCGGGGCCGCCTTGGGCCTCGGCTACCTCTGGGCCCTGGTGGACGAAGAAGCCCTCACCTGGCACGACCGCATGTCGCGGACCTATATTGCCCGCGACACGCGAGCCCCTCAACATTTCCGGCCTCTCTAGCGGACCGGTTGTCCCTCTTTCACCCAGGCCGGAGGCTCCGGCTCTCCCAACGGCGCCATTCCTTTGGTTTTCGCCCAGCGATGGATCCATGAAAACCCTCCGCGTCCGACGTACTCCTCTGGCAGCCGGTAAGCCGCGTCGGCCAAGGCCTGGTCCAAAGAGACGAAGGTGTACCCCCGGCGCCGGAACATCGCCAGCAATTCCGGCATCCGGTCGGCATTGAGCTGGCTCGCGTGAATGAGCAGAATCTGTGGAAACTCCCGCCCCACCACTTCCACCGACCGCCGCTCGAAGAATGCTACGACCGACTCCATATACGGCACATACTCCCGTTTCACGCGCTCCTGGTGCTCGGGCCTCGTGTAAAGCGCCGCAAATTCGTAGTCGCTATTGTCCAGGGTCACCGGCGCGACGCGATAGCCGTGCTGGTCCAGGAACTCCTGCATTCCTCTCTTGATCTCGGCGGTCGGTCCGGTAAACAGAAACGGATGCCGGTAGAATTCCAGCTTCCTGCCCCGCGCCGCGAGCGCCGCGCGCAGCGCTGGCTCACCCTTGACGATGTCGGCCGTGTATGCCTCCAGCGGCACTTTGTTGATATTGAGATGGGAATAGGAGTGATTCCCCAAATCCGCGCCGGAATCGAGCCACACCTCCAAAATCTGGCGCAGCCCTTCGGGCCCGAATTCCACTGGCCGGCCCTCGTTCACAAAACCAATCACCGGAATCTTCCCCTCCCGGAACGGTTGCAGCAGACGCTCCGTCATGGCGCGGACGCCTGCCAGGCTCCGGGGACCGCCATCGCCGCCGCGGGGGAGATCGTCAATCGTGATCGCCACTTCACGGCCGGCGCCGCAGGCGGCCACCGCATAAAGGACGAGCAGTGTAACGATTCTCCGGCGAACCCGATCGTTCACTTTTTCAGCTCGCTGGCCCGGATCACCAGGCGTCCCGACTCCGGCCGCAGTGTCGCAATGTCTCCGGTCACGAGGTAAGCGCCGGCGGACGGAGAAGGTCCGGCGCCCTCGATCTCATAGGTTGTTTCCAGGCCCGTCAGCCGCAGCACCCATCGTCCCTCCACCTGCGACAATTCGCCCCTCACCCGGACGACCGCCTTCTTCGCCTTGGTGCCGTCCTGCTCGATCATGTCTCTCACTTGTTCGAGACGCACCCGGTTCTGTGCGGCTAATTGAACTTTGAGAGTTCCGTGCTCCGCGTCGACGGTCGCGGACTCCACGCCGCGCATCCGCTGTATCCGGGCCGGCAGCGACTCGACGCAACTGGCGCAGCCGATTCCCTCGAACGCGATCTCCATGGATTGGAACTGTGCGAGGCACGGCCACGCCGCCACCAGGGACAACAGCACGAGTTTCATAGCATCACCATGTGGTCAACGATTAGACAGCCGCGCTACCTGACTCTCGAGCGACGAGAGCCGGCTCTCGAGGCGCAGAATCTCCCCGGAGCTCAACGAGCCATTGAAGGGCGCCGAGCCGTGCGCTTCGAGGCGGTCGAGGCGCGTTTCGATGCGATAGATGCGCGTATCGACGGCCGTGAGCGCGGCGGAGGACGGCGCGGCGCCGGCCACCGGTAGCTGCTTCTCGAGCGCCTCGAGGCGCTTGGCCAGGCCCTGAACCTGCTTGGCCAGGTCCTCTGGTTGTGCGGGCGGGGTTTGCTGGGGTTTGGCGGTGAAGGCGAGGGCCAGCAGGACTGCCAAGGGGACGAAGCGAGTCATAAGAGGCCTCCTGGCCTGAGTATAGCGGGGCACGCTATCATTGAGACAAGGAGACTTCGTGGAGATGCTCTGGCTCCTCTCGATTGCCGTGGTGGTCCTGGTGATCTGGAAGTTCGGCGGACCGTGACGGCCCCGCTAGTCCGGCCGGGAGCCGGGCTGCTTCCGAGGAGGATTTGTGCGACTCGTGCTATTGATTCTCTGCGCTCTAGTTGCGACGGCACAGGAAGATCACTCGCAACACCCACACGCCGTGGCCGGCCTCGGCACCGTGGACTTTCCGACCTCCTGCAATGCCGCGGCGCAAGAGTTGATCTCACGCGGAGCGGCTCTACTCCACTCGTTCGGCTACGAGGAGGCGCGCCTCACGTTCCACGAGGCCGCGAAGGTCGACCCGACCTGCGCCATGGCCTACTGGGGCGTCGCGCGGACTTGGTATCACCCGATATGGGCGCCACCGTCGCCCGATGAATTGAAGGAAGGCGCAGCGGCCCTCGACCGGGCTACTAACGCGAAGACGGACCGCGAGCGCGACTACATCCAGGCCCTCGCGGTGTTCTATAAGGACTGGCAGACGGTCGATCACGTGACGCGGGCGAAGAATTACGAGCACGCCTTGGCCGGGATCTGCGATCGCCACCCCAGCGACGATGAGGCCGCCATTTTCCACGCTCTGCAGCTCGTGGCGATCGGCTACCTCGACCCGGCCGACCAGACCTATACGTGGCAGAGGAAGGGTAGCGAGATTCTCAACCAGCTGCTGGTACGCCATCAGAACCATCCGGGCGTGGCGCACTACATCATTCACAGCGTCGATTACCCGTCCCTCGCGGAATTGGGTCTCCAGGCGGCGCGCGCGTACGCCCGGATTGCACCCGATTCGCCGCATGCCTTGCACATGCCGTCTCATATCTTTACCCGGCTGGGGCAGTGGGACGATTCCATAACCTCGAACACGGCCTCGGCGAAGTCAGGCATCGCACAGGCGCAACGTCTGCACGGCGGCGGCGGAGCCTTCGACCAGCTCCACGCGCTGGATTATCTTGTCTATGCCTATCTCCAGCAAGCGAAGGACGCGAGCGCTCGAAAGGCGCTGGCGGAGATGGGGGACCTCACCAGGCTCGACGAAAATCAATTCGCCGCCGCCTACGCCTTTGCGGCCTCGCCGGCGCGCTGGGCTCTGGAACGGCACGATTGGAGAGCCGCTGCGGCACTGGAGATCAAGCCCGCCTGGTTCCCTTGGAATCGCTTTCGGAATGCCGAAGCGCTGGTGCATTACGCGAGAGCGATTGGGGCTGCCCGGGCAGGAGATGTGGCCGCCGCGCGCCGTTCGGCCGGCGAAATCGCGGCCATCCGTAAGGCCCTGCCGGCCACTCGCGACTACGACTGGAGTGGCTCGATCGGCGCGCAGTGGGAAGCGTCGACGGCTCTGATCGCATGGGCCGAAGGGAAGAGGGCCGAGGGTCTCCGGCTCCTTCGCGTGGCTGCCGATCATGAGGATGCCGTCGACAAGCACCCCGTGACGCCTGGCGCGTTGCTCCCGGTGCGCGAGATGCTGGCCGATCTGCTGCTGGAGACCGGAGCGGCGCCGGAGGCTCTGAAGGAATATGAGACGGTTCTGAAGACCGCGCCGCGCCGCCTCCATGCCACGGCCGGCGCTGCCCGAGCGGCCGACCGGGCCGGTGATAAGACGAGCGCCCGCGCCTACGCGATGCAGCTTCGAGAGATCGCCAGGAACGCGGAGACCTCCCGGCCGGAGTTGGAATGGGCCCGCGTCTATCTAGGCAGCAAATGAACTGAGACTCAGTTGCGCCCGCCGATGAAAGGGTTCTGCAGCGTCACCCCGTCGTAATCGCGGCCGTGCGAAAAATCCTCGCTGAAAAGAGTGGAGGCGCCGGCAGCTTTGGCGGCCGCCAGGATGAGGCCGTCCCAAAACGAGAGCTGATAGCGCGCGTGCAGGTCCACGGCGTTCAGGATGTGGGCGGGCTCGATGACCACCAGCGGGAAGGCGCAGTAATCGGCAATCAGGGAAGCGACCTCCGGGACTGGGAGCTTCGCAATCTTGGCAGTCAAGGAAACGAAGAGTTCCTGTAGGACTTGGGTGCTGAGTACGCCGCCCCCGGTCGAAAAGTACTGCTTCACAAGATCGCGGGCCACCTGCTGCTTCTGCGGGCTGCGTGGATCGTGGACGTAGACGAGGACGCCGGTGTCGAAGAATGCCCTCTCAGTCATACAGCTCTGAGCGGTTCCACTTCTTCTCGGTATAAGGACCTTCGAAGGACGTGCCGAGGATCCGGCCTAGCGCCGCGGCCGTCTCGTCCTCCGAGCGGACGATCTTTTGCAGGCTATCCTGCACCAAGGAGTTGATCGAAGTGCCGCGTTTGGCGGCGAGCACCTTGGCTGCCTGGATCAGATCGGCTGGCAAAGAGACGGTGAGATTCCGTTTGTTAGGGGCTTTCACATTTTTAAGTGTAGCATATAATTATGTGGTTACACTGGAAGCGATTGAATCCAAGTGCTTTACGCTCCGTCGCAGATCTGCGACGGAAATCCTACTGAGCGAAGGGCCAAGCGCGCTGGCGGCGCGCTGTCACTAGGTAGGCCACCACGCCCGCCGCGAGCGTGACCAGACCATACAGAATGTACTGCCGTCCGGAGGCGCCGAACAGGTAGCCGTAGCCGGCGAAGGAAACGATGGCGGGGAGCGGGTAGAGCCACATCCGGAAAGGGCGCTGAATGTCCGGCCGCTTCCACCGGATGACGAAGACTGCGACAACCTGCGCAAGGAACTGGACCAGAATGCGCGCCGTCAGCAAGGCGCTGATCACGGCGCCCAACGAAAAGAAACTGGCCGCGATGACCAGGCCACCCACGAGCAGCAGGGAACGGTGCGGGAATTCGTGGCGCGGATGCAAAGCGCCGAGCCAGCGAAAGAAGATGCCGTCCTGGGCGGCGGCGTAGGGGATGCGCGAGTAGCCGAGCAGCAGGGCGTAGACCGATCCAAACGCCGTCGCCATAATCATCACCGTCAGCAGCGAGGCGGCCCACGGGCCGTAGAGGCGCTCCATCAGTAGGGATGCCACGGCGTTAGTTTGGACCGCCTCCTGCCACGGCACCACGCCGATGAACGCGAGCGAAATGAGGGTATCGATCAGGGCTACGCCTACGATCGAGACGATCACTGCGTAGGGGATGGTGCGAGCCGGCTCCTTCACCTCTTCGCCGAGGTAGCAGACCCCGTAATAGCCGAGGTAGTTGTACATCACGATCAGCGTTCCGGCGCCGAGACCGCGCAGGAAGGCCTGGTCGAACTGGAAGGCGTTGCGAGGAAAGTCGAAGGCGCGGCCCGCTTCGAAGTGCCACAGTCCCGCCACGATCACCCAGCCTGTCGTGGCCAGCATAATGATCCACAGAAAGCGCATGAGGCGGGCGACGTCGGAGATCTTGCGGTAGAGCGCGAGGGTCACGATGGCGCTCACGGCGGCCGCGGCCCACTGGGTTTGCGTGGCGGTGATGGCTGGGAAGAAGTAGCTCAGGTATTGAGCCATGCCGATGCTGCCGGAGGCGATTTCGAGCGGACCGCTGAACAAGAACTGCCACACGAAGAGGAACGCCAGCAGCCGTCCCCAGCGCTGCGGGCCGAGGCCTTCGCGCAGGAAGGCGTAGGCGCCACCGGTGGCCGGAAGCGCCGCGCCCAGCTCGGCTACTACCAGTCCGTCGGCGAGCGCGATTACGGCGCCAAGCGGCCAGGCGAGCAGCGATTGCGGGCCGTGCAGGCTGGCGAGAATCCCCTCCGCCCCGGCCACGGTGATGAACGGGCCGATGCCGACCATGTTCGACATGTTGATCGACGTGGCATCGAGCACGCCGAGACGGCGGTGTAATTCTGGTCTCAATTCCGGAGTGGTTTGCCGGTCTTCAGAATATATTCCATGCGTTCCTGGGTCTGGGGCTCGCCGCACAAGCTCAGGAACGCCTCGCGCTCGAGGTCGAGCAGATAACTCTCGGGGACCAGGGCCGGCTCGGTCACCTCGCCACCGCATAGTACATAGGCCAGGCGCCCGCCGATTTTCGCGTCGTGGGCGCTGATGTGGCCGGCCTGCTTCATGAGGTGGATGCCGAGCTTAAGCCCGGCGAGGCCGGCGCGGCCGAGGGCCCAGATCTGGGGTGGCGTCGGATCGGGCTGGTAGCCGAGGCGCGCCATGCCGAGAGCGGTCTGGCGGGCGTCCTCGAGCAGGCGGTCGCGGTTCATCGTGACCGCATCATCGGCGCGCAGCATCCGGCGTTCGAGCGCTTCGGCGGCGCTAGAGGAGACCTTGGCCAGGGCGATGGTCTCGAAGGCTTCCTTGAGGTAAGGAAGAGGGTCGGCGTCGGCTGGAAGACGCGTGGTCCAACGGCGGAGCAGTTCCTTGCAGCCGCCGGCGGCCGGGATCAGTCCCACGCCGGTCTCGACGAGTCCCAGGTAAGTTTCGGCGTGGGCTTGTAGGCGCGGGGCGTGCAGCGCGAGCTCGCAGCCGCCGGCGAGGGTCTGGCCGAAGATGGCGGCCACCACGGGCTTGCGGCAGTCGCGCAGCGCCAGAAAGACCTGTTGCGTCGACTTCACGGCCCGGGTGATCTCGTCCCAGCGGGCGGCGCGGCTCAGATCGAGCAGGTATTTCAGGTTGGCTCCGGCGCAAAAATTGGGACCCTCATGGCCGATGACGAGGCCTTCATAGTGGGCCTCGGTTTCTTCGAGCGACGAGCCCAGCAGCGCCAGGACATCGGGATCGAGGGTGCTGGCTTTGGAATGAAACTCGAGTCCCAGGATGCCGTCGCCGAGGTGCAGCAGGCTGGCGCTGGGATTGGACAGCAGCACCTGGTTCCGCTCGCGGAGCGTGCTCAGGCGCAGCACGCCGGGGGCGGCGGGAATCGGCTGGTGCGTGCCCCGAGCCAGATCGAAGTAAAAGCGCTGCTCCTTTTCCTGCCGGTAGAAGGTTGTGGCGCCGGAGCCCAGCAGCTTTTCGACGAGCGGCGGAATATGGCAGCCCTCGGCCTCCATGCGGCGGGCGGACTCCGGCACGCCGATCGCGTCCCAGACCTCGAATAATCCGATCTCCCAATTGAAGCCGCAGCGCATGGTGGTGTCGACGCGGACGATGTCGTCGGTAATCTCGGGGAGGCGGTGGGCCGCGTAGAGCAGCAGGTCGCGCCAGGTCTCCCAGAGAAAGCGCCCGGCGCGGTCGTCCCGCCACACCAGGTGGCGGAGGCGGCCGCCCGTGTCGCGGATCTTCTGCGCGGCCTCGATTCCCGGCAGATTCACCGGACGCGCCGGGCGGTACTCGAACGTGTTCAGGTCGAGGACCAGGCGGCCCTCCTTCGCGCGCTTGTAAAATCCGCCGCCGGCCTTGTCGCCGTTCAGCCCGCGCTCGACCATGCGCTTGAGAAAGTCCGGCGGGACGAGCATGTCGCGGCGCTCATCCTCCGGGACCAGCCGGTGGAGATTTTCCGTGACGAAGACGCAGACGTCGACGCCGACGAAGTCCGCGAGGCGAAAGGTCGCCGTGTTGGGACGCCCGATCAGGGGGCCGGTGAGAGTGTCGACCTCTTCGATGGTCAGCCCGTGCGCCTGCATGGCTCGGAACAGGTGCATGGTGAGGAACATGTAGAGGCGGTTGGCGATGAAGTTGGGGCGGTCTTTGGCGAAGGCCGTCACCTTGCCGAGGCGGCGGTCGCAGAAGTCGCGCACGAACTCCAGGACGTCGGGACGCGTTTCCGGGGTCGGGATCAGCTCGACGAGGCGCATCTGGCGCGGCGGGTTGAAGAAATGCACCCCCATCCAGTGGGACCGGAAATCCGGTGAGAGTCCCTCGGCGAGCGATCCGATCAGCAGGCCGGACGTGTTCGACGTGACGAGCGTGCCGGGCTTGCGATGACGGTCGACCTGCGGCAGCAGGGACCGCTTGGCCTCGAAATTCTCGACGACGGCTTCGATAATCCAGTCCACCTCGGCGAGGCGGGGCAGGTGGGTGGCAAACGTGCCGGTCTCGAGACGCCCGGCGGTGGCCGGAGTGAAAAGGGCGGGCGGCCGCGCCTTCTGCATGGCCTCGAAGAGGCGCGCGACCGTGGGCGGGTCGAGATCGAGCAGCAGGCAATCGACGCCGGCGTTGGCGAGGTGGGCGGAGATGCGGCCGCCCATGGTGCCCGCGCCCAACACCGCCGCCTTGCGAATGACGCGCGACATAAAGGAAGTTCCGAGTGTCGCATATCTCGGGAATCCTCGCGTATTTGACGAGTCCCGCCAGGGTTGGTACGATGCCGTCCAACGACGTTTATGCCTACTCGGCGCGCGTTTCTTTCCGCACTGTCGGGCGCCCTCGCCGCCCCGCTCGTGGCGCAGACGGCGCGCCGGCCCACCTTCCTCATCATTTATACCGACGACCAGGGGATCGGCGATGTCGGCTGCTACGGCGCGAAGGACGTGAAGACGCCCCATATGGACCGCCTCGCGGCGCGCGGCGTGCGCTTCACCGACTGGTACAGCAACTCGCCCGTCTGCTCTCCGTCGCGAGCTGCGCTGCTCACCGGCAAGTACCCGCAGCGGGTCGGCATTCCGGTGGTGCTGAATTCGTCGGCGACCTTCGATACTCCGGGCTTGCGCGCCGGCGAGGTCACGCTGCCGCGCGAGCTGCAGAAACTTTCCTATCGCACGGCCGCGATCGGGAAGTGGCACCTGGGCAGCGTCCCGCACAGCCGCCCGCGCGCCCAGGGCTTCGACGACTTCTTCGGCTTCTACTCCGGGTGGATCGACGGCTTCTCGCACCGCTACTACGTCCAGACCGACCCGCGCGTGCAGCAGATCTACCACGACCTCTGGCACAACGACACCGAGGTCTGGGAGGACCCCAACTATCACACCGAGGTCTTCGCCCGGCGGGCCGTCGAGTTTCTCGGAAGCCAGACGCCCGCCAACCCGTTTTTCCTGTACGTAGCTTTCGGCGCGCCCCACTATCCGATGATCGCCCCGCGGAAATACCTGGAGCGGTTCCCGGCCACGATGGACCGCGACCGCCGTATGCACGCCGCCTCGGTCGCCGCCGTGGATGACGGCATCGGGGCCATTCTGGACGCGCTACGCGCGCGGGGCCTCGACCGCGACACGGTGATCTTCTTCCAAAGCGACAACGGAGCTACGGAGGAGACCCGCGCCGACCACCGCGGCCGGCCTTACCGGGGCGGCAGCAATGCGCCGTTCCGCGGGTTCAAGGCAGGGTTGTTCGAGGGTGGCATCCGCATGCCCGCGAGCTTGAGCTGGCCAGGGCGCATCCCCGCCGGCAAGACCGGCAGCGAGGTCGGCCTCGCGATGGACATTTTCCCGACCTTCCTGCGCTGGGCCGACCCGCGGGCCCGCGTGCCGGACGACCTTGATGGGCGGGACGCCGGTACGATGGTGACGGCGGGCGCGCCCTCGCCGCACGACGATGTCTTCTGGAGTTACCAGAATCAAACTGCGATCCGGCGCGGGGCCTGGAAACTCATTGTCAATCCGCCGAGCGTTCCCGGCGACGAGGTGAAGGACCCCGTCTGGCTTTCGAATCTGAAGGACGATCCTTACGAAAAGCGCAACTGGCTGGCCGACCAACCCCACGTAGCGCAGGAGATGCGGCAGCGTCTGGACGCCTGGAAGGCCACGCTGCCGCCGCCACCGCTTCCGGCCACCGCCGGTTAAAAGCTACCCGTTTCAGGCGCGCGGGGTCCGGTTACACGCCCGACAGGAAATCATCGAGCTTACCGGTGCTGTCGCCGAACTTCTCCGCGGGCACGCCAAACTTGGCCATCAGGGTCAGCGACAGATTCGCCAGCGGCGTGCCTTTCGCATACCGCAAGTGACGATTGCCCTTGAACTTCAAGTCCCGCCCGCCGACCACCACCACCGGGACGTTGTAGTTGTTGTGGACATTGCCGTCGCTCATGCCGCTGCCGTAAAGCACGACGGAATGATCGAGCAGCGTGCCGTCGCCGTCGCGGATCGACTGCAGTTTCCGCACGAAGTAGGCGAGCGTGTCGACGTGGTAGGTGTTCAGCTTCGAGTAGGCCTTCATCTTTTCCGGATGGTTGTCATGGTGCGATATGGAGTGGTGCGCCTCCGGCAGGCCAATCTCGGGGTAGGAGCGATTGATATTTTCGCGCGCCAGCATGAACGAACTCACCCGCGTGATATCCGCCTGGAACGCCAGCACCTGCAGATCGAACATCAGCTCGGCATATTCCCGGAAACTCTCCGGCTCGCCCGACGGCCGCTCGGGCACCGCCACGTTCTGGTTGGTGGATTCACTTTTGGCGATGCGCTGCTCCACATCGCGAACGGCATCGAAATATTCGCCGAGCTTGACCCGGTCGTGGGCGCCCAGCCCGCTCTTGAGCTTCGAGATCTCCTGCGTCAAGCCGTCGAGAACGCTGCGGTCTTCCTCGCTGCGTGCCAGGCGCTCTTCGGGGGTGTTCCCGCTGCCGAATAGCCGTTCGAACACAAAGCGCGGATTGGTTTCCGCCGGCAGCGGCATCGTCGGACTCTTCCACGACATCGAGTTCATGTAGGCGCAGGCATACCCGTGGTCACAGGCGCCGACGACGTCGTTGCGGTCCACCGAGACTTCGAGCGACGGAAGTTTCGTATCGCGCCCGATCTGCTGGGCTATCATCTGATCGGTCGTCGTGCCGGCCTGCACATCGGCGCCTTCGGTCTGCTTCGGGTGGACCGAGCTCATGAAGGCCGGTGCGGCCCGGGGATGCTGGCCCCCGACGTCGCCCTGGTCGGTAGCCTGATAGTTATCCAGGCCGGTGAAAACGAGCGTCTGCTCCCGAAAGGGCTCCAGGGGCTTCAAGGTCGGGGAGAACGTGAACCCCGCCCCGTCCGTAGGCGGCGTCCAGTCAAACATGTTGGCCCCGTTGCCGCAATAGACCGCCGCGAACCGGGGCGCCGCCTTGGACTGCGCCGACATCGCCGGTATCATCGCGTCGAGGAGCGGCAAGGCCACCGTGGCTCCCAAACCGCGCAGGAACGTCCGGCGGGGCAACGCTATCTTTGTGATCATCATGAGACAGCCTCCTGGGTACAGCAGTCAGTTCGCGCGCTCTTGCGCCATTCTCATTTGAAACGGTGTGCTCGTTACCACGCCCTGAATCAGGGACGCAAAGCGGTAGTCCGCGCGGGCCGCCTCCCGCTTCACCTGGCGGACCGCCGGTGCATCGGCCGCCTCCAGCCCTCTTCCGAGGGCATACGTCAACAGCTTCTCGGTCATCGTGGTCAAGAACTCGTCGGAGTGGTTCAGCAGCACCTTGCGAAGCTCGGTCGGGCCGTTGAAGGCCGTCCCGTCGGGGAGTTTCGCCGAGGCGTCCACCGGCGCGCCGGACACATAGATGTCTCGCCACTCGCCGATCGCGTCGAAGTTTTCGAGCGCGAACCCCAACTGGTCCATCTGCGCATGACAGCCCGCGCAGACCGGGTTGGCCCGGTGCTGCGCCATCTGCTCGCGCATCGGGAGCACCTTCCGCGGGTCTCTGGTCTCTTCCAGTGTGGGCACGTTCGGCGGCGGGGGCGGGGGGGGCGCGCCGAAAATATTCTCCAGGATCCATTTCCCGCGAATCACCGGAGAGGTCCGGTTCGAACGGGAAGTATCCGTCAGGATCGAGCCTTGTCCCAGCAGGCCGCGGCGCACGCTGTCGGCCGGCAGCGACACCCGCCGGAACCGTTCGCCATACACGCCCGGAATCCCATAGTGCCTGGCCAGGCGCTCGTTGAGGAACGTATAGTCGGCATCCAGCAGATCGAGGACACTGCGATTCTCGCGAACGATGCTGTCGAAGAACAGCGACGTCTCCCGCTCGAAGGCCTGCCGCAGATTGTCGTCGAAGTGAAAGAGCAGCTCCGGACTGGGCCGGAACGAGGCCGCGTTCCGGATGTGCAGCCACTGGCCGGCAAAGTTCTCGACCAGCGCCTCCGACCGCGCGTCGGCGAGCATCCGCTTGACCTGCTGGTCGAGCACGGCCCGGTTGTGGAGGGTGTTCTTAGCCGCGACGTCCAGGAGCTCGTCGTCCGGGACGCTGCTCCACAGGAAGAAGGAGAGGCGCGAGGCCAGCTCAAGGTCCGTAATGCGGTACGGCGTATTCGGCGCTACCGTGTCCGGCTGGCCCTCAAAGCGGAATAGAAACTTCGGGCTGACCAGGACGCTGCGCATCCCCATCTCGAGACCCGCCTCGAAGCCTCCCTTGGCCGCCCCCTCGCGATAGAGAGCGAGCGGGACCTGGAGATCTTCGCCGGTGACGGGCCGTCGGTAGGCGCGCCGGGCGAGCGTCGCGAGAATCTTGGTGGCGCAGGGCGTCTCCTCGGCAGCCGTCGCGGGATGGCAAACGAGCAGCCGGTTGCGGCTGGGAGAATCCGGCGCTTCCGCCGCATTCTTCGCCGGCGGGATGGCTATCGTGACGCTCGAAAGCGTGGTCGGTCCCTGGGCCCTATACGGCTCGCGCCGCAAAGACGGGTCGAACAGGTCTTCGACGAACGCCTCGGTCCGGGCAACCATGTAGGTCTGCACCAGATGCGGGCCGGCCTTTACCGGCACGCGGAACCGGAGCATCTCCAGAACCACCTTATCCCGGCCTGCAAGCCTGCGTTCCGCTGCCACGACAGCCGCTGGATCCGTTGGATCCGCTGGAGGCGCTCCACGCCCCCGCCCCGCGAAGAGGGGACCTTCCAGCTTCTTGGTCCAGACCTTGGCGCCATCGATGCTCACATCGATCTGATCGCCCGCCGCCACCCGATAGCCACCGGCGGCTCCACCTTGCGTCGGCCGGATCTGGAACTCGTACTCGCCATCGACGGGGAAGAAGTAATGAAACGCCAGCCCGCCACGCGATCCCCAGGGCAGCTCGTCGTTGAAGCGGATACTCTGGTCGCGGTCCGTCGGCACGAAAACCGACTCCGGCGCCGGCGACCCCCGTACCCGTCCGAGCGCCATCTGGCTGATTTTCGCCGCGGCTTCGAGGTAACGTTCCGTCAGGGCCGGCGACAGCGTCAGGGCGTCGGCGTTATTGTCGAACCCATAGCCGGCGCTGTCGGCGGGCAGCAGCGCAGCCGCGTCGATATCGAGAGCGAGCAAGTCGCGGATGGCGTTGTGGTATTCGGAGCGGTTGAGGCGCTGGAGCGTCGGCCGTCCCGGGTTGGGGTGCTCGCGGGCCCCCCGGTCGAGTTCCGTTTCGAGCCAGGAGACGACGCCAGCGGCGGCCGCTTTCTCGGGCCGGGGCAGCATCGCGGGTGGCATCGCCCCCGTCTGAATCTTGCGCACCACCTTTTCCCAAGTCTCCGCGTGGCTGCTCACCTGCGTCAGATCCAGCGCGTCGAGCGTGAGTCCAGCCGTCTTCAGGCTCTGGTTGTGGCAGGTCACGCAGTACTTGTCGAGAACGGCACGAGGGGCCGGAGCGGAGGCGGCCGCGCTGCCCTTCTGCGGCAGCGCGCTTCTCACCTGCGCGTCGTAGGTGGCCGGCGCGAGTAAGCACAGCACGGCGATCAGTTGCGTCCGGCGAAGTCCGCTCATTTCAACTGCTCCTCCGTGAGCAACGCCTCGCACAGCCCCGGACATTTCATTTCCTGGGCGCCCAGCTTCCGCAGCAGCGCCGCGGTCGGCGCGGAGGCGGCAAACGAGTTACCGTACTCCACGCCGTCGGCAATGATCAGGGGGGTGCGTCCGTCTTTGGCGACGACATCGAGCTTCCCGCCCTTGTCGTAGAGGTACTGCACGACGCTGTTCGCGCCGCGATAGGCGGCCGCATGCATGGCCGTCTCCCCGACGTCATTGGCGAAGTTGACGTCAGCGTCCAGTTTTTCCACCAGAAACTTGACGACTTCGAGCACCTGTTCTTCGCTGGCACGGTCCTGATTCGAGGCCCAGGCGATGCCCGCCGCGGCCATCAGCGGCGTGATATTGATGCCGGTGTTGATCCGGGGGTCGGCGCCGTGCTCGAGCAGCAGGCGCATCACTTCGATATCCGCGGACTTCGCCGCGAAAAGGAACGCCGTGGCGCCGACCAGCCGCCGGCGATACCGCGCGCCCGACCAGCGGGGCTCCATATCGGTGTTCCGGCCATTCACGTCGGCGCCGTGGGCCAGCAGCGACTTGATCACGCGCAGCCGGTCGATGTGCACCGCAATGAATTGATCGCTGATGTGCCAGTTGGCAACGTGGACGGCCGCCTGCAGCGGCTTGCCCCAGCTATTGTTCCGCCCATTCCCGCCTTCGGTCGCGACCTGCAGAAGCTGCTGATGATGCGGGATCGGCTTGATATCGATCTTGATCGGCCGGGCGCGCACGCCCTGCACCGTCAGGTCGGTCGAGCCGCCCTCGGCGTTCGGATCCGCCCCCTTGTCGAGCAGCAGGTCCACGAGATCCGCGTGTCCGTTGATGATGGCCACGAGCAGGGGGGTCGCCAGATCCGGCCGCTTCTCGTTCACGTCCGCGCCGGCCGCCAGCAGGGCCTTTACCGCAGGCAGATCGCCTTTGCGCACCGCGAAGATGAGCGGCGTCGTTCCGGCGGTGGACCGCGCCTTGAGGTCGGCTCCCGCCTCGATCAGCGCCTGCACGACCGGGCCATGCCCTTCGGCAGCCGCCCACATGAGCGCCGTCTGTCCGTTCCAGTCTTCCTTCGCGTTGACATTGGCGCCGGCTCTCAGGAGCGCCTTCACCGCTTCCACGCGTCCGGCGCGCGCCGCGAGCATCAGCGGCGTCTCTTTGCTGCGCACCGCGCCGTTCGGATCGGCGCCGGCCTTCACCAACTGCTCGATGATCGCGGCGTTGCCATTTTCGGAAGCGAGCACTAGCGGCGTGACACCGTAGTTGTTCGGGGTGCTCACTTTGGCGCCGGCCCGGATCAGCAAGGCCGTAGTTTCCACGTCTTCCAGGTACGCCGCCCAGTGGAGCGCGGTCGCGCCATCACCCTGAGCCGCGTTCACGTCCACCTTCTCCTTCAGCAGCGACAGCACGGCCTGCTGGTCACGGTGCTGTACGGCGTTGGCGAGCGGCGCAACTTTACCGGCGGTGTCGCTGGCGGCGGCGCTTAGACTGGCAACCGAAAACATCGCCGCGAGCCACAGCCCGGGCAGGGATCTAATGGCCATGATTCTGGGCCCTCTGATGCAGCCGATATCGTCCGGGATTTCCGTGTATACCCGGATGGTTGAAGTATACCTCAGACTGCCTCTGAGAGGACCATTGGGGTCGGCTTTTTTCGCCTCAGCCGCCCGCTCCGAAACAGCCAGTTCGGACCGGGCGGTCGTGTGGCATTACAACAATTGGGGGACCACGGAACAACCGCCGCGGACTGTGGTCTCTGGTAGAGATTCCCGCTCGCACGGGCGGCCGTCACCGGGGCTATGTTTCAAACCTTCTCGACCACCTTCAGCAGCGCCGTCAATGACGTTTCGGTGGCGAAGGCTTTGCCCTTGGGGCTGCGCCAGTGGGTTTCGAGCGAGAAGGTTCCCTGGCAGCCGTCCTGAAGCAAAGCCCGGATCTGGCCGAGGTTATCCATCTCGCCCTCGCCGACCGGGCACCACTCCACTTTGCCGCTGGCGCCCTTGCGGAAGTCGCGCAGGTGGACGTGGAAGATCCGGGCCGGGTCGAGCTGGCGGTAACCCTCGGGGAACGATTTCTCCCCGGTCTCGGCGGCGTTGTTGGGGTCCCAGGTGAGGCCCAAGGCGTCTTCCTTCACGTGCTGGAGCAGCTCGCCCGACTCGGCGCCGCGCCACACGTAGCTGTCGCCGACGTTCTCGAGGGCGAGGCGAAAGCCCTGCTTCTTAGCCCGCCGCGCGGCCTCGCTCACGAGCTCGTAGATGCGCGGCATGTTCTTGCGGTCCGGCTGCGCGCCGGTCTCGAAAGTGAAGGCGAAGACGCGCAGCTTGTCCGTGCCCAGGATCCGCGCCCGCTCAAAGGCCCCGTCGAGCAGCTTCCACTCTTTGTCGAGCGTGCGCTGGCCTTCGGCCGTCTCGGGCGGCAGCGGGATCTTGAAGAAGGGCGTATCCACGATCGATACCTGTATCCCGTACTCGTGGAACAGCTTTTGCGCTTCCCGGACCTTCTCCACCGGCTGCTCGGTGTTGTACTTTCCCCACAGGTTCCGCACCTCGCCGTGCGCGAGGCCGAACCGCCGCAAGAATCGGCTGGCGGTCACGACGTCTTCGTCGATCTCGTCGGTGGTGACGCCGAGCCGCAATTGCGCCGGCTTCGCCGCCTGCAATCTCGCCGCGAGCGCCGCGCCGGCCGCCGCGCCCAGGAGGTCTCGCCGTGTATAGGTCCGCATGGCGGGATTATAGCGCGGTTTCAGTGGCCGAAAGCGATTTCCCGGGCACACTCCTAGCCCAAGAGGCACTGCTTGCAGTAGTCCAGGCACTTCGCAAGCTCGGGCGTACGATCCGCCTCGGCCGGGAGGGGAATTTCAAATTCAATGATGGCCGGAATGCGCCACTTGTTGTCGCGAATGGTCTGCAGGATTTCCTTGATCGGAGTGTCGCCCTGGCCGAAGGGCACGTTCGGTCCGTCATTCTTCTTCCGATCCTTTACGTGAAGGTGCGTGATCCGGTCGTGGTACTGCTTGATGAAGGGCAGTGGCGAAGTGTTGGTGCCGGCCAGAAAATGGCCGATATCGACATTGGCGCCGTTGTACTTGCCATAGGAAAAAGCCTGCTCCCAGATCGCCGCCGTCACGGCGGTATGGCCATGCAGCCCGACCAGCATCTTGTGCCTGCCGGCAGCCTGTCCGAGGCGTTTGACGGAAGGCATCGACAACTCGCCGGAAATGGCACGGGCCCCCAGTGTCTTCGCCAGCGTAAACGCGTAATCGAGCTCCTCGTCGGTGAGGTCGGAGATCCCGTCGAACTTGACGACGTCGATGGCTACGCCTCCTTCTGCATATTTGTTGCGAAGATCCTTGGCCTTGCTCATCGGCACCGCCAAGCGCCATTTGCGCAATTCTCCGACCATGGCCTGGTAGGCGGCCAGTTCCTCGGGCGTCCGCGGCGGGCCGGTGCGGCCGCCGTTGCCCGCGGCTGCGCCGTCGTTGGCCGTGCCCACGGAGGCCGGGCCGACCGTGGCGCCGCCGCGTCTCGGCATACCAGGAACTTCGCCGAAGGGCGTGCGAGCTCCGTCGTAGTCCGAGGGCGCCGGACCCAGTACGATGCTGGCCGGCAGGCCGAGGGACTTCTCAATCGCCTGCGCCCTCAATTCAACCCCGCTCACACCGATCTGAAGGCATCTTTCGAGGACGTCCTCCGCGGTCATGGTGGTTCGGGTGCCGAAGCTGTACGGCACATTCAGGCCGACTTGGACGCCGGCCCACTTGGAATTGGGCTTGGCGGCCGTGCTGCCGAGTAAGGTGCCGGACTTCAGCAGCAAACTGCTGCCGGGTACGCCGGCCAGCGCGAGCCTGCCCCATTCACGTCTCGTATACACGGTCCCTCCTTGGGTTGGCGGACGACTGAAAGTATATGCCAAACCGCCTCGGGCCGGACAGTGGAGCGGGATCGAGTCGACGATCCCCCCCACGGCGGGATTACGGCGCGGCTTTCTTCGTCGCCTAAGAGCAGTTTCCGATCAGGTATACTATACACATGAAACGCACAAATCTTGTGCTCAATGAGAACGTGCTGGAAGAAGCCACGCGCGTCCTGGGCGCGAAGACGTACTCCGCCACAGTGAATCTCGCCCTGGAAGAGGTTTTGCGCCTTCGCAAAATTCAGAGCTTGCCTCAGTTTTTCGGGCTGGGATTGTGGAAGGGCGACTTGGCTGAGATGCGGGAAGACCGTCCGCGCCGGCGCCGGAGCGGCCGTTGATTCTGGTCGATACCTCCATCTGGATCGACTTGCTGGCCGGTACACGGCAGGTACCGGAACAGGACCTGCTTCGCCTGGTTACGTGCGGGCCAGTTCTGCAGGAGATTCTCCAGGGGTTGCGCGACGCACCCGCGGTTGCGGGCTTCCGCGAGGCCCTCTTGGCTCTACCCCGAGTGAGCGACCCTTTGCCGCTCGCTACGTTTCTCCACGCCGCCGATATCTACCGGCTGGGACGCCGGAAGGGCTACATCATACAGTCCTCTGCCGATTGCCTCATCGCGGCCATCGCCGTGGAGAACTCCCTTCCGGTGTGGCATTGCGACCGTGATTTCTCTCTGATTGCCCGCTATACGAGCCTCGACGTGATCGAGAGGCGCTGAGCTTCGCCGGCTAGCGCGCGTCCGCTGCCAGATCCACGGTATCCACTACCGCCACCACGGCCATGTCGATCGGAGAGTTGGGCCGCTCGACGCTGGTCATGGCGCTCCAGCCTTCGGAGACGACTAGCACGCGGTCGCCGACGCCGGCGTCCACCCAATCGAGGGCGACGAGCGGGTCGCCGCGGTCATTTCCCTCTAGCGTGAGAGGTTGGACGAGCAGGACCTTGCGGCCTTCGTGGCTCGCGTGTTTGCGGGTGGCGACGAGGTCGCCGATCACGCGGGCGATGATCATTGGCGTGCCGTCCGGCCGGCGACAGAGATGGAATCGACGATCCCCACCACGGTAGCGTCCGTCGGGACTTCGCCGGGCAGGAACGGGAAGGTCGACTCGCGTCCGCGGCACCAGTAGACGGTTTCGCCGGCCCCGGCGCCGACGGCGTCGACGGCAACGACCGCGCGGCCGCGGACCTCTCCGCCGGGCGTCATAGGTTGCAGCAGCAGGAGCTTCTGTCCGTTCAATCCGGGCTCCTGGGCGGTGGCCCAGACGCGGCCGATGACGCGGGCGAGGAACATAGGTCAGGTCTTCTTGTCGAGCTCGAGATTGTCGACGATGCCGACGATGGCGGCGTCCACCGGGCAATCCTTGCAGCCGTAGGCCATGCGCGCGGAGGACCCGGAAACGGTGATGACTCGCTCGCGGTAGCCCGCCCCGACCGTGTCGATGGCTACTGCATAGCCGGCCTCGTCGGCGCCCTCCGGAGAGATGTGGCGCACCACGAGCAGTTTCTTGCCTTCGAGCCGGGGATCCTTGCGGGTGGCGACAACCGTGCCGACCACGCGGGCGAGCAGCATGGGGCGCGGCTCCTACTTGGCGGCCGACGCCTTGCCGATCGGCAGGATGTCTTCGAGGTTCTGGTGCGGGCGCGGGATCACGTGGACCGCGATCAGCTCGCCGACCCGGCGGGCGGCGGCGGCGCCGGCGTCGGTGGCGGCCTTGACCGCGGCCACATCGCCGCGCATCAGCACCGTCACGTAGCCCGACCCGATCTTCTCCCACCCCACCAGCGTGACCTTGGCGGCCTTCACCGAGGCATCGGCGGCCTCGATCATGGCCACCAGGCCGCGGGTCTCAATCATGCCTAAAGCTTCACCCATTCATTGCCTCCGGAAACTCTTCTACTTCCTGGTCCGCATCGCTTCATCGACCAGGGCGATCAGCTCGTCGCGGGTCACTAAGAAACGTTCTTTTCCATCGGGACCGGCCACCGGCCCGCGGGCCAAGTCCTCCGCCGTCACCGGACAGCCCGGCTCGACCCCGGCGCGCGACGGGACGCCGTAGCGCGCGCGCGAATCGAAAAGCTTGTGGACTTCTTCCCGCGGCAGCACGGTCGGCCCGCCCAGCAGCTCCGTCACCAGGTTGATGCGGGCGAAGTGCTCGACCGTCTCCATGCGGAAGAAGGCTTTCCAAACGTCCTCACCGTAGCAGACCGCGCCGTGGTTCGCCATCAGCAGGGCGTCATATTTCGGAATCAGCGGCAGCATCGGCTCGGTGAGGGCCGGCGTGCCCGGCAGCCCGTAAGAGGCCAGCGGCACGCAGCCGAGCAGGATGATCACCTCGGGCAGCAGGGCCGCATTGAGCGAACGTCCGCTCGAGGCAAATCCGGTGGCCACGGGCGGGTGCGCGTGCAGCACCGACCGTATGTCCGGCCGCATCTTGTAGATGGTCAGATGCATGTTGATTTCGGACGTGCCTTCCCGGTGCCCCAGCAGTTTGCGGCCCTCGTAGTCCAGGATGATCAGGTCGTCGGGGTGCATCATCCCCTTGCTGATACCGGTCGGAGTGGCCAGGATGCGCTCGTGGTCGAGGCGGATGGTGATGTTGCCGTCGTTGGCCGCGACCCACCCCTTTTGGTAGACCAAGCGGCCCACTTCGACTATATCCTGCCGGTACTCCCGCTCGGTCTTCATCATTCAGGGAATTCTGTATCGTACCTTGTGCTTCAAGGACTTGTAAAGGAAAGCCGGCTCAGCCACGGGCGGGGATTTTGGTGGACGGCAAGGGATTCGAACCCTCGACCCCGGCGTTGCGAACGCCGTGCTCTCCCAACTGAGCTAGCCGCCCACCCGGGTCAGTTTTTAATATAGCATGGCCCCGGTTCAGAGCATCAATGCTATGGAAGCGACCCGACAATGAGCAAAGGTCAGCCATGGCGGTTTTCATCGGTACCTCCTTCGTGGACCAGGTGAAGCAACTGTCTGACTTGGCACCGCTGATAGAGGGGCCTATCTGGCAAGAAGCCCACGCCGGAACTAAGACCCTATCGAAAGATCAAGGGTCTTCGGCTGACCCCAGGCGGAGTTGATTCGCATGAAGCTAACGAGCTTTCGGCCCCCAATGAAACGCCCCAAGGACCTGGGACGAGGCTGGGCTTAGCACGCCGGAAATCGGAGCCGGCCTTTCGCCGGTCCTCGCGGACAGACTGGCCCAGTTCGTCCATGCGTCCAGAGGCCTTTGGCGGGACTGGAATGTGCCGTTCCAGGGGCCGTCCCATCTGTCCGGGAAGCCGCTTCATCGGAGCTGGTCGTGCAAGCGCTGACCCGAATGGCGCACGGAACTTCCGGGGACTCTTCCATTTCTAGGGAATCAATAACTCTCGTACCAAATCCTGTTTTTTCTGTGCTAAGCTGCTCGCCATGCGCGCGGTTCGCATTCTGCTGTTGATCGGGTGCTCTCTAACCGCAGCCATCTATTCGCACGTGCGCGTTTTACGCCTAACGTCTCAGTTTGGCGATGTCCCGAAGATCGAGGCCGGCCGAGAGGATCAGCCTGCCAAGAGTGCGTTTGACCGGATGTCGAAGGAGAATGAAACGCTTGCCAATTTTGCGGTGATTCTTCTGAGCGCCGTCGCGGCACTGGTGATTTCTACCAAAGTGCACAAGATTTCGCACGTCTCCTGGGCCTATCTGCTTTTTGGTCCCGCGGGCACGTTTCTTTTTTATTCCGCATATGCGGGCTGGGCTTTTCAGGCGCGGCACGCCTTCCTGACGCTCCGGAACAATTTCACCGATTTCGCCTCCGTAAATGATCTGCTGTTGGCGCAGCTCGACCTGTTTCGCTTTGCGCTGGTTTTCCTGGCCGTCGTCGCCGCCGTGTTTCTCGTGCAGATTGTTGGCGACCGGGTGTCACCGACCGCCCCCCCCTAATCGTGGAGTTGCCATGAAAAAACTAATCATGCTGTGCCTTCTGCTCTCTCTCCCGAATCTGGCGTCAGCCCAGCAAACTTACGGCGTAGCGCTCGGGGGGGACAGGATTCGTAACGTCGTCGAAGCGGGAATCGGAGAGGTGGTGAATACTCTGCGAGTGCGAGAAATCCGAGTTTCGGTTTCCAGCAGCTTCCCCGACGAAGTGACTCAGCACATCGCGGACATTGAGGTACCTTCTCGGTCGCAGGCTGAGGAACAGCTGCGACGAGGGGTTAACACCTTCCTCCAGAACTTGGCCGAATTTGCGCAGAAACTCACGAACGACCGCTCCGTACGCTTCGACAAAGAGACATTGGACAAGTATCTCCCCCAGTCTGGCTGCGGTCAGCTCCCGTGTAATCGGTCCAAGTGCTGCAAGGATTGTAGCCCCCAGCCTTGCAAACTGTAGCGCAGCCCCGCGTCTACTCCGCCGGATACACCATCGTCACCGGGTCGGGCAGCGGCAGCCGCCGCAGGGCGCCCTTCGCCAGCTTCTCAAAGGAGTGCTGTGGCTTGGTCGGATCTCCCTTGAGGATGTCGCCCGCGTTCCCCACGGCCAGGATCACGAGCTGGTCGGGCTGCAGATATTTCTGCGCCACCCGAAGCACGTCGTCGGCCGTCACGGCCTGCAGGCGGGCACGGTAGGTGTCCCAGTAATCGGGCGCGCGGCCCGTGTATTCGTCATTGGCGAACGTCCCGGCCACGATCGCCGGGGTGGCGAAGAAGCGCGGGAAGATGCCGACGGCATAGTTGAGCGCCGTGCTCAGCTCCTCGGCGCTGACCTTCGCCGTGCGGATGCGGTTGATCTCTTCGAGCACGATGTCCGCCGCCTGGGCGCAGGTGGCGCTCTTCGACTGATAGTACGCCCGGAAAACTCCCGCGTAATAGGTACCGGCAGGCATGCCGCTGCCGGCGCTGTAGGCGAGCCCTTCATCGGACCGCACGCGGCCCATAATGCGGGAGGTAAAGCCGCCGCCGCCCAGGATGTCGTTCATGATCTGGAGCGCGTAGTGGTCCGGATTGTCGCGGGTGACGCCGAGCTGACCCATCGACACGCGGCACTGATTCACGTCGGGCTTGTCGATCAGGTAGACGCCCGGGCGGGGCTGGTGATTAGGTGGCGGAATCTTGGCGACCTGGGGCTTGGGGCCTTCCCAGCCCGCCAGGGCCTTTTCGAGCTTGCCCAGCATCTCTTTGGTATCGAAATCGCCCGAGACGGCGAAGATGAAACTCGCCGGGTGATAGTACCGCTGGTGAAACGCGATCAGGTCTTCGCGCGTGATCGCTTCCAGGGACCCGCGCGTATCCTGTGCCGTCGAGAAGTGCACCGGACCGCGCAGCAGCCGCTCCCACTCGCGGGCCTCGATGCCGTTGGTCTGATCGTTGCGTCGCGCGAACCCTTGCAGGCGCTGGGTCTTGGCGAGTTGCAGCCGCTGCGGGTCGAAGCCCGGGTTCCGCAGCATGTCGAAGAAAAGCGCCAGGGACGGGTCGAGGCTGCGGGAAAGACAGTTGAGCGCCGCCGTGCCCTGCGTGTCGTGAATGGAGCTCGCGATGGTGGCGGCCAGGAAGTCGGCTTCCTCGTCGAAATCCTGCGGGCGGCGGGTCTTGGTGCCCCCGGCGCGCATCTCATCGCCGGCCAGCGCCGCGAGACCGATCTTGTCCGCCGGGTCCAGGTATTGGCCGGTGCGGATGAGCAGCGACACGTTCACCAGCGGGAAGACGTGGTCCTCGACGGTATAGACGATGGCCCCATTCGAGAGCACGTGGCGAGCGGGCGCCGCCTTCGGCGGATCGTATTTCAATGTCTCGAACTTCAGCAGCCGGGGATGCGCCACGATCTGCGCCGTGAGCGGCAGGCTGACCAGCAGCCCCCCGTACAGAGCCGCGACCGTGAGGGAGCGGTTCTTCGTTTTCACTGCGCACCTCCGCTTCCCGCCGGCCGGCCAGCGGGGGCTTTCGTGTAATAGACCCCCACCGTGCGATTCTCCGGCCCAAAGTATTTCTTCGCCACCCGCTGGATGTCCTCGGGCGTGACCGTCTGGAACCTCTCGACGTAGTTGTTGATCGTCTGCCAGCTCCCCAGTGCTTCGCTCGATAGCAACTGGATCATCAACCCGAAGTTCGACTGCAAGCGGCGGAAGTCGGAAGCCTGCTCCTGGTTCTTGACCTTTTGCAGCTCCCGCTCGGCCACGAGGCCATTCTGCAAGGCCTCGACCTCCTTATAGAGAGCCTTCTCGACGTCCAGCGGATCCTTACCCGGCCTCGCCACGCCGGTCAGCTCGAAGTAGCCCTCGTATTTCAGCCCGTCCGAGCCCGCGCGGGCGTTGGTGGCGAGCTGCTGTTCGAGTACCAGCGATTTGTAGAGCCGGCCAGTGCGGCCGTTCAGCAGGTTGGCCATCATGATCAGCGGCGGCTCGTCAGTGTGGTTGTCCGCTACCGTGTGATACCGGACCTGCACCTGCGGATTGGTCTCGGCGTAGGCGATCATGCGCTTCTCGGCCATCTGCGGCACCTCGCGCGTGCGCACCGGCTCCGGTGGCCGGGGACCGCGCTTCAGCCGTCCAAAATACTTCTTCGCGAGGTCTTTGGCCTGGGCCGGGTCGAAGTCGCCGATCAGGCAGGCCGTCAGGTTGTTCGGGGCATAGTTGACGGCATAGTAGGCTTCGGCTTCCTGCCGCGTAATCCCATCCAGGTCGCTCGGCCAGCCCACCACCGGCCAGCTATAAGGCGAAGCCTGCCAGAACATGCTTTCGAACATTTCCCGGAAACGGCCGGTGGGCGTCGAGTCGGTGCGCATGCGCCGCTCTTCGTAAACCACGTCACGCTCCGAGTAGAACTCGCGGAAAACCGGATTCATCAGCCGGTCCGACTCGAGCCAGAACCACAGCTCCAGCTTGTTGGCCGGCGTGTTGATGAAGTAGATCGTGTAGTCCTGGCTGGTGCCGGCGTTCATCGAGGACGCCCCGGCCGAGGTGTAAATCCGGTCAAACTCGTTCTTCACCATGAACTGGTCGGCGCGCTTCGAGAGCGCCTCATACTTGGCCAGCAGCTCGCGGTGCCGCGGCGTCCGGTTCTTGGAGTCCTTCGGGTCGTCGATCAGGCCGCGGCGGCTCTTTTCGATGAGGGCCTCTTCTTCCTGGCGGACCTCGGCGCGCACGGCGTCCATTTCGCCGATGACCTGCAGCTCTTCCTTGACGTTCGTGGTGCCGATGGCGTGGCTGCCCTTGAACATCATGTGCTCAAAGAGGTGCGAGAGGCCGGTAATGCCGGGACGCTCGTTGACCGAGCCGACCCGCGCCACCCATCCGGCCGATACGTTAGGGTCGCCCTTGCGGGGCACCATCAGCAGTTTGAAGCCGTTGTCGAGCGCGAACTCCTCGACCGGCACCTTCTGCCCCCAGACCGCCACAGCGGTCCAGCACAACAGCGCCAGGATGCGGGTTGGTGTCTTCATAGAGAGACCTCAGATCTTGTTAAGAATGACTCTTCTCGAGCGTAATTGTCATCAAGGATTCGTGAAAACGCGTACCGTCGGCGTGGAGGGGGTCGATGGACCGGACGATGGCCAGCCGCTGGTCCCAGGTGGCAGCCCGCTCCTGCGGGGTGAACCGCGCTTGCAGGTCGATCTCGAACAGCGCCCGCTCGGTCTGGCGCTGGTCGCCGCAAAGCAGCGTGTGATATCCGGCGCACAAGCCGCAGGTACCCTTGGTGTTGATCAGGGAACAGCGGGACTCCAGGTGCTCGACGAGCGTCTGTCGCGCCTGTTCCGCCCGGTGGCGCATCGACTCGGCCGGCGCGCCCAGCACTTCGCCGGCCTCTTCATGGGAAAACCCGTAAACCTCCGTAAGCAGCAGGGCCGCGCTCTCGTGCGGCGGCAGAGTGCGCCCCAGGCACATGAAGCAGTAGTCGATGTGCTCCGCGATGTCGTAGGTGGCGCGGACTCCCAGGCCATGCAGCTTCCGGACCCGGCGGCGCAACGCATCGTTCTCGGCCAGCCGCTGCCCGAAGCGCACCTGGAGATCGGGAGACCACAGGGTTTCGCCCCGCAGTCGCTCGAACCCGGCCTCCACGGCCATACGAAACAGCCAGACACGGAAAGAAGTCGCGCCGCTGAAGGTCTCGATGGTTTCGAGCGCGTGCAGGACGGTTTCCTGCGCCAGGTCTTCCGCCTCCTGGCGAAGGCCGAGAAGGCGATAGAGAAAGGTCGCCAGCGGCCGCTCGAGTGGCTCGTAGAGCTGCGCAAAGGCCTCGCGGTCACCGGACTTGGCCTTCGCGATGAGCTCCGGCTCGTTGCTTACTGATGTTATGCTGCTCACAGATGTCGAACTCGCTCGCGCTAGTTCATTTTACCTGTTGCGGAACGTGGGCGCTGGTCATATATAGTTGACGGTATGAAGCTGGGTCTGGCCTTGGCAGGAGGGCTGCTCGGACTCGCCGCGCTCGCGCAGCAACCGCTGCCGTTTCGTTCGCGCGCGACGCACGTTCCGGTTACGTTCAACAACCAGATCGTCCGCCTCTTTCAGGACAACTGCCAGGTGTGCCACCGCCCGGGGGAGATCGCGCCCTTCTCCCTGATGTCCTACACGCCCGCCCGCCTCTACGCGCAGAAGATCAAGAACGAAACCCAGGCCCACCGGATGCCGCCGTGGAAGCCGGTGCCGGGCTCCGGCGAGTTCCAGGACGAGCGGCGTCTGACGCCGCAGCAGATGGACCTGATCGCGCGCTGGGTCGACCAGGGCGCTCCCGAAGGCGACCCGGCCGACCTGCCGCCCCCGCGCTCCTTCCCGGACACCTGGGCCATCGGAACGCCCGATCTGCTGCTCCAGCCGGCCACCGATTACGCGGTGCCCGCGGAAGGCACTGACGTCTACCGCTGTTTCAGCCTGCCGATCGGGCTCCTGCAGGACCGTTACATCGTCGCCGCGGAAGTGCGGCCGGGCAACCGCAACGTCGTGCACCACATGGTGCTGTTCGCCGATCCGCTCGGCGCTTCGGCCCGGCTCGAAGCCTCGGGCGGCTCGCAGCCCGGCTATGACTGCTTGGCGGACCGGGCTTCCTGCTCACCGGCATCCTGGGAGCCTGGGCGCCCGGCAACCAGCCGCAGACGTTCCCCGCCGGCATCGGCCTGAAGCTGCCCGCGACCGGACGCGTCGTCATGCAGGTGCACTACCATCCGAACGGGGTCCGCACGACGGACCGCACCCAGGTCGGGCTCGCCCTGAATCGCGGGCCCATTCAGAAAGATCTCCAGCTTCTGATCAACGTCAACACCAACTTCGCGATCCCGGCCGGCGCTTCCCGCTACACGGTGACAGCAACGTCCACGGTGCCGGTGAACGCCCACGCCATTGCGGTGCTGCCCCACATGCACCTGCTCGGCCGCGAGGTCCGCATGGACGCCGTGTATCCCGACGGCACCCGCCGGCCGCTGATCTACATCGACGACTGGGATTTCCAGTGGCAGGCCACCTACTACTACAAGGACCCGGTGCCGTTACCCGCGGGCACGCGCGTGGAACTTACCTCGATTTACGACAATTCGGACGCCAATCCCAAGAATCCCAACCAGCCGCCGAAGGAGGTCCGCTTCGGCGAGCTGACCACCGACGAGATGTGCCTGTCCGGCGTGTGGTACGTCGCGGATTGAGCCCGCCGGCGCCGCCGGATGAAGTGAGGGGATCATCGGCTCATGGGCCATGAAAGCCTGTTCGCCGCGCGCGATCTGGCCGTCCTGTACGACTGGCTGCAAGAGACGGGGGAGTTGTACCTGGATCTGGACCGCCCGCACAGCGGTGGGTCGAACTCCAGCGCGCATTTTGTCCACAGTCTGGCCGAACTGCGGGGCATCGTTTCCCGGGAGACCTGGCCCGAGGTCGTTATCTCTATCTTCCGTGCGAAGCAATACCCCCTCCGTGGCATCGCCGACGACCGGCTTCTCGCTGCCGCCTTGGAACAGATCGGGGACCGGCAGTCGTTCGGCATCTTGTCATTGGGAGACGGTCCGCTGGATCCCTGCCGCGACCTCGGGTGGGGCGACGGCCACGAGGAACTGCGGAAGGAGTTCGCCAGGCTCGAAGGCCGGCAGATCCTGGTGGGGCAAGACCCCTACGATTACGGCAGCTCTGAAACGTTCTTCAATACCCCGGAGGCAGTGTTCGTCGTAAAGTTCTACCAGCACCCGGCGCCGTACGTCTCGAAAAACCGAACCAGTTATGCTCCGTTCGATGCCGCGCCCGACCGGTATCGCCCGCATGTTGACTTCTGGTGAGGCCATCGTACGAACCTGGCATCCACTTAAATTTGGATTGAAACATCCTGGAGCGAGCGCCCGTTTGCAGCGTGGCGGCCGGAGACCACAGGCTTTTTAGTATGAAATCAGCCCAGCCTGGTATATCATTCCTAGCAAGCGGGTCAAAATACTTTTGACGAGGAGGTCCCATGGGACCGCGGGGCATAGGGGTCTTAGTCGCTGCAATAATCGCTTTCTTCATCGTGATTCAGGCGCCTCTTTATTCGCAGGGCACCGACCTGGGAACCATTCGCGGTACCGTGACCGACGCGAGCGGCGCGGTGGTGCCTAACGCGAACGTCGAGGTGACGGACACGGCGACCAACCAGGTCCGGAAGCTGAGCACCAACGCGGAAGGTAGCTACGAAGTTCCGAACCTGCGCTCGGGCAACTACAAAGTAACCGTGACGATGCCCGGCTTCAACACGGCGGAGATCGTCGACATCCTAGTGCGGGCCGGCGGCGCCGCGCGCGCCGATGCGGCGCTCCAGACCCAGGGCACCACGGAAACCGTGATCATCACGGCGGAGGCGCCGCTTATAGCCTCGGAGTCGGCGACCGTCTCGGCGACGCTCGATAATAGAATGTTGCTCGAGCTGCCGCGAGACAGCCGCGACATTTATTCCTTCCTCTATCTGAACCCGAACATCACGCAGGCCGACAGCGACGGCGCTTTCAAGTTCATTGGGTCCCAGAGCTATGGCGCGAGCTTCTCGCTCGATGGGCAGCGCTCGAATGGCGGGGTCTTCGGCCAGCCCACCGCCAGCCAGCCGTCCCTTGAAACCATCGGGGAGCTGGTGGTGCTCTCGAACAACTTCACCGCCGAATACGCCGGCATCGCCAACATTCGCGTCACCACGAAACGCGGCGGGTCCAGCTATCACGGCTCGGCGTTCTACAACAACAAAAACTCGGCGCTGGCGGCCTGGGACCTGCGGGACAAGATCGGCCAGGCGGCGTTTCTGCCCACCACGGCGCAGAATAAGTACCCCTACCCCTACTTCAATTTGAACGAGGTGGGCGGCTCGTTCGGCGGACCCCTCCCGAAGCTGAAGAATACGTTTTTCTTCGCGGCTTACGAGCACCGCTGGTTCCACAGCCCGGTGAATATCAGCAGCAGCACCCTGCCTCATCCTACGCTGCTGGCCGGGGACTTCTCGCTGTTGCGGGACGCCAACAAGCCCGCCGTGCCGGCCGGCGTGACCCTGACCGCCGCAGAAGTGGCGCAGAACACGGTCGGGGGGCTGGGGCAGCGCTTTATCAGCATCCCGTCCCGGCTGCTGAATCCCACCACCACTGCTCTCATTAAGAATTACTTCCCCCCCGTGAACCCGGGCAGCCCGATCAACTCGACCAATGGCCGGCTGGTCGACTACTTCAACTCCCTGCCAGGAGTGACCGGACGCGACCTGGGAACGTTGCGTGTCGACCACGACTTTTCCGATCACGACAAGTTGTACGGGGTGTACAACGGCCAGGGGCAGAACTCGGCGAGCGCCGCGGTCGTGAGCCCGTTCGTCGGCCTGGGCCTGACGCAGAACGACCGCACCAACCATACGCTTTCGCTTTCCGAAACGCACCTGTGGGGCGCGCGTGTGATCAATGAGGTTCGCGGCGGATTCAACTTGCAGCCCACGTTCCGCCGCAGCAATACGACCCTGCGCGATTTCCTCTCCAGCATCGGCTTCAACCAGAGCGACATCGACGCCTACGGCGCCGTGGTCACTCCCTCGGCGCTCGACAGCTACGGCCACCCGGCCATCTCCTTTGGCACGGGGTTCGCTATTTTCGCCAACGGCGGACGCAACACCTACCGGCCGCTCGATCAAAACCTGATCACCTTCGGCGACACGCTGACCTGGCTCAAGGGCCGCCACACGTTTAAGTTCGGCGCCGACCTCGTGCGCAACGCTGCGCTCGACGGCTTCACCAGCGGGCGCGGCAACCCGCGCGGCCGCATCAATTACACGGGCGCCGGTCCCGACGCTGTGGCCCGCATCCTGATGGGCCTCGCTCCCAATACCGTGCAGTTCGTCAACAAGTTCCGGCCGCCGATGGACGTGCACAATTGGGAGCAGGGCTTTTTCGCGCACGATGAGTTCAAAGTGACGCCCAAGCTGACGCTCATCGTAGGGCTGCGTTACGAGCTAATCACTCCGTTCATCGAAGCTAACGACCTGCTGGTGAACTTCGATCCGAGCTTTGTGGACGCCGCCACGGGACGCAAGGGCCGCTTCGTGGTCCCGTCGTCGCGCACCCTGGACGCGCTCGATCCGCGCTATGCCCGGTACGGGGTAGTCACAGCCGACAAGGTGGGTGTAGGACGCGCGCTGGTCAAGACCGATACCAACAACTTCGCTCCGCGCCTCGGCGTGGCCTGGCGGCTCACCGAGAAAACCGTGTTGCGAGGCGGGTACGGCTGGTTTTATCCGACCTCGGCCGCGCAGGGCATTCGCGATCCGCTAGCCACCAACTCCTTCCAGGTCGGCTTGACCAAGCGCAATGACCCTGCCAACCCGCTGCTCGGCTGGCCCGGTGCGACCCACGGCTTCAGCCCGCTGAGCGGCGGCACCCTGAATACCCTGAGTAACCAGATCTCCGCCAACTGGGTGCCCTTCGATCTGCAGTCTCCGCGCATCGAGCAATACAACTTCACCTTCGAGCGCGAGATCGGCTGGCAATCGGCAGTGCGCTTGTCTTACCTGGGCACTCGCATGCACGGGCTGATATCCGGCGTGGACGCGAACCTGATCGCGCCTAACGACAAGCCCTTCGGGACCACTACCGGCGACGGCGTCACGCCCTGCACCCCCGGCGACGACTGCGATCTCTCGGCGGCCGACCGGGCCCGGCTGCCGTACCCCGAGCTGAGCGATTTCCAGACCAGCTTTGGAAACTTCGGCCATGGCCACTCGAACGCCTTCCAGACCGAGTTCAACCGGCGCTTCACCGGAGGCTTCACATTAAGCGCCAGCTATACGCTGCTCGACCAGAAGTCCACGGCGCCCGATACCGGCAACGCCAGCCTGGGCGGAACGGCCTACAACCAGTTCAGCCCCGACAGTGACTTTGGAACCGACGCCTTCATCTCCCACCACCGCTTCATCGCGTATGGCGTCTGGCAGCTTCCGGTGGGGCATGGCAAAAAATACGCCTCGCGGATGCCGAAGCTCTTGGAGATGATCGCGGGCGGATGGGAGACCTCCTGGCAGATGTTCGCGAAGTCCGGGACCGGCTTCACTCCCTACTGGTGGTGTGAGAACTGCGGTCCCGTTCTTCCAGGCAACGTCGCCAGCACGTCTATCGACGCGGTCGGGGGATTCTCGGCGCCGGGACCGGCGTTCCGGCCCGTCGTCAAGGGGGAGGGAAACGTGCAACAGGGCGATCGCATTTTCAATCCCGACGCCTTCGCGCTGATGCCGCTGGGCGGCAGCCTGTTCAGCGATCCGAATGTGGCGAAGCGAAACCTCCTGCGCGGGCCGGGCACGTGGGGCGTGAACCTCGGCGTCCACAAAGTGTTCCTCGTGGGCGAGAAGCTGCGCGCCGATCTGGGCGCCGACTTCAACAACCTGTTCAACCACCCGTTGAAGTCGCCGAACAGCTTCGACATCGGCGAGCTGGGCTCGTTTTCGCTCGCCGTAGACCCGAAGACGCTGCAGCCGGTGGTCGATACCGTCACGCGCAACCCGAACTTCGGCCGCCTGCTCACCAGCTACTCGCAGGAGAGCGTGGACAGCCGCCGCACCGTGCGGCTGAAGCTGCGCCTGTATTTCTGATAGGCCGCGTTCCCAGACCGACTAACGGCACCCGGATTGACACGGTGCAGCGAAGCATTTAGACTAGTCGTTAGCTAGGCGTTATCATGTCCCAAGTAACTGCCCTCGAAGCCAAGACCCGCTTGGGAGCGCTTCTCGACCGCGTGGCCCGCGGCGAAGAGATCGTCATCACGCGCCATGAAAAACCTGTGGCACGTCTCATTCCGGAGGGCCGCCCTCCTCTGCGCCAGGTGCAGGAGGCGGTGAAGGACCTGCACGCTCTGCGGCGGGAGATGGCCGGTCGGCGCGGATTCAAACCTCTCACCCTCCGGGAGATCCGGCAGGCAATCCAGGAGGGCCGGCGGTGACCGCCGGTTTTGTGGCTGACTCCTCGGT
>JBGPDC010000005.1:0-66018 GCA_041482115.1 Terriglobia bacterium | reverse complement strand
GAAAGTTCGCTAGCGAACGAAGGGCAGCAGCCCAGCGTATATGGGTGGCCGGCGGGTGCTGAGTATTTCTCCGCCTCCTGGCTCACTTAAAGCCGAACAAGGGTCCTGCCGCACCGCGGCTGTCCGGGGGGTGATCCTGCCTCCCGGACGGCCGATACGGGAGCCGCAATCGGCTCCTTCCAAATCGCACCGTGAGGCCGTAGTGTCTCCTCTGGTGCCGAAGTGTGTGTCTGACCACCGGTTGGGTAGTATCCTAAAACTGCGTGATGGGCCTTAGTCGCCGCCCCATCGGTTCAACTTGACGTTGAACGACCACGTCTGTCCGGTCACGGTGTTGACGAAGATGATCCGTTTGAAGCCCATACTCCTGACTTGGGGCAGTGGAGATTCGTTCACGAACTTGTAAACGAAGGGCCGCGACATGAGCGCCCATCCAATATGCATCGTGTCCTTTCCTGCCCCTGAAGCGCGGACAGTCATGTCGTAGCCCTGCCCGAGCATGGCGTTTTCTGTTTCCTCCACATACTTGACCCGCGCCGCTGCCAGCGCTTGCGCGGTTTGTCTTTCGGCCTCCGGCGTCAATTTCTGCTCGCTGGTCTTCGCTGTGGCACCTTCAGGTGCGAAGGAAGAAACGGCTCTTGCGTGCCGGAGACCCTCCGCGACCTCAGTGGCCTTAGTTCCGGCCCGCAGGGCCGATTGGGCCTTGCCCAGACGTCCAAGGGTTTCACGCCCTCCTAGGTCGCGACATTCTTAGGCGCTGCTTGTTGACATGCGATGGAGCCAATGGGCTGTTCTCATTGGCCTATTGACAATCCGCCGCGAACGCAGCTCAGGACAGCACCACTAATCTAGGCAATTTCGAAGATGCCGAAGGCCGCCCCCAGCTCGCGCTGCTCGCCGGGCGGGGTGAAGGTGCGGTCGGCCTCGATCGTGACCTCCACCGCCGGCCGTCCCACGAGCTCCGGTGGCAGGGCGAAGTCGAACGCGAATTCAGATTCCGGCTCCGTTAGAACCACCGGCGGCAGGGCGTGGCCTGCGATGCTAAGGGACAGGCGCACCGGGCCCCCGCGCAGTTGCATGGCCGGCGCGTAACCTCGGAGGTAGAGGCGCTCCTCCGGCGCTTGCGGGCCGGGCAGGTGCAGCGTCGCGCGGCGGGGCATCCACCGGAAGCCGTTCTCGATGGGATGCCAGGCAGGGCCCAGGCGCGCGGCGAAAATGGGATTGCCGGCGTCGACGGCGCGCGGTCCGACGTCGCGCAGACGCCGGCTGCGCAAGAGTCCGAAGGCGCGTCCGTCACCCTGAGCGCTGGACGGATCGGGGCTCGAAGTATTGCCCGTTTGAACCAGGCCGCAGACGTCCCAACCGGCGCGGTCCAGCAGGCGGCGCAAACCGTTTTCCGTGAAGATCCAATAGTTGGTGGGGTCGTTGTTGGCCTCACGCTCGCCGAGCAGGTAGGCCACGGGCCACGGCTCGAGGCGCGCCCGGCGGTCCGGGGCGAGGGCGGTGATGCGAGTGCTCACGAAGCAATAACGCGCGTGGCGGGCCAGGGTTTCGAGCGCCAGAAACGGATTCTTCAGGTGGTAGAGCACGCCGAGGAAGAAGACCACGCTATAGATGCGCGGCGGCAGCGCCTGGCCGGCGTCCAAATCCGTCTCGACGATTTCGAGGGAGGAACGAAGCGCGGATTTCAGGGCCCGCAGCCCGCGCATCCCGTTGTGACTCGTGGACGGCTGGTCGATGGCCGCGACCTGGCAGCCGAGCGACTCGAGAAAAAAAGCCAGCTCCCCGTCGGCACAGCCGATGTCTGCGACGGGCCCGGAGCCGGTAAGGTCGTAGAGGTCCCAGCCGGCGCCCGCGAGCAGCTTCTCGATGGGAAAGAAGTTGTTCAGAGAGCCGTAGGGATACCAGTTCCAGGCCTCCCGCCGCACCCGCGCTTTTACGGCGTCGAGCCGGTCGCGAAAGGCGAGGGCTTCGCGGACGAGCTCTCCCGTGGCGAGGCGGCGTGGCGCGGCAGCGTCCATGTGGGTAATTGTACGCAGATTTCTATTGGCCGCCATCCCTCCCGCCTTTAGGGATTTCACTGCCACTGAGGTCGCTTCCCTGCCGGTCCGCCCCCCGAGCGGGTACGCGGGGAAAAGGCTTAATTGGCTACCCGCCACGCAATCGGCTATTATTAGGCTACTAGGCCATCGAAAGATTCGATATGTTGACGCTCGACCCCGGCAGATTGGCCGACCTGGCGATCCCGATCGGAACCGGCTGGCTTCTCGGCGCGTGCATGGAAGCACGTGGAAAGCAGGACCTCTGGATCCGACAGAAGCCTGAAGTCCTGGAAGTATTGGGGGAACAGGCGATTATTCAAAGTGCCGAATCGTCGAATCGAATGGAGGGCGTTACCGTCGCGGCGAATCGGTTGCGCCCTCTGGTGCTTGGAAAGGCCAAGCCCCGTGACCGTTCGGAGGCGGAGCTGGCCGGATATCGAGCGGCGCTGGATTGGATCTTCTCGCGAAAGAACCGGGTTGCCATCACTCCCGATGTGATCCGTCGCTTGCACGCTCTTGCCCAGGGTGGCTCTTCGGGAGACGCCGGCGAATGGAAGAAGCGCGACAACGAGATCGTTGAAATCTTGGCGAGCGGCGAGCGCAGTCTTCGTTTCGTCCCAGTCTCCGCCAAGCAGACCCCCGCGGCCGTGGAGATGTTGTGCCGCCGGTATCGCGTGGCCAGCGATGAAGAACGCGTGCCTCCGCTCTTGATAGTGGCAACATTCGTTCTCGACCTTCTTTGTATTCACCCTTTTCGTGACGGTAATGGCCGCGTCTCGCGGCTTGCGACGTCGCTGCTGTTGCAATCTCAGGGCTTCCAGGTGGCTCGGTATATCAGCCTGGAGCGGCTAATCGAAGACAGCAAGGAGGAATACTACCGGGTTCTCAAGCTGTGCTCACAAAGGTGGCACGAAGGCAAGAACGAGATCATGCCGTGGTAGAACTATTTTCTAAGCACGCTGCGAGGCGCCTACAAAGAGTTCGAGCACCGGGTCGAATCGGTCGAGGCGCGGCCCGCTAAGAGCGACCTGGTTCGCCAGACTGTGCTTGGCCAGGTGGAGCCTTTCACGTTAGCCGATATGGCGGCGCAGTTGCCGGCGGCCAGTTCACAGCTTATCAAAAAGGTGCTCGCGGAGATGAAGAAGGCTGGTCAAGCTAGACTTGTCGGTCGCGGACGGGGTGCGCGCTGGGAAGTGGTCCGATGAAATGAGAAGTTTGGTCGGGGCGAGTGGATTTGAACCACCGGCCTTCCCACGATCCCGTCAGCGGGTCCCTGGTCATCCGCACCGTACAGCCAGCTGGGGTCCCGTCAGGTATGGGGTGGGTAGAGGGATTCGAACCCTCGACTTCCGGAACCACAATCCGGCGCTCTACCAAACTGAGCTATACCCACCGCGTCGCGGTATCTCCAGGATAACACGGCGATCCCCGCCGGGCATCGCGTACACTGGCACGAGAGACCATGGCGCGCCGCCGCTTTTTCGTGGACGAAATTCGCGGGGACCGCGCCCTGCTGCGCGGTCCGGGCGCGCGTCATCTGTGCCAGGTGCTGCGCGTCAAGCCCGGCCAGCTCTACGAAGTCTCCGACGCCGCCCGCGTCTGGCTCGGCCGCGTCGTCGCCGCGGCGCCTTCCGAGGTCGTCTTCGCGATCGAGCAGGAACTGCCCGCCGGGCCGGCGCTGCCCGACGTCACCGTGCTGGCCGCCATCTTCAAGTTCGACCGCTACGAGTGGATGCTCGAGAAAGCTACCGAGTTGGGCGCCGCGCGTCTCGTGCCGGTGACGGCCGCGCGTACCGAGGCCGGCCTCGCTCGCGCGGCCACGAAGCGCGTGGAGCGCTGGCGGCGCCTGGTCCACGAGGCGTCGCAGCAGTCGCGGCGGCTCCGGCCCCCGGAGGTCCTCGATCCACTGCCCCTCGACCGGGCCCTGGCGTCGGACTGGGGTCAGCCCCGCTGGATCCTCGACGAATCTCTGGCCGGTTTCCACGCGGGTGAGTTGGGCGCTGCCCCCGCCGGGGGTGAACGCCCGGTGCTTCTCACAGGTCCCGAAGGCGGCTTCACCGACGCCGAGCGAACGCTCGCTCACCGCCACGGCTTTGCGCCCGTCTCGCTCGGTCCCCTGATCCTGCGGGCCGAGACGGCGGTTCTCGCCGCCCTGGCCGTGGTCCTCTACCGGCATACCGCCCTCGAACCGAACTAGAATGGTAGAAGCCGGTCCCCCGGACGGCTTTCCGATTCCGATTCATGTTCAACACGATCCTCATCGCCCTGGTGCTGGCCGGGCAGTTCTGGACCTACCGGGCCCTTCGCTCGCGCCTGGAGCGGACCACCCTCGGCCGCCACGGCGTGGCCGCCGTAGGACTGGCCGTCGTTTTCGCCGTGCTGTTGATCGTCGTCTGGCTCGACAACACCTGGATGCTGGGCCCGCTCTGGGACTCGCCCCGTCCGGTCTCGCGCCTGCTCTCGCTCGGGGCGGGTGTCTGGGTTGTCGGGGCCACCGCCGCCACGGCCCTGGTTTACGGGCTCGCCATGATACGGAAACTGGCCCGCCGCCTTCCGGGCCCCCCTTCGAGCGCCGCCGGCTCGAGCCGCCGCGCCTTTCTCTCGCAGGCTGCCACGGCCGCCGCCGTGGTCACCCCCTTCGGAGCCGCCGCCTACGGCACGCTGCTGGTGCGCCGGCAATTCGAGCTGCGGGACGTCGCCTTCCCGGTCCGCGATCTGCCGGCCGGTCTCGCTGACTTCCGCATCGCTCTGCTCAGCGACATTCACTTCGGCCCCTACCTCAGCCGGCCGGAGCTCGATCGCGTCGTCGCGATGGCCAACGAAACGCGGCCGCATCTGACGCTGGTCACGGGTGATTTCATTACCCGGGACGGCGACCCGCTCGAGAGCTGTCTCGAACGCCTGGCCCTGTTGCGGGCCGAGACGGGCGTCTTCGGCTGCCTCGGCAATCACGAGATTTACGCCGATTGCGAGGACCTGGCCGAGACGCGCGCGCGGGCGCTGGGCATCGAAATTCTCCGCCACCGGGCGCGCCTGCTCGAATACGGCGGGGCGCGCCTCAACCTGGCGGGCGTCGATTACCAGCGTCAAAGTCTGCCTTACCTTCGCGGGGCCGGCCGCCTGATCGAGCCTGGCGCGGTCAACCTGCTGATGTCCCATAACCCCGACGTGTTCCCCGTGGCGGCGAAGTTGGGCTATGATCTGGTGGTCGGCGGTCACACGCACGGTGGACAGGTAACGGTGGAGATCCTGGAGCAGACCCTGAACGTCAGCCGGTTTTTCACGCCCTTTGTAGCGGGCCTGTATCGCTTAGGGGCGGCGGCGATCTATGTCAGCCGGGGCATCGGCACCATCAACCTGCCCTTGCGGCTCGGCGCCCGGCCGGAAGTCACCTTGCTCCGTCTGAAGCGTGCCGGATAGCGTGTGCGCTACCTGATTCTCAGCGACCTGCACTCCAACTGGGAGGCCCTCCAGGCGGTCCTGGCCGACGCCGCGGGACGCTACGAGCACGTGGTCTGCCTGGGCGACCTGGTGGGCTACGGCGCCGACCCCAACCCGGTCGTGGAGTGGGTGCGCGGCCACGTCACCGCCGTCATCCGCGGCAACCATGACAAGGCTTGCTCCGGTCTCGAGAGCCTGGAATGGTTCAACCAGATCGCCCGCGACGCCGCCCGCTGGACCCTGCGCGAGCTCGCACCGGAGAACCTCCAGTACCTGGTCGGTCTCGCCCGGGGCCCCGTCCAGCTTGACGGCATGACCCTGGTCCACGGCTCGATCCTCGACGAAGACGAGTACGTCGTCTCCCCGCAGGAAGCCGCGCAGGTCTTCCCCTACCTGGAGGACCGCCTCACCTTCTTCGGCCACACCCACCTCCAGGGCGGGTTCATCGACCAGGGGAGCCGGTTGCAGTTGATCCGTCCGCGGCCGGAGAGCGGTCCCCAGTATCTCGAGATTCACCCGGAAGAGAAGTACCTCGTGAACCCCGGCTCGGTCGGCCAGCCCCGGGACGGCGACTGGCGGGCCGCTTTTGTCCTCTACGACAGCGACCAAAGCCAGATCGTTTTCCACCGTATCGAGTACGACGTTTCGGCCGCGCAGCAGAAGATCCAGGCGGCGGGTTTGCCGGCTCCGCTCGCGACCCGTCTGGCCGCCGGGCGGTAGATTTTCTTAGTTGGTCGCCCCCAGGCTCTCCACCCGCCGGATCGCCACGAACGGACGATGCGTGTAAGCCCTTTTCAGCAGCGGGCTGTAAAACGCCATCGGAAAGCCCTGAATCTTTACTTCGATGCGGTCCTTTACCGCGTCGCCACTGTCGTAGCGGGTGACCGACACCTGCGAGGCCTGCAGCCCGTAGAGACCCTTGGGGCTTCCCGCCGGAGCCGTGGAGGCGTTATAGAGCACCACGTTCTTGATTTGCTGGATGTTGTAGGTGTGAGTCGCCGCATAGCGCGCCCCGGCTCGCACGCGTTCCGTCAAGCCCTGGTGGAACATGAAAATCTGCCCGATGTCGAGGATGCCGGTGAGCAGGACGATCAGCGCCAGAAGGACGAAGGCGCCCTCGACCAGGGCGGAACCGGCGGCGGGCCGGCGCGTGTGGCGTGGGAGGGGCAGGTGGGATCTCACGTCTGGTAGCGCCCGGCGTAGCGCATGGTGCAGAGGGGCTTGTTGGTGAAGTTGAAGGTCCGGAAGATGGCCGCCACGCTGTAGTTGACGATCCGCACGGTCACGGTGCGCGGGACACCGGCGCTGTCGCTGGTCCACGTGACGCTCACCTTAGCGGTGGTGAGATTGGGAACCAGCGGCGTCGAGCCGGCGACCGGCGAGCCGTAGACGGCCATGTTCTTCACTTGGTCGGAAAAGGTGCTGCTCCCTACGATGAAGTCCGCCCGGGAGGCGAAAGCGGCGGCGTTTTCGACCGCGTTCGCCAGGCCCTCGTAGAGATAGATCGTGTAGCCGAACTGAAAGACCCCGGTCAGGATCGCCCACAGCATCGCGAAGCACAGGGCGAACTCTACGATCGCATTGCCGCGCCGGTGGGTCGGAGGCCGCACGCCAGACCGCATGTTTCCCTCCTCTACCGGAACAGTCTCACGGCGTAGAGGCCGGCGCTGCTGCCGGCTCCGCTGCCGCCGCCGCCGCTGCCTTTGTGGCTCGAGTCCACCAGCCCCGGCCCGAGGTACTCGGCGCAGCAGGGACTCGTGTTCTGCGGTCCGCACATCCCGGGTGGCATGAAGAACGCCGCGAATCCCACGACGCGGGCGGGATTCAGGTCGTCATTGACCGGCACCACCAGGATCCGCCGTCCGTTGCCGGTATAGGCGCTATAGGTGGCCGACGCCGTATCGGTGTCCTGGGCGATGCGCTCGGCCACACCCGGCTGCACGTTCTTGTTGCCCGGCACCCAGTTGATTACGCTCCCCACTTGATACGGCTGGGCCAGATTGTAGTCGTTGTTGACAATGGTGTCGTGCAGGGCGGAGTTGCCGTTGCCCTGGCCGACGTCGATGTAGCCGCGGTCGCTCGAGCTGTTGGGAGGTGTAAAGCCACCATCCCCGCCGCAGGTGTTCCCGGCTTTGCCGCGCTGCCCCTTGGGCGGCCACTTCAACGTATACTGCTGGCCCACCGTGAACCCGAAGTTGACGGCCGCGGCACTGTGCGCGTCCGGGGAGAACGGTGCTAGACCCTCGCCGATCGACGGCTGGAGCGCTTGGCCCGCGACCGCCTGTTTCGAAGACGAGAAGTTCGTGGTCACACCCGGCAGCAGCGGCAAGAAATACAGCGGCACGCTCGCGGTCGTGGTGACCTGCACAAATCGCGCGGTCACCGGCGCCGCCGCCGAGTTCTGGTACGTCCCGCCAAAAGTGGCGGAATAAGCTGCCTGGGGCGCGCTGACCGCCTTCGAGGAGAAGTAGTACCGATTCGCCGCGGCCCCTCCCGTCGTGGGTCCCGTCACCGCCACCGCGTCGGCGCGGGTGAGGCCGGCGGTCGTGCCGTCCATTTCGAAGGCGGCCGCCAGCGCCGCCGCGTCGGCGAAACTCTGCAGCTCACTGTTGATCACGTAGAGCCGTCCCAGATCGAGCGCCAGCCCCAGCACCGCCAGCAGCACCAGGCTCGAGACCGCCGTGGCGATCAACGCGAATCCCTTCCGTTTCCGCACCATGCTGGACAGGCGAATCTGTCGCCGGTAAAATCTCATACCGCTCTTATCGGTCGCACCAGCGAAATCTACAGAGTCTCTCTTGGTTCTAGGGGTATAGCAAGCTGCGGCCAGGAGGCCTACGAGCCGTCCCCCCCTCAGGTTCTGGGGGCTTCCTCGAACAGGATCTGCGCGATCACCAGGGCCGGCAGGTCCTGGTTCCAGTTGGTGGGGACCTGGTCGAAGTGCAGTTCGAACCCGCGGGTCTCACCGGGTTTGACCGGCCCGCCCCGGCGCCCGACGACGATGGCCCGTTCCCGCTTCAGCGGCTGGCCGTTCAGGTCCCGGAAGATGCAGTTGATCTCCACCAGACGCAGCGTGCGCGGGCCATGGTTGGTCAGCTGGCCCGAGATGGTGGCGGCCGTCTGGGCGAGGAAGTTTTCGGCGCCCTCCATTTGAACGTCGCTCAACGCCAGGCTGGGAAGATAGTCGACCGCCTCTTGCGAGAGGGCGGGCGTCTGGGGCGTGCGGTCGCCGCTATGCCGGACGAACCAATAGGCCAGGGCTCCGCCGGCGACCAGGAAGACCAGCAAGACCAGAACCGGAACCGGAATTCCGCCGCGCCTGCGCATCACCCTCCTGCCACTCCGCCCCACTCTAACATGGGGCCGGCGCCGGTCCGCTAGTCCCCAGAGTTGCAAGTTCGCTGCACAATTCCCGGGTGGGGCGGACGCCCTCGTCCGCGCCGGACCCCCTGGTCCGGCTGTGGAGCCCTACGGAAAACTTCCTTGGTGCTCAGCATAATCCCGTGCCCGAAGAGGCCCACGAGGGCGCCGGCCGCGGTCCAGGGGGACCGCCCCACCACCCGACTTCTGCAACGAATCTTATGGCGCCGGTCCGCTACAGGCCCAGTTCTCCCCTCACCGCGAGCGCCAAATCCTCGACGCGCGACACCTCCCAGGGCCGGATGCGGCTCGATTCGAGCAGGCCCCGCGTATCGTCGGGCAGGGCATCGTCCACCACCGCCGTCAACGCCGCGTCGGTCTGCGCCCGCACGCGGTCGAAGACAAAGCACAACCGGGCCGCGTCGTTCAGGTCGTGGCGCAGCGAAAGCGCGTGGACATACCGGGTTTGGCCGTTCGGCCGGTAGGCATAGTCCATCTGAAAGGAGAAGCGCGGGCTGACGTGTACTCCGACGGGCGCGGCGGCCTCCAGCCGCTCGAGGAGATGATGTTGCTCGAAGGTGTGGTGCAGCCGCTGGTGAATCCACCGCCGGGTGCCCGGCAGCGTCTCCGGGGGACGCACTTCGGAGCGGCGCGGGGTGGCGAGATAGGTCCGCACCAGCCGCTCCATCGCCTCCTGCGTCTCGCCTCCCAGGAACGCGCGCCGCTCCGAAAGTTGTAAGGCTTGGGAAAGGTTTTGGGTCAGCTCCCCGACAAACTCCGCAAACCCCTCGCCCGCGAGCAGCCGGTTCTCGAACTCTTCCTTCAGCCGCTCGACCAGCGGCAGGTCCGCCAGGGGGTGGCAGCGCAGCCGCGTGAAGTCCGGGGTGAAGCGGGCGTCGACCAGGCGTCCCTCGGCATCGTGCAGCAGCACCGCGACGTTATAGAACTCCTCCGCCAGCCGGTTGGGTGCGTAGCGCAGCAACTGAAAGTGGTAAACGCTCATCAGCTTTCTCCCATAGTTCCCTGCGGGGCCCTAATGCCAGTTCGGAAACGGGTCCCGCGTCCGGTTTTTGGCAGCCCGCAGCAAGTCTGGAACGAGGCCCCGGCGCTCGTAAAGCGTCTCGAGCAGTTGTTCGAGGGCAGGGAAGTCGCCTTCGAACCACTCCGGCGGTATCCGCTTAAAAGCGTCGTCCAGCACATCCAGGCTGAAGTTGCGGATGCGGCCGAGCCACGGCTCGAAGGAATCGTATCCCGTAACGTTTTCATACAGCCACGGACGCGGATAGAGGCCGGTCTGGGGCGTGTCCCGGAAGGACCAGCACTGTGCCGTGAAAGCGAAGCCGTGGTCCACCATGGCGGCTACCAGGCCGTGTCCCCCGGGGCCCGCGGCCGCCTCCGGCCGCCAGCGCGTCACCTGGTCCCGGAAGAAAATGGCCTGCCGGCCATCGGCGTTCGCCACCCACTTGTCGAACGCCACCATGCCCACAAAGCAATCGACATTCAACACTTGCCGCAGCAGAGCGTCGGGCACGTAGTCGTAGACGGGGAGCCGCGCCGGGTCTCCCGGGTAGCGGGACCCGAACTGCTTGCCCGGGGCGCACTGCTGCCGCCGGCCTCCAGTCTCGATGTAAAGGTTGGGGGAAATAGCCAGCAGCTCGGGCGGCACCTCGACCACTTCCGCCGCCGGCGTCGGCAGCTCCAGGTGCCGCAGCAGCACGTGCGCCAGCATCTCGTTCACCAGCACCCGCCGGTGCTGCGGGTTGTTCTGGAACTTGACGATGTAATAGTTGCCGTCGGACGCCAGTACCAACTGGGCCTGCGCTCCGCCGCGCATCCGGGCGAAGTGCTGCAGGGCCTGCACAGGCACAAACTACACTAGACACCCATCCTACCGCAGGTGACGGCGGTGGGAAGGAAATGCGGAGCGGGGCCGGCCTGGCGCCGGTCCCGCCTCCGGGGCGAAACTTTCTACTTTTTCCGCTTGCTCGCGACTCTCTTCTTGGCCGCCGGCTTGCGAGCCTTCTTCTTGGCAGCTTTCTTCGGAGCGGCTCTCTTCGCGGCCTTGCGAGCCGGAGCCTTCCTGGCGGCCTTCTTCACGGTGGCTTTCTTCTTGGCAGCCTTCTTCGGCGCCGCTTTCTTCGCTGCTTTCCGGGGAGCCGCCTTCTTCGCCGCCTGCGGGGCTGGTTTCTTGACCGCTTTCTTCACGGGGGGCTTCTTCGGCGCGGCCGCCTTGGCCTGGCGGGCGGGTTTCTTGGCCGGGGCTCCCGGCGCGGGCCGCGGCGGCGGGGGTGGCGGAGGCGGCGCCGGAGGCGCGATCATGGCCACCCCGGCCCCGGACTCCACATCTAGCTCCTCCGCTTCCACCTCGAATCCGGCCTCTTCATCCAGTTCCGCAGATTCTTCGATCTCTTCGTCGTTTAGACCAAGTTCATCATGGTCACCGAAAGCCATCGTTCCGCCTCCTGGCCGCCACGCGGCGACGCAATTTGTCTTTCCGGTCCGGGTCGCAGGACCTTCCGTCCCGGCGCAGGAACTATAGAATAGCGCTTTTTCCTACTGAGGCAAGCGGAAAATGTCGATTACCGCACGCGGTGTCGAGGCGCTGGCAGGAAGCCGGCGCCGGCCCTCAATTGGCAGGGTGGGGGGTGGTCTGGCCGGAGTTTGAAGCTACCTGCCGGCGGACCGGCGCGGCCGGCTGCCGGCCGAGCGGCGCCTGCACCTGCAAGCTCTGCCCGGCCCGCAATTTCGTGCCTGTCATCTGGTTCCAGTGCTGCAACTGGGCTACCGTCACGCGCTGGCGCCGCGCGATCGCCCCGAGGGTATCCCCCTCCCGCACCGTATAGTGCATCCCGCCGGCCCGCAGCACCGGCTCCGGCTTCGGGAGCCGCAGCGGCACCGGGACATTCAACCGCTCCCCGGCGGCCGGCCCCTCGGCGCCGATCTGGTTCACCGCCGTAAGGTCCTGGGGTCTGACGCGGTACCGCGCGGCAATCTGCGCCACCGTCTCGCTCTCCCGCACCAGGTGACGCCTCCAGCTCGCCCGTCCTGCTTCGGGGACCTTGGCGATCTCTGCCTCGAATTGGGACCCCGTCCCCCGCGGCAGCCGCAGCGTATAAGGGCTGTCCGGGGTGGCCGTGCTGAGCAGCGCCGGATTCAGCTCCTTCAGCCGGGCGAGCGTCGAGCCGGTGACATCGGCGATCAGGTCGAGGTTGATGCGGGCATAGGTCGGAACCGAATCGTAGTGGATCGGCTGCTCGGGAACGATATCGTCGAGGCCAAAGGTCTCGGCGTTCTTCCCCAACAACGCCATGGCCAGGATCGCCGGAACGTAGTTCGACGTTTCCCGCGGCAGCGCCCCGCGCTTCACCTGCTCCCAGTAGTCCGCGAAGCCGGTGCGCTCGACGGCCCGCTGCACGCACAGCGGTCCGCAGTTGTAGGCGGCCATTGCCAGGTACCAATCGCCCAGGCTGGCGTAGAGATCGGCCAGGTGCCGCGCCGCCGCCCGGGTAGCCTTCTCCGGATCCAGCCGTTCGTCCACATGGCGCGTCTGATTGAGGCCGTACTGCTTGCCCCGGAAGGAAACGAACTGCCACATCCCGGTCGCGGCTTTGGGAGAGCGGGCCTTGGCCCGGAATCCCGATTCCGCCTGCACCAGGTAGATCAGCTCCTGAGGGACCCCTTCCTCCGCCAGGACGCGCGAAATCATGGGCTGATAGGCGCCGGCGCGCCGCAAGCTCTCACGCAGCGTGCGCTGCCCGCGCCCCAGGAAGTAGTTCACGTACCGCAGCACCTGCTCATTGAGCATCAACGGCAGGTCGGATTCGGTCATCAGGAGGACCTTATACAGTTCCCGGGGGATCGCCGAATCTTCCGGAATGGTGAGCTGCAGCACTTCCTCGAGCATCAGCTCTTCGGTCTGCTGGGGGGCGGAAGCGAGCGTCTGCTTCCAGGAATCCCACTCTTGCGCCTGGAACTCCGCCATCAACCGGGCGGGGTTCAGCCGGCCCTGCCGGCGGAGCGTGTTCGACTCCCGCGCGAGCGGCGTCGGATACACCAGCGCCAGCGCCGGATCGAGCACGGGCAGGTGGTTCGCGGCCAGCAGTGGAGGCGTGTCGAGCAACAGCCGGGGCGGCTCCGGAGGGGGGGCCGGCGGCGCGAACTGCCGGATCGCTAGGTGCGTCTGGCTGGTCGTCGTCGCGCAGGAGGCTAGTAGCAGCACCGCTGCCACCGCCCAACCGATGCTAATGACTTGATAGGTCTTGCTTGATTTCATCCGCAAGATCAAAACGGTCAATAAGATCCAGCCAAAGACGAAAGGGGAATACTACCAGAGTCCTGCCAGTCTGTCCAGCACAAAAAGCCAACAAAAAATCGCCTGGACCGGGTGGCATCCGCCCCGCTTTGCGCTAAGATGCTACCAAATCAGTGCTTAGCTGGAAGCAACAAAGATGGTTGAACCGCGGCGATTCCCACGGTTTCCTGGCTGGAACGGCCCTGGCCGCCCCCCAGGACGCCCCCACCCGCCCCGCCCAGGGGCGCCTCTACGGCTGCGACGCCGGCCTCTCGCCCGGTGGCAAACCGAGCGGGTCGCAGAGCGCCGGCTGGGTATTCCGGATTGACTGACTCACCCCGGGGGCGCGCGAGTCTCCGCTGGGCGCTGGTTCTCTGCCTGGCCGGGGCGGCTCGTGCCGAGGTCGAGTTGCCGTTGGGCACGGGCAAAGAGACCGTCGAGCACGCCTGCCAGGATTGCCATGCCCTGGAGGTCGCGACGCGCTTCCGCCTCACCAAAGAACGGTGGGGTTTCGTCGTCGCGGACATGGTTTTTCGCGGCGCGGCCGTGGCGGCCGAGGATATCGACCCAGTCATCGAGTATCTGACCAAGAACTTCGGCCGTCCCTCACCCCCACCTTCCGCCGCCCCGGCGGAGCCGGATTTCTTCTTCGCGAACCTACTCGAAGAACGCCGCCCCGGTCCGGCTCTCGACATCGGCATGGGGCAGGGGAGAGAGGCCCTCTTCCTCGCCCGCCAGGGGTGGACCGTCACGGGCCTCGATTCCTACGCTCCCGCCGTCACCCAAGTCCGCACTATTGCCAAGAACCAGGGCCTGTCTCTCCAGGCGCTCGCCAGCCGCTTCGAAAAATTCGACGCCGGAGTCGAAGCCTGGGACCTGATTGTCATGACCGACCTGCCGCACCCGGACCCGGCCGGCGCGGCGCGACTGCTGCGCGGCCTCAAGCCCGCCGGCCTGTTCGTCTACGAAAACCACTACAGCTCCGCCTCGCCCGCGGATCTCCTCCCGGCCTTCCCCGGAGCCAAAGTCATCTATTCCCAAGCCGATCCCCAGGCCCACCTCGAGCGCCTGGTGATCGAGAAGCCCGTCGAGTGACAGGGCTCATTGCCCGGCGGCGACCCGGCAGCCCAGGTTGAAGTACTCATCGGTAGCCATCACGTGTGGCCCTCCGCCTGCTCATTGAAAGTAGAGACAGTCGTAAAACGGAGGTAACTCCGATGTCTGTGTTGGTCCATAAACACAGCCACGAGTGGCAAGGCTATGCGGCGGTCGTAAGCCTCCTTGGTGCTGGCGTGGTCCTGCTGTGGATGCTGTTGAACGACTGGGCGAAAGTCTTGCCGAAGTGGCTGGGCTGCTGATCCCGGCGTTGAATCCCGGGCATCTTCACCTGCGAACTCCTCTTTTTTTCTAAACCGGGATTCTTACTCGCCCCCGCGATCCGGCGGGCGGAGAGCACTAATTATGGGACGAACCTCTTCCGGCTTTCGCGCCATCCGGTACTTCCACTGCCCATAGTTTCCATCTGCGTTCACCGCCGCGACCCATCGTTCCGCCGCTCCCCGCTTCACTTCCATTAGCGGATCATACCCTTTCGTCTCCAGGATCAGGTGCGCCCCTGTCTCCTTCAACCGCACGATGAAATCCGGCACGTAGTCGTGCATCTGCCCGTTATGCAAATACGGAATCGCGAACCCTAGCCCGGCATTCTTCACGAACGCCTCCGTCATCGGATGCGTGTCGATATAGTACGCCGCCGACTGCTCCCACTTCGCCGTGTCGGGCACGATGTAGTTCAAGTGGCAGTGCACCGCCTCTCGCGGCTCCCGGCTGGTCCAGAAATCTACCTCCGCCGTGGACCCGGGACCCCGGTTCGCCTCATACCGCGGGATTTCCGGCGCCTCTCCCTGTGACGCATCCGGACGTATGTGCTCCACCAGCCGCTCAATCACCCATCCGTAGTAGGGCGATAGAAACACGTCCAGAATAGCTGCCGGCGGCACCACGTTCACGTACTCCCTCAGATACCTCTCCACAATCTGCTGCATCTGCGGAAACAGCACGTGCGCCGGAGCCTGGCACGTGGGTTGCGCCGTATAATCGCGCGTCAGCGCCGCCGACATATCGAACACCAGCTCCTGCAACCGCCGCCCCGCCCGGTAGGGATTCAGCGTGATGTTCTCGATCCGCCCCGGCCCCGTCAGTGAAAACCGCCCATGATTATTCGGGAGCGATCCCTTCACATCCACTTCAGCCGGAATCGTGCCTGGCACCAAGTTCAGGGGCGGCATCGTTCTCCAGTCCACCGTTACCCGGTTCCGGATCGCCCTGGTGTAGCCCTCCACCCGCGGATACCGGATCTCGAATTTCACCTTCCCCGGCACGGCAAAGACATGATGCCGTCTCTCCGGCTTCGTCCCGCCCCCCTTCGGATCGGCCTTGTAGGGGATCACCTCGAAAGGCACTCCAAACACCTTCGCCACTTCCTCCGAAAACTTACCGTCTTCCGTCAAGTCGTAGCTCGCCCGTCTTAAACCGCGCCCCACTACCTGCTCGCAGAGCAATTGCGACATAAACGGACGCAGCCCAATGATGTGCGTCACCGTGTTGCAATCCCATCCCTCCGTCAGCATCCCCACGCTCACGATGCACCGCACCTCCCGCCCGGGTGGATCGAGGGGTTTCTTCATCTTTTCCGCCAGTTCCGCGAAGCCCTCCGGATAAATCGGCCTTCCCTGCGGGTCCGCCGGCCACGCGAGGCGCCCCACCGTATCGAGCGTAAACCGCATCCACCGGGACTCGTCCGACTTCGCCTCTCCCGTGTCTGTCTCGTGGACCACCTTGGAATCGACGCGCACCGTCACCGCGCACCCAGGGACATTCGCAAATCCTTCTATCTTCGCAGGCGGAATCCCGGGCGGCCGCTTGTCCTCCGCCAGCCACTCATAGATCACCCTGGCGATCTTCGTGTTTTTCGCCACGATGATGAACACTGGCGGACGCCCGTCGTCTTTCGTCGCTTCCCACTCCCGCCGAAGCTCTTCCCATAACCCCGCCAGCATGGCAATCGGCGTGTTGGCGTATTTCAGAATCGCCTCGGGCTTCGGATTCGCCCGCGTCCCGCCTCTCTCGGCGGCAGTCAACTGCGGGAGATTCCACTGCCAGATGTTGAAATACCCGGGAATCTCCGCACCGGTATTGTCTCGAACCGCCAGTTGCGGAATCTTCACCAGCCCTGACTCGATGGCCTCCACGAGCCCGAAGTCGCTCACCACCCACGGGAACGGCCGGTTCGTATCCTGCCCCACCCGGCCCAAGAAAAACGGCGTAGCCGAAAGGTCCACGCATAAATTAATCCCGCGCGCTTTGTGGATCCGATCCAGCCCTTCCACCCACACGGTGGCCTCTTTATAGAACTCCTCCGCCTCCTCCTCTTCCCCGAACAATTCCTCGTCGTCATCTTCGTCCCGCCGGATGCGGTAGGCGTGGTGCGCCTCATCGTTCATCACTAGAATGTTTTGCTTCCCCCCAATCTCTTTCCCCAGCACCCGCTGGATCCACCCCGCCTCGCTCTCGATATACCGGACCGACTCCACCCGCACCCGCCTCCGGTTGCCCTCTTTATCCCGCTCCTCCTCCACCACCGTCATCAGTCCCGCCGCTACCTTCGCGTCCAGTTCCTCCGCGGTCATGTACCGGCTCCCACGCGCCGTGGTAGTCTTCGCGCCGATGTTCACCAACTCCGTCGTCCGCATTGCCACGCCGACCTTCGTTACCTTCGCTGAGACACCCCCGGTCTGGGGTGTCTGCGGCTCAAAGATGTGCCAGTTCGTCACCAGCACCTTCCCCTGCCGCAGCGACGGCATCAGTGGCGGCGGCACCAGGTCCCGCTTCCGGTAAACGCTCGCCTCCCCCGCTTCCGGGTTCAGTTCCGCGAGCCGCGACCGGATCGTCACATTCGGGCACACCACCAGCACCACATCCGAAAATCTCCCATCGCTCCGATTGGTTACCTTGTTGAGAATGCTCCAGGCCGCCAGCATCCCCATCACCGTTGTCTTGCCGCTCCCGGTCGCCATCTTGCAGGCATACCGGACGAAAGCCTTGACCTTGGCCTCCTGTTGCTGCTTGCTCGGCTCGTCCACCGGAACCGCGATGCCCTGCCGGAAATCCGCCCTCGCTTCCACCAGAAACACCACCGTCTCCGCGGCCTCCAGTTGCGCGAAGAACAACCTGGCCTGCCTTCCCTCGCGCCGCCAGTACTGCAGCAGCTCCAGTGTCGTCCGCGTGACCCCCGGATACCCCTGCGCTCCCCACGCCTTCACCCGCTCCCGGATCAGGTTCACCAGCGCCATCTCGTACCCGCCCGGAAACGCCTCCGACTTCCGCAGGGTCCCGTCGGCCAGGTCCCATTCCCGGGTCTGATCCCGCGGCGGATACACGACCGCCGTTCGGCGTCCTTCCCGGAGTTGTGGCTCCTCCCCCTCACGGATGGACCAGTAGCGCTCCGGCTCCTGGAAAGGCTTATTCTGGATCGGCTCTTGAACCTCCGCCGGATTCACTTCTTCTCCTTCTCCGCTTCCGCAAAACTCTTTACCACCAGCAGCTCATTCCCCCGGTCGTCAATGACCTTCACCGCTACCTGCTTGTGGTCCCCGGCTTCGAACCACTCGCTCGCCGTTCCCGCCAGGTGGTCCCACACCGAATCTTCGTAGCTCCCGCGCAGCGCCCGCTTCAGGCTGTCCCACGCCGCCGTCCGGGGGAAAAACGCCTGTGACACGTGGAAGCACAGGTTGTTGTAATCGGTATCCAGCAGCCACGCCGGGACCTTATCTTGTTCGGCCGCCTCGTCGCCCCGGTAATGCTTCGCCTCCATGGTCACGGGATCGAACACGTCGAGCCCCAGCAGTTCCACCTGATACCGGACGCCGTCTTTCCCCTCCTGCCGCGCCCGCAGCTTCACATCGGGTAGACCGCACACGCTGAAGATCTGGCTGCTGCGCATCGTCTTGAGCAGATCGCTCATTGTCAGATCCGTGGTCGCCTGGACGTAAGTCGCCGGCACCCCCACGACTTTCCCGCAATTCTCGATAAACGTCCTCGCCTTGGCTTCGACCGCGAACCCGATCGCGAAAAGCTGCGCGTACCCTTTCAGGTGCGCTTCGCGCGCCGCCTCAAACACAAGCCCCTCCGTCACGGCCCCATTCTCGGGGCCGAACACGAACGCCACCGGCTTGTCCGCGCCGTTTCCAATCACGCCCTCGGCCGACAACGTCAGCGCCTTCGCCGGCGGACGGATGTTCTTAAAGGTCACCGTCCGATTCCCGCTCAAGCGCAGTACGGGACTCTTCCGCAGCACCTCCAGCATCCGGTCGACGAACGGCTGCCCGTCCTCGGCCACGGGCTTGCCTTCCTCTTCCACCACATCCGCCGGCGCCGGAATCGTGGACTCGAAACAGAACGGCCCCGTCACCCGCGTAATGCCGCTTTTTGTCTCCGGCCGGTCCACCAGGACCTCCTCCTCCGGCGGCTCATTGGTGGCAATACTTCTCAGCGTGACGTGCGGGACGATCCCCCCGACCTCCTCTCCCTTGTTGTTTTGCTTTCGCATATAGGCAAACCCGCCCGCCGGCCCCCGGGCTTCATCTTTCAGCGCGTACCACGGATAGGTCGCCGTCAGTAGGCGCTGCCGCGCCAGCGCCAGAGGCACCCGGCTCACGTCGGTGGTAATCCACCTGCGTCCCCACTGCTCTGCCACGAAGGCCGTGGTGCCGCTCCCGCAGGTTGGATCGAGGACCAGGTCACCTGGGTCGGTAGTCATTTGCATGCAGCGCTGAACCACCTTTGGGGTCGTCTGAACCACGTAGAGCTTATCTGACATGAAACTCGCTCCAACATCACTCCACACGTTGGTCAACGGGAAATACGGGAAATCGTCGAAGTAGCGAACGTAGCCAAGCCTGTTGGCAGTACCCTCCAACCGCAAGGCCCCTTGTAGCCTATTCATGCCCTCTTCATTCGTCTTCCAGCGACTCTGCAAGTCGGGTCGGTAGTCCCGCCCACCAACGCGAACCGGGAACCAACATGCCGCCCCTTCCCCCTTTTCCCGGCCCATGCTCTGACTTGATAGGTTGTCAAGACTATAGACTCGGCTTCCGTGTGGGAGAAGGCTGAGATCCTGTTTCTCCTCCACTGTAAGTCCCCGCCGCGTGCCGTCAGGAAGCACCACCCTGTTGTAATTAGTAGCGCCAGCGCCGCCGATCTCCTTCGGCAGAAAGATAGGTCTGTACTTCAGCCGTTCGATATCACGAGCAAACCACAAGATGAAGTCCGCCGTTCCTGGCAAGAGATTCCCTGTTGCATTAGTCGTCTTTACGAACGATATTAGGCTGACGAAACTCTCCGGCCCAAACACTTCCTCCATGACCGAGCGAACGCGGTGTACGTTTTCGTCTCCAATCTGCACAAAAATACTTCCACTCGGGCTCAATAATTCCCGGCACAGCAGCAGCCGGTCCCGCATGTACGTCAAATATGAGTGCAGCCCCAGCTCCCAAGTGTCCCGGTAGGCCTGCACCATCTCCGGCTCCCGCGTCATGTCCTCGTCGTCCCCATGCGACACGTCCCGCTTCCGCACGAAGGGCTGAAAGTTGGACCCGAACTTCACCCCGTAAGGCGGGTCCATGTAGATCATCTGCACCTTGCCGCCCAGCCCCTCGTATTCGGCGAGCGAGTTCATCACCACCAGTGAATCGCCCAGGATCATCCGGTTCACCCAGCGGTCCCGGTGCTCATACGCCTTCAGCACCTGGTCGGTGATCGAGTGCTGCGGGTCTCCGAACAGGTCGTACAGATCCATCTGCTTGTCGCGCTTGTGCCCCTTCAGCGTCTCCAGGATCGCCTTCGTCGAGAGCCGCTCGTGGACGAAAAGCGGCAGCGTTGGGACGTCGAACGACAGCCGCTCCGCCTTCCCCGCCCAATTCAGAAAAGGCTTCGACAGCCGCCGCAGCTTTGCCGCCGCTTCCTTCGCCTTTTCGAGCGACTTCGCCTCCTGGATCTCCCGGATCAGCGCCTCGCCCTGCTCCCGCGCCGCATTCTGCCCGTCCCAATCAAGCGCCGGCGAGAGCGACGAATCGTAGCTATATTTCTGTGGGGGTTTGGTTTTCTTGAACTGCGCCTGCGTCCCAATGTCGGGCCGCATCGGGCTGTCGGACTCCGGGTGGCTATAGTTCTTGGCCGTTTTGCCTGCGGCTGCGGAATTACCCTTGGATTTGCTGGGCGTTCTGGCCATTTCGAACCCCTTTGTGAAGAGCCTTTATAGCAGATCGTCGAGCACATCCAAGGGCGGTTATTCGATCGCTGGTTGCTGCCGGCTCCGGAACTCCAGAAACCTTAAGTTCCGGTCTATCGCGACAAGAACGTCCCCCGCGGGCCGGGTCCGTGCGTGTCTAAATTGACACAAAGCGGCAACTAATTGAATCTAAAGGCTTAATTCGGGCGCAAATTTGCGCCCGAAATCCCAGAGCCACTCCCTCGACCTAGCCGGCGTGGAACGCTTAGAACGCGAGCCGGAGCTGGAACTCCGTCCGCCGGTTGTTGGCGTTTTCCGAGATGCCGCTTCCGCCGCCAAAGCCGGCCGCCTGGTTAGCTCTGCCAAACAGCGGCGAGGTGATGTTGCCGCTGATCGGTCCCGGGTTGTTGTGATTGGTCAGGTTTCGTATCGACGCCGAGAGCGTCACATTATAACGGCGGCTCGTGCTCGCCACGCCGCCGGTGATGCCCCCTCCATTGCCCGGACCACCCGGACCACCGCCTGGACCGCCACCGGGACCGCCGCCCGGACGCGGCCCGCCGCCTTCGCCCGGACCAGGACCAACCGTGGCCGTGGCCGTTCTCCCGCGCTCCGATCCGAATCCCCACGTCTTGCCAATGCGCACATTCACGGTGACCTGCCCCGGACCGCGCCCGTAATTCCGTGACAGCAATTTTTCGTCCGCCGACGGGTTGGGGTCCAGCAAGCCGTAGGCGGTCTGGATCAGCCCCGCCTTATTCGGATTCGTCGCCATTCCGGGGCGGCCATTGAACAGCGTGGTGCCGAACAGATCGCCCCCGGCCGTGATATCGAACGGCGCGCCGGATTGAACGTTTATGTAGGGACTGATCCGGACATGCCATTTCGTGTTGATCGCTCCACCGACGTTCACGCGATGGTGTATGTCGGTCGCACCCGGCCCATACTCGCCCGCGTCACTATACGGATTGGCCGGAAAACTGCCCAGCCCGTCCGTATTGCTCATGGCCCGATTGAACACGTAGAAACCATACAGCGAGACCCTCGGGTTCACGCGCGAATTGACGTTGAACATGACCTGATTCTGGTTGTACAGGCCCGACGAGGTCATCAGGAACAGCGGATCGGGCGTGCCCAGCGGGTACACGCCACTGCCCGGGAGGCTGGGATTGTAAGTCCCCGGCACAGGCGCGTTGATGTCCTGCGATCGAAACTGGTGCAGCCCGTGCGAATTCGTGTAGGTAACCGCCACGGTGGTGTGAGCAGGCAACTGGCGCTCCACATTGAAAGCGGACTGCATGATGTACGGCGCGCGCAGCGCAGCACTCACCTCTTGAACCACCTGCCTCGACTGGGACCCGGCCAGCAACGAGATCGGCGGGATGCTCGGAAAGAAATCCGGGTTTGTGATCACGTACTGCCGCTGCGCGATGCCGTTATAGCGTTGCGCGGTGAGCGTGTTCGACAGGGCGAAGCGGTCGTAGAACATTCCGAATCCGGCCCGCAGCACGGTCTTCGCCCGGGAGTTCTTGGCTCCGCCGCCCGGCGCCCACGCGACGCCCACCCGCGGCGCCCAGTCGCGCCAGTCATGGAGGTTACTCTGCGTCTCGTAGCGCAGCCCGAAGTTCAGCGTCAGGTTTGGGCGCACGCGCCAGTCGTCTCCCACGAACGCACCGACATCCACCTGCTGCACAGCGAGCCCTGGGACGCCGGCGTTGATGCTGAACTGGGTGGCGCCGCCTCCCAAAGTCCGGATCTGCGCTGCCGGCAGTCCTATCTGTCCCAGAAGCAGGGTCCGCCGATACCGTTCGATCGATTGGATCTGCGCCAGTACGGGCTGGCCCGCCGCATCGAGCACCGGCTGGTTGCCGGCATCGAGCACCGGCGCGAGGCCGCCCGCAAAAGTAAAGGTCCCCTCGAAATTTTGCGGCGACACGCTGTCGAGCCATTCGCCGCGCAGCCGGACGCCGAATCTCCAGGTATGCGTGCCTCGCAGCACCGAGGTATAGTTCTGCAGCTCGAAACTATCCTGAGTGTTGAAGGACCGCCCGGTCTGCGCCCCGCCGCCATTGAACGATCCGAGCACCCGCAGCGTCGGACTCAGGCTATTGGCGATCGCCTCGCCGCTGCTGCGGAAGTACTGAAACCGCGTTTCATTGATACTCGTGCCCAATACCGCCGTCTCGGTGGCCTGCACCGTCTGACTGGTGTTCAAGTTGTGATAGCCGCGGGAAATCAGATCGAAGCTGCCGATGCCCGCATCCTCAATATCGATGTGTGTGACCCCGTAGCGGAGCGACAGAGTATGGTTCGGCGTGAGTTGATAGTCGATCCGGGGCGTCACCCGGACGCGCATTTGAGGCGTCTTCCTCACGTCGTTGAAGGGCGTGACGGTGAGCGTCTGGGGATCGAGCGTCACGGCGTTGACGATGGACCCGTTGTCGACCTTTTGCCGCTCCGCATCGAGCGTGAATGACATCCGGCGGCTGAGCGACCCGCTGACGCCGCCTTCGAACTCGTTCAGACGCAAAGGCGCCTTCCGGTCCGAGTAGGGATTGCGCGAGTTCCAGAATTCATTCTGAATGTTGTAATTGATGGACCCGCGCCACTTGTCCGTTCCCGGCTTGGTGAAAATCTCGATGCGGCCGAAGCCGAGCTTGTCGTACTCCGCCGCAAACGGATTCTGGTTGATGCGGATTTCACGAATGGTGTTCTTCGGCGGCAGCTCGCCGCCACTGAACCCGTCGATGAAGATGGACCCGCCCCCGGGGCCGGCGGAGGGTCCGGCCAGCGCCAGCAGATCGGCTTGCAGATCTTCCGGGTTGTCGGCGAGCGCGTCCAGGTCGTCGCCACTCAGCACCAGCGCGTTGGCATTGCTCGCAGCGTCCGTGCTGACGGCGGGTCCGGCGTTATCGTCGACCCGGACCTGCTGCATCGTGGCCGCGACCTTCAACTGCAGGTTCAGCGTCTGGGGGCCGGACCGCAGCGTAATCTTCGCGGCCTCCGCGAGCGCCAGGTCGGGCGCATTGGCTTGCACGGTATAGCCGCCGGGAACCAGGTCCGTGAACGAGTAGGACCCGTCATTATTTGACGCGGTAGTCTTGACCACGCCGCCCGGTCCGGTAAGCGTCACCTGGGCCCTGGGAACTACCGCTCCGGATTGATCCGTGATTACACCCCGCAACGCCGTGGACTGCGCGAAAAGCGAAGACGTGGTCAGGAGTGCAAGGCAAAGAAGGGAGCGATGCTGGGGGCCCATTTAGATTCTGGTAGCCGAGACTTCCACGTTGGGTTCCCGGACGTGCCTAGTTTACATCTAGTCGCCCTTGGCCCGTTTGGATCGTTAGGTGTTGCGCTACGCTTTTGTCGCGGTTGATTTGCTCTGGCCACGAAGAGGCGCCCAGAAGCCCGCCCCTCATTACTGTGGATGGTCTTCGGAGTCGCTGTCGGGTGAAAGGGCTCACTGCTCGGCGGCGACCCGGCAGTCCAGGTCAATCCGAGAAAAGATCATTCCCCGGCGCACCGGAAGCCGACGTCGTTGAAACGGTTGCCCGGTTTGCGCCAGAGACGGTTCGACACGCGGATGCCTTTCGGAATGTTGTACCAGGAACCGCCCCGCTGCGTTCGCGAATCTCCATTGGAGGGACCCTGTGGATCGAGTGGCTGACTAAATTGGTAGTAGCGCTCATCATGCCAATCTGCCACCCACTCCCAAACATTGCCCAGCATGTCATACAACCCGTAACCGTTCGGCTGCCTCTGCGCCACTTCTTGCGTCTTCTTTTCGCTGTTGCCGCTATACCAGGCGACTGCGTCCAGGTCTCCGGGCCGGTTCGCAGTGCTGCCCCCTCGCGCCGCGTATTCCCACTCCGCCTCGGTCGGCAGTCGCATCCCGGCAGCTTTACAGTACGCCTGCGCCTCGTTCCAATTCACGTTTTCCACTGGCAGCCGGTCTCCGCGAAAGTGGCTCGGTTTCTTGCCGGCGACTCGTTGGTAAGCTTCCTGTGTTACCTCCGTCTGCCCGATCCAGAACCCTTTCGTTAGGTTTACCGGATGCGCCGGCTTCTCGCCATCGGAGCACTCCGTATCTGCCGGCGAGCAACCCATCGTAAACGCTCCCGGCGGAACCCATACGTAGGTGAGTCCATCTTTCGGATTCACCTTCGTGCGTCCGGCAGCTTGACCGTCTGTGGTCACCGGCGCGACCGGCGAGGCGTTGCCGCCGGCTGGAGCAACGGCTGCTGCTGCGGGTGGCGGCTCGGCGGCCTTGGGCGGTGGTGCAGCCTCGCTTGGAGGCGCCTGAACAGGAATTTTCAACGAAGCGCCAGCGCCTTGTTTCTCTCGCACCGCCGGAGCGCGCGTCCACCAGGCCGCGCCTGCGATGGCCACTCCCAATATCACCAGCGCCGGAACCCACACTCTGCGAAACCGGTTCTCGGAGGGCGCCTCCAGCAGGCCGAACTTAGGTTCGGGCGCCTCCGGGCCAGGGCTCGGGCGCAGCTTCTCCGGCACTGCCGGATTGCCCAGCTCACCGGTACACAGGTTGTACACGTGGACCTTGGCGCCGTTCTTGACGGTGTGCTCTCCGAGATCCTGCAAGTGCGCTGCCCAGTCGGTGTGCGCGCCGATCACTTCGGCAATCGTCCTCGAAAGCAGAATGTGTCCGGCGTCGCCGCAGTCCATCGCCCGCTGCGCCATGATTATGCCGCCGCCGACCACATCGCTGTTTACATTTATGTTTGCGTTGCGGTAGACCGGTCCGCTGTTCAGGCCCATTCGCAGCTTCAGGTCGGGATGATTCTTCAGCGCCGTGGCAATGGAAAGCGCGCAACGCACGGGCGCCATCGCGTCAACGAAGAACACGAGGGCCATGCCATCACCAGCGGGGAGCGACATTAACTGATGGAGTGCTTTGGCGTGGGCGAAGTCGGGCGTCTCGCCTACGATCCGCTGAAGGAGCTGTACGTGTTTTTTCTGCTGGTCGATCGGCAGGGTAGCGTGGGCTACCAGATCCATGAACAGCACGTGAGCGATCTCCAGCGGTTGTTGCCAGTTCCCTTCCACCACCGGCGCGTCCGTCTCCGTCTCGGCGGCATCGTCCGTGAGAGCTTTTGCGAGGGCCTCACCGAAATCACGCGCACGGGCATAGCGCTCTTCGGGATTTCGGGCCAGCGCTTTCCAAATAACGTCCTGCGCCGCTTCGGGAAGGCCGGGGCGCAAGTCCTTGGGTTTAACCTTGACGCCCTGACGCTGCAGCATCACCAACTGCACCAGACCCGCCTCCGCATTGAAAGGCCTCCTGCCGGTGACCATTTCATAGGCCACCACCCCCAGCGCATACACATCGCTAGCTGGCGACGCCTTCTTGCCTTCGAATTGTTCCGGCGCCATGTATCTCCAGCTTCCCGGAATTATTGTCGAGGGAGTCAAGTCCGCGACTTGAGCGTCTCGAATGCTGGCGATTCCGAAATCGATGAGCTTGGCCTGCTCCTCGCCTTCCCCGAGGCTCTGGAGCATGATGTTTTCGGGCTTCACATCGCGGTGGCAAATCCCAGCCTGATGGGCGACACTCAGCGCCTGTCCCAATTGGCGGACAATGTGGGCCACGTGCTCCAGGTCCATTCCTAGGGGCGTGATGACCTCGCGCAGGGTGACGCCTTTGATGAACTGCATCACCAGGAACGGGTTGCCGTTAGGCAACTCGCCCGTATCCAGCGCGCCAACCACGCCGGGATGGTCAAGCCGCGCCAGCGCTTGCATCTCGTGGTGGAACTTTTTCAGTACGAACCGATTCTCCGCGTGATGCTCCAGAAGGATCTTGACGACCACCGGACGCGAGTCGAGCTGCGTGTCGCTTGCCAGATACGTCACGGCGAATCCGCCGCGGCCCAGCTCCTTCTCGACAAGGTAGCGATCCTTGACCAGCACGCCCACCAGAGCGTCCTTTTGCCTATCTTGATCCATACCTATTTGCAGTTTCGGGATCGCTAAAAATCACCTGAGTCTAACACCTTTCGGAGCGGGCCAAGCAACGTCCCATGTGCCTGCCGGTCAGGCATCCACTCTAAGCAGCAAACATCTCCTGCAAGGTCGACCAGACAGACCCCAGCGTGGCCGGAGTCAGCCGGCCGAGCCGGTTCACCAGGCGCTCCTTGTCAACCGTCCGAAGCTGGTCGAGCGCGACAAACCCGCGCCGGCTGTGAAAAGTACAGGCGATACGCCAAGGGAAGGCGTGCCCACCGGTGGTCATCGGCGCGACCAGCACGGTTCGCAGGTGCTGGTTCAACTCGTTTGGCGAGACCACCAGACAGGGCCGCGTTTTTCGGATCTCGCTGCCGCGGGTCGGGTCGAGCTGCACTAGATACACCTCGCCACGAGAAACGGAGGCGCGTTCTAGCGCCACTCCCACTCCTGTTCGTCGAACCGCGTCGGCGTGGGAGCGTCGAGGAGCCGATCTTCGCCGCCCGCATGCATCTGCCGGGCCGCGTCCGCCCACCCGTCGCGCGGCCGCCGGGCCGCCTCGACGACGATGCGGCCGGGCGCCGCGTGGAGCTCGACTTCCTCTGGAAGATTGGCTTGAGCGAGCAGCACTTTAGGCAGGCGCACTCCGCGAGAGTTGCCGATTCGAACGATCCGCGCCTTCACTGTGGTGGTACCTCCTCTACCTGATAATTACATTGTAACCACAACCCACGAGCTAACGACTATCTAAAAAAGCCGCACCTCAGGTTCCTGCTCGTGTCGAAATTGAAACGTATTCGTAACCAATTGATTCTAAAGCCTTAATATTCGGGCGCAAATCTGCGCCCGAAATCCAGCCCTACTCCCGCAGCCCATACACAAACAGCCCGTGCCCCGCCGCGATGGCAATGTACTGCTTCCCGCCCGCCAGGTACGTCATCGGACCCGCCGCCACATCGCCCCCCAGCATCACCTTCCACAATGGCGTCCCGTTGGTGGCGTTCAGCGCGTAGAAATACCCCTCGCGGTTGCCGGTGAAAAGCAGGTTCGACGCCGTCGTCAGCACCCCGCTGTCCGACACGTCGTAGGTCCGGAACACCCACTTCGCCTCGCCCGTCTGCGGGTCGATCGCCTTCAATGCCCCGTGCCCGGCGTCGTCGGTCCAGGTGTTGATCGCGCCGCGCCGCCAAGGCAGCGGATTGCGGCGGAAGACGGAGAAATAGTCGTCCCACGAGGTCACATAAAAGAGACCGGTGCGCGGGCTGAAGGACGGCGAATACCAGTTGGAACCGCCCTGGATGCCCGGGTAAGTCGGATCATCGGCGCCTGGGCTCGCCACGCGGATGGGGCGTCCGTTCTCATCGATTCCGGCCGCCCAGTTCTGCTTCACGAAAGGCTTGCCCAGCAGAAACTGCCCGGTCTCGCGATCGAGGACGTAGAAGAACGCGTTCCGGTTGGCCCACATGAGGACCTTGCGGGGACTCCCCTTCCAATTGATGGTGGCCAGCACGGGGATTTGGGTCGAGTCCCAGTCGTTGTGATCGGCGGGTGTGAACTGGTAGTGCCACTTCAGCTTGCCGGTGTCGGGGTCGAGCGCGACCGTCGAGCAGGTGTAGAGATTGTCGCCCGGGCGGACGCTCGCGTCCATGTCGGGCCAGGGGTTGCCGATGCCCCAGTAGGTGAGGTTGAGTTCCGGGTCGTAGGAGCCGGTGATCCACACCGAACCGCCGCCGGTCTTCCACGACTCGCCTCCCCAGGTCTCGTGGCCCGGCTCACCGGGGCCGGGAATGGTATTGAACCGCCAGACTTCCTTGCCCGTGCGGACGTCGTAGGCCATGATACGGCCGCGAATCGCCATCTCGGCGCCGGCGATGCCGACGATGACCTTGTCCTTGACGACGAGGGGAGCGTGCGTGATCGATTCGGCGTTCTTGGGATCCCCGGCCGTGGCGTTCCAGATGAGACGCCCGCTTTTCGCATCGACGGCGACCAGGTGGGCGTCGACCGTTCCCATGAACAGCGTATCGCCCAGGATGGCCAGGCCGCGGTTCACGGTCCCGCAGCACACCCGCGCCGGCGCCGCGCGATATTGATACACCCAGAAGATGGCCCCCGTCTTGGCGTCGAGCGCCACGATGTCGTTGGGCGGCTGCGTCAGGTACATGACGCCATCCACTACGAGCGGCGTGGTTTCGAAGGGCTGCAGCGTATTGGCCTGGAACATCCACTTTTGCTCCAGGTTTTTGACGTTGGCCGGGGTGACCTGGTTGAGCAGGCTGTGGCGGTTGCTCGCGTAGCCGCCGTTGTAGAGGAGCCAGTTCTGCGGCTCGCGGTCGGCGTGGAGAATCCGGTCGAAAGTAACCTGGCCGCCGAGACTGGTGTTGGTGGCCAGTTGATCGACCCCTTTTAGGGAGGCCAGATACGCGATTACGTCGGCCCGCTCCTCGGCGCTTAACTTGTCCTTATAAGAAGGCATGGGCGAGGTCTTGAGGATCGTGAACTCGCGCAGGTCGGATTTGACGAGCGAAACCAGCCGCTCGTGGTTGTCGATGAGCTGCACGGAGTCGGTGTCTTCGTTAAGCCGTCGCCCGGTGACGACCGTCCCCTCGCGCGTGACCGCCCGGAGAGACCGGTTCTGCGGCAGCATGGAGCCATTCGGGTCGAGCAGGGAGCGCTCGAGCGAGTCCGGCGGATGCGTCGCCCCCACCTCGCTCAGGTCCGGAGCGACCCGCGAGCCTTTGTCGTTCACGCGATGGCAGGTGAGGCATTGGCCCTTGCCCTCGAACACCGCCTGGCCGCGCCCTGCGTCCCCGATCTTCACCCCGCGGGCTTGGAAGTCATGCAGGGATCGGATATACGCCACGACGCCTTGCAGCTCGGCCATGGGCAGTTCAAAGGCGGGCATGGCCGTCCCGGGAATCCCCGTGCGAATCACCTGGCCCAGCTCGCGAGGGGTGGCGGCATGCTTGAACTGCCCCGTGCGAAAGTCGACGCCGGGGACGTTGGTGCCGTCCACGCCGTGGCAGCCAAAGCAGTAGGCACGGTAGACGTGGAGGCCCTGCTCGACCGCCAGCACATCGACGTAGGTGTCGTCATGCTGCCCGAGCAGGGGTAGGGCGAGCAGCAGGCAGGCCAGCACCAGCCAAAGGCCTTGCAGTTTCCGGTTCATTTTGGAGAAATCCCGCTCCTCTTATATCAAAAACCGTCCAGGTGGGGCGGGCGCCCCGCCCGCGGGCCGGCCCCTTGGCCGGCCTTCCTGAGAAGGCAGCCTGAACTTGGAGGGGGCGTACTATCCGTATCCTTTATAGTTCGCATTAGGATGGTTAATCTGGTAACCTAATATATTGATTAGCGAGCTTGACGGCCCCTGTGTGCCGCGAGCCTAGGGAGGGGCAATGAGTACAGTTGTCAACGGTGCGCGCCTCGACGTTGATGTCCTGCAACGGGACCGGGAAAAGGAGTCCAAGCCTTCCTATCCAGGCATTCCTACCACCTCCGACGGGGCCGGTATGGTCGTCTGGGTCGAGACCCACATCACCCAGGGCGCCTGCGCCTACCCGATCACGTCTTCCACCACCATGGGGGGTGGGTACCAGGCCGAAGTCGCCAACGGTAAGCATAACCTCTGGGGCGAGGAGTTAGCCTTCATCGAGCCCGAATCCGAGCACAGCGCCGCTACCACCTGCGAAGGCTTTGCCGTCGCCGGGGGCCGGGTCACCAACTTCACCTCGGGCCAGGGGCTGGTGCTGATGAAGGAAGTGCTCTTCACCATCTCGGGCAAGCGCCTCCCGATCGTGTTTCACATCGGTGCGCGGGCTCTGACATCTCACTCATTAAATGTTCACACCGGCCACGACGACGTCTATGCGGTATCGGATTGCGGCTGGGGCGTACTCTACGCCCGCAACGCGCAAGAGGCCGGTGATTACGCCCTGATCGCCCGCCGCACCGCCGAAGACACCGAAACCCCCTTCCTCAATGTCCAGGACGGCTTCCTCACCACGCACACCATCGAGAATGTCCGGCTTCCCGAGCCGGATCTGATGAAGCAGTACGTCGGCCACCCGTCGCAAAAGCTGCGCAACTACATGGATCCGGCTGTGCCCGTGATGTCGGGCGTCGTCCAGAACCAGGACAGCTACATGAAGGGCAAGATTGCCCAGCGCAAGTATTACGATGCGGTGCTGCCCGCGCTGCGGAAGGCGATGGACGAGTTCTTTCTGCTGACCGGCCGTCGCTATGGTCTCGTGACCTCCTACCGGCTGGCCGACGCCGACTACGCGATCGTCGGGTCGGGCTGCATGATGGAGACGGCCGAGGCCGCCGTCGACTACATGCGCGACAATTACGGCTGGAAAGTTGGCCTGCTGCACATCACTTCCTTCCGCCCCTTCCCCTCGGTCGACATCGTCAACGCGCTGAAGCACTGCAAGGCCGTGTCGGTACTGGAGCGCCTCGACATCCCGATGATGCAGGCCAACCCGCAGCTCTGCGAGCTGAAGGCGTCGTTTGCCGACGCCATGGCCGAAACGCCGGGCTACCCGCTACTCACCCACATGCCCAAGTTCTACGGAGGCTCGGCGGGACTGGGCAGCCGCGACGTCCGCGCCGGCGACTTCATCGCGGTCGTCGAGAACATGCGCAGCCGCACCGGCAAGATTTACTTCACGCTGGGCATCAAGCATCCGCTGGCGCTCAACGTGGGAAACGATCCGGACGTCCGCGGCGCGGGGTCGTTCTCGATGCGCGGCCACTCGGTCGGCGGCTACGGCTCGGTGACGACGAACAAGGTCATCGCCACCATCGCCGGCGAGGTGTTCGGCATGGACGTGCAGGCCTATCCCAAGTACGGCTCGGAAAAGAAGGGTCTGCCGACCACCTATTACCTCACCATCGCCAAAGAGCACATCCGCGTCCACTCCGAGCTCGAGCACGTGGAGTTCATCCCGCTCAACGACGTCAACGCTTTCAACCTGGAAAACCCCATCGCCGGGCTTTCCGACAGCGGCATGGTCTTCGTGCAGAGCCAGAAGACGGACCCCGCCGAAGTCTGGACGGCGGTGCCGGCGTGGGCGCGCAAGACCTTGCGCGAAAAGAACGTCCGCCTCTTCGCCCTCGACACGGTAAAGATCGCACGCGAGGTATCGTCTCTCGCCGACCTGCAGCAGCGCATGCAGGGCATCGTGCTGCTGGGCGTGTTCCTGCGGGTGACGCCCTTCCAGTCGGCCCTCGGCATCAGCGACGAGCAGCTTTTCATGGGGGTCGAGAAGGCGCTGCGGAAATACTTCGGCAAGCGCGGCGAGCAGGTCGTCCAGGACAACCTGAATGCCGTGCGGCGCGGCTTCACCGAGATGTTCGAGGTGCCGCGCGAAGTCATGGAATCGACGGCCGCCAGCGACGACGCCGCCGCCGCCCTGCGAGTCATCTAGTTAGGAGAACCGAATTGGCCACCGAACCGATCACTCTTTCCCTGGAGCAGAAGCTGCAGGATTTTCGCGTCAACGTCGTGGACGTCGCCGACTTCAACGACCGTGTCGTCGGCGCTTATAACGACGGCAGCGCGGAAAAAGGCCTCGAAGCGGACGTCCAGATGGCGCGCAGCGTCATCCCGGCCGGCACCGGCGCCTTGCGAGATTTCAGCTACATCGCGCCCGACATCCCCGAGTTCATTACCGTGAACTGTGTGGGCTGCATGGACTGCGTGACGCAGTGCCCCGACACTGCCATCCTGGCGCGCGTGGTCGAGCCCCAGACCCTGGAGCAGGCCCTGGCGGGCATGACCAGCGAGACCGAGCGGACGAAGATGGCCGAGCAGTGGGCCGTCACCAATAAGTACTACACAGTGCTCGAGAAGAAGGGTGTGGGCGGCGGCAAGTTCGGCATCTTCATTGACCCCACGAAGTGTAAGGGCTGCGCGGAGTGTGTGGACGCCTGCGGCGACCACGATGCATTGAAGATGATCCGCAAGGACGACCAGAACATCCTGTGGTATAAGGACGCCTTCAACTTCTTCCGCAGCCTGCCCGAGACTCCCAAAAAATACATCAACGACAAGGCGCTCTCCGACATGATGCTGACGGAACGCGCGCTCCTTTACGTGGGCGGCGCCGGAAGCTGCATGGGCTGTGGCGAGGCGACGGCGATCCGGATGATGCTCGCGGCCACCGGCTTCGTCTACGGCGCGGAGAACGTCGGGATGGTGGCGGCCACCGGCTGCAATACGGTTTACACCTCGACCTATCCCTACAATCCCTACAAGATTCCGTGGACCAACTCGCTGTTTGAGAACGCTCCGGCCGACGCCATGGGCGTGCGGGCCCGCTGGGACCAGCTCGGTTGGAAGGACAAGCGGCTGTGGGTGCTGGGCGGCGACGGCGCGATGAATGACATCGGCTTCCAATCGCTCTCGCGCATGCTGGCTTCCGGCGCGGACATCAAGGTCCTGGTGCTCGATACCCAGGTCTACTCGAACACCGGCGGCCAGACGTCGACCAGCTCTTTCAAGGGCCAGGACGCCAAGATGAGCTTCCACGGCAAGGTGATCCACGGCAAAAAGGAGAACCGCAAGGAGCTGGCCAGCATCTGCATGATGCACAAGGACGTTTACGTGGCCCAGACCACGTGCGCCCACCAGAACCACTTCTACAAGGCGGTGATGGAGGCGAACGCTTACCCGGGTCCGGCGATCGTGAACGTGTTCACGACCTGCCAGCCGGAGCACGGCGTGGCCGACAACATGGCGGAGCACCAGGCCAAGCTCGCTGCCGATTCCCGCGCCTTCCCGGTGTTCATCTACGACCCGCGCAAGGGCGCGCGGTTCCGCGAGCGGCTGAGCCTGGTTGGGAATCCGAACGTGAAGGAAGACTGGTACGTCAACCCGAAGACCGGCGAGCAGGTCGACTTCTGCGCCTTCGCCAGGACCGAGGGCCGCTTCGCCAAGCACTTCGACAAGGAAGGGAATCCTTCCCCAACCATTCTCTCGGCCCAGCAGGACCGGTTGGAGAACTGGCGGCTGCTGCAGGATTTGGCGGGGGTGAAGTAGCGGGCGCAGGCTCAACTCGACCAGCGGATTATCGAGGGGCGGCCGCGAGGCCGCCCTTTTTTTTCAGGCCGGGCTACGCTCTGTCCCCATAAAGGGACATACCGGCTATAGTAGGTGGGGATACGGTGCGGAGCTAGCATGACAGATTGGTGTGAAACGCGACTTTTCCAAGAACTTACCCAGCATGAAGGCCCGACCGCGGAGGCAGTGAGGGCCACCCTCCATCAAATTCTGCCGGATATCCAGAGAATTCTTTCCCAGGGGGGAACTTCGCCCACCGACTTCACGCTTCATGACGCCGAGCACTCCTTCCGCGTCGCGGAAAGGATGACGCAGATCATTCCTGGCGATGTTCTACCAAAGCTTTCCTCGTACGAACTAGCACTGCTCTTGCTCGCGGCGTACCTGCATGACATCGGAATGACGCCCGAGCAGCAGAAGGTGAATCGCCACTACACGTTTCTGATCACCGGAGACGCCGGTGGTCTCGGCCAGGAGGAAGTACAGGAATTCCAACGCTGGCTGGACGATTCAGGCTATGAAATCGTGCCCCCACTGGCGAAGGATGCGATCACGTCGGATGCCCTCCTGCTTGCACGGGAGATCATCACTTACTATTCCCGCCACCGGCACAACGACTGGAGCGCCGAGTGGATGACGAAGGAGTTGGCTAAGGTCGCGCTGGGTAGCTACGGTGACTGGCTGAACGATTTAGTCACTCTCTGCCGGAGTCATCACTATGGGCGCGATGAGCTCACCAGGTCGCGATTCAATGCCAGGCCAGTTGGGTCGCCGGGCGCTGTGGTGCACCTGAGGTACCTCGCAGCCGTGCTGCGAGTCGCCGACATCCTTGACTTCGACCCGGAAAGAACCCCTGAGGTAATTCTCAGGCATCGTGATATCAGCCCAAACAGTGTGATCTTTTGGTGGAAGGACAAGGCAATATCTCTGGTTCAAGAAGGCGCTCGCTTAGTCGCCTCGGCGCGCCCAGGCTCTGCCCGTATACATCGGGCGATTGAAGACACCTTGAATGCCGTCGACGATGAGCTTCGCCTGTGCCGGCAGCTCGCGGATGAAACTGACTTCAAATTCTGCCCCGGTCTGCACGAGGATCAGCCCCATCGTTGGGATCTCCCTTCCTCCGTACACCGAGACGTCGCACCGAAAGATGGCGCTTACGAATACATCGACGGAGCTTTTCGCCCGGATACCCGTAAGCTGCTCGAACTGCTGTCCGGCCTCGAGCTTTACGGAAGTGAGATGGTGGCTGTTCGGGAACTGCTCCAGAATGCCTTTGATGCCGTGCGTGAGCAGATTGCCTATGAGCGGCTCGCTCAGCCCAACCCCGGCGATCCTCAACTTGGGCAGCGCCTCGCGGCGTTCCACCGCGTGGAGGTGCGGCTCGAGAAAGCATCAGATGGCGTCTGGCTCAGCTGCACCGATCGTGGGGTGGGCATGACAAAGACGATCATCCGTGACCACTTGCTAGTCAGCGGCGCGGCGCGCAGGCACGACATTCTCTCTTTGGAACGCAGGTGCCAGCAAGAGGGATTCTCAGTGGAGCGCACGGGGCAATTTGGGATCGGCGTGTTGACGTACTTCATGCTTGCGGACCGCGTTATCATCCAGACCAAGAGGAGTCAGGAAGCAGGCGACTCAGATGCAATCGGATGGATCTTCGAGAGCGATGGTATTGGATCGTTCGGCGAGCTTCTTCCGGACTTGAAGGCGCCCCCAGGGTCGAAGGTGCGACTCCACCTACGGCCAGCGGTGGTGCCAGACGCGAGTGTATGGTATCGAAAACTTGCTGCTTACTTGGCCGAAGCCCTCGTGCACATCCCGTGCGGATTTCAGCTCGACTCCGTTCTCCCTGGGTGCGACGCGATCTCTTGCAGTGTAGGCTGGGTCCAGGGTGCTGATGCTCGGACGCTGCAGGTCCTAGCGCAGATGGAGCCCCATCGATGGGACCGTGAGAGGCAGACACCTGCGGAATTGTTGTCGACGAGCCAACGCCTGGAGCGAGAGTCGAAAGAGGGGGAGCTCGCTCAGGCGCAGGATGAGGGGAGACGTGCCTTGCATTGGCTCACTCGAGAGGGCACGTTGCCCGATGGCATGGGGCACTTCCGCTTACACCTCCCATACTTCGAGCTGCCGGGTGGCGCATCTTTGGGCTTCTTGCGCGTGCGGGATCAGGGGTCGGAGCGGCTACTTGAGAGAATCGGCGACGGTTATGCCTTTGTACCTTACGCCCGTCACCAATATGCGTGGAAGGGAATGACGGTACACGCAGATCAGTCTTCCTATCGCCATGACCTTTGTTATATCGAGTGGAACTGGACCCATCCGAAGGCTGGCAGACTCTCGGTGAACCGTAGTGCGATGAAGCTGAGTGCCGCTTCGATCGAAGTGATGACACATGCTTACAGCGCGGCGAGTGCGTTATTGGAATATTTTCTTAAACAGAACGAAACCTCCCAATATGCCACGCTGAACCATAGACTCGCACGAAGGCCCCTGTCTCGAAAGGCCCCCCTCAACTGGATCACTTCCGGTGGACCTCAGGGCAGGTCGTCATGGAGTTCGCTGACATTTCCGACCGTTTATCTTGGCAAGTACCACCGAGGTGGAGCGTTTTGGAAAGCCGCGCCAGTGCTACCCTCACAACTGCTCCGCACCGGTTACGTCGACGCGATTACCTGGCACTCGTCACACGTAGAGCCACACAAGGTTTTGCTTTACGGTACGTATCGTCTGCAGCTAGCTCCAATTTGGACTTCCGGGCCAAATCCCGTTGAACCTGGTGCACTGCTGCTGCCGCGGTTCCCCGCCGGCTGGTCTAGCTTGTCTGGCGCGAGCATAAACGCTTACGACGGCGAACGGTCCGGGCTTCTGTGGAACCGAGCAAACACCGTCGTGAGGGCTGCTTCCGAAGACTGCCGGAAATGGTGTCAGGAAGCATTTCAAGACGCTGTGGACCCACTGCCTCGCCAGACGGAGTTGTTGTCTAGCAGGGGAAAGTCAGCGTCGTGGCTCCTTCTCATTATGCGGAGAGCAGCGTGGGATTTGTTTGAGGGTCTGAGGGACCGCGATCCAGATTTCCTTCCCCAGCTATGGCATCTGCTGCGAGGTTCGGTTAATAGGAAGCGCGCGAATCCCAAGCCGGTCCTTTTCTGGGAGGAGTCGACTATCGAGTTGTATCTTTATGTGCTAACTCCGAACGGTGTCCAACGTTATGGGCGGAAGGAAGACATCGTGAAGTACCTGCCCGACCCTGGTCCGGAATGGACCGTTACAACGGGAATAGCCGAGGGTACGAACCGAGCAAGGCGTGAAAAGTGAGCCGATTAGGCTCGTCGAGAAACGGAGACGGGTAATGGCTGAACACAGCAGCAAGCCACCTCCCGAAACGAGTGCCGTTCGGAGGGATGGGGTGGACCGGCCTCCGGTTGTGGACCGGGATGGGCGGAACCTCCCCGCCGAGTTTCGAGAACTTCCCCCCGGTCAGTATGTCGTGGAGCCTGTGGATAATCCTACGGCGCTGTCTCCCGAAGAAGAGGACGGAATCATCGCGGCGCTCGATGAACTCGACGTCGAAGGAGGCCTGCCGCTCGCGGAGGCCTTAAGGGAGATTCGAAACGGCTCATCGCAACGATGAAAGTCATTGTCTCGCGCCAGGCGCGACAAGATCTAAGCCAGGCATACCAACGGATAGCGCAGGACAACCCTAAGGCAGCAGATCGAATGTTGCACGGATTGTAAATGTTATCGACCTGCTAGCTTCCGGGGACATCGCCGGACGCCAGGTTCGCCTGCGAGATGGGCGGCAAGTGCAGGCCTGGGCCGTTCCGCCGTATCGCATTTACTATCGGCAGACGGCGAGGACGTTCCAGGCTCGGCAATCGATCGAACGATGAAGTGGCGTGCCGTCAACCGGCCTAACCTTCCAAGATCGCAACCCCCGCCGCCTTCGCCGCTTTTCGAAGGGCTCTATCCAGCGTTGCGAGCGGTAGTCGTTCGCGCAGGGCCAATTCCAAGTAGGCGGCGTCGTAAGTAGTGAGGTTACGCTCGCGGGCGACGGACAGCACGCTATCGAAGGCGCGCGCGGTTTGCACCGGATCGATCGTGATCGCGAAGCCAGCCAGCCGGTCCAGGAAGAGCCGGACCTGCGCCAGCGCAATGCGGCGGCTGCGCTCGGCGCTCAGCAGCGCATTGGTCACCTCGGCCGGCCAGACCGCCGGAACGAGGGCTTCGCCGCCGGCGGCGAGCAGATCCAGCAACCGTTCGGTGTAGGGTGTCTTTTCATCTTCGAAACACCAAGCCACCACTACGGCAGCGTCGAGGACCAGGCGTCTCAATACCGTCGTCCTCGGTTAATGAGCTCCCGAACGCTCAGTCCCCCGAGTCGTACGCCTTTGCGCATCTCTCGAATCTCCACCGCCAGCTTGCGGCGATCGGGCTGGTCGGAGGCGCCTGCGGGTACAAGTTTGGCAACCAGGACGCCCCGTCGCGTGATCTGGATGGTCTCGCCCTTGGACACCCGCTCCAGCAGGGCCGGGAGGTGGGTCTTCGCTTCAAATGCTCCGATGGAATCCATACCTTATCCTACCAGTCGGTAGACTGGTCTGTCAGGGTTCATTGAGCGACGGCCCCAGTCCTGGCGCTCGGAGTTCTCCGGGGTGTTCCATTCCTCCAGGCTGCCGGCAAGGGCGGCACCAAGCATGGCATCGAACGGTTACGCCCGGCGGCCGGACGGCCGTACCCTCGATCCAATAGACGAGGTGTCGCCAGGCTCGGGACCGCCCGTTTAGGCTCCCAGCGGGTTCTCCCAGCGCAGCCCGGCAAAGCGTCCGAAATCGCCATCGGTCGAGCACAGCGTCAGGCCGTGTTCGATCGCCAGGGCGGCCAGGTGGGCATCGGGAATCAGGCTGGATTTGGCCGCCTGGGTGGGCAGTACCGCAGTGAGAATCTGCCGATGTTGCTCGGTCGGTGAGGGAATCCAGACCGGCCGGCAGTCGAGCCAGGCCTCTACTTGCCGCCACGCCGCCGCTACGGTTTCCGGATGCTCAAAGATGCGCGGGTTGGAAACCAGCCGGATGAATGCCAGCAGGCTCGGCCAGGGCAGGCCCACGGCCGCAGTTCCGTTCAAGCGGGCATCGAGCCAAGCGCGGGCAGCCTCATGTTGCGGAAGACTGGCGACCCGGGCGTAGACCAGCAGGTTCGCATCGACCAAAATCACCGGAACGATTCTCCTTCACCTAGGGCGAGGGCTTCCGAGACATCGTCAATGCTCCCGATCCGGCAACGGCCGAGTGAGACCCCCGGCGTCCGGTAGGGCCGGAGCTTCTCAGGCGCCGCGGTCATCTGCCGTAGCCCGTGCCGGAGCGCCTCGTTGACGACCTTCTTCAGGCTGGCCTGGCGGGTCCGCCGCGCGCGGTTGAGTAACGCGGCGACGTCGTCATCCAGGCTGAGCGTAGTTCTCATACATCAAAGCATAGATCTTTTGATGTTTTGATGTCAAACGTGGTAAGCTCCACCCGGCATACGCCGTATTAAACCGAACCTCCCGCCGCTTCCTCAGCGAACTGCCCGATGGCGTTCCGCCTCCACAAAGGGTAGGACTGTACATAAGGAGGGTCCCCCCATGGTTCGCGTTCCCGTTTTGTTTCTCCTGGTCACGGCTCTGGCAGGCGCCGATTCGCCGCTGGCCATTCCCCACATCGCCGACGGCGGCGGCTGGCGAAGCACCATCGCCATCTTCAACGGCTTCAGCTCGGAGGCGGCGCAGGTCAATGTCAAGTTTCGCTCCGACACCGGCCTCTTGCAGGACGTGGCGGTCCTGAATTACGGCGTGGTCCGCTCGCTCGACCTCGAAATTGCCCCCAACTCCTCCGTCTATCTGGAGACCGCCGGTGTCCGGCCGAACGTGCAGGCCGGCTGGGCCGAGATCAACCAGTCCGCCGGCAACGTTCCGGTGCGGGCGTTCGCCGTGTTCCGGCAAATCATACCGGGGCGGCCGGACTACGAAGCCGTGGCTGCGGGGATGCGCGCGGCCAATGGCCTCACCTTCCCGTTCGACAACACCGGCGGCCTCGCCACCAGCTTCGCCGTCGTGAACCTGGCTAACTCGGCGTGTACGGTGGACGTCTCCCCGATCCGCGACGAGTCGGGACGGCTGCTCGCCGACGCCCCGAAGAACGTCGTGGGCCTGCTGGCCAGCGGTCACGCTGCTTTCGTCTCGACGGACCTGCTGCCGGAAACGGCGGGGAAGCGGGGCTACATGCAGTTCTATCCATCGTTTGGATGCGGCGCGGGAGGTCTGGCGATGGTGGGGTTGCGCTTCAATCCGTCCGGCCCCTTTACGAATTTGCAACCGTTGAGCGTAGAGTCGCCGTTCTGAAGCGAGCCGTGCGCAGACGATGTGGGATCCGACCCAGTCTCCGTGGACGGCCGTCTGGATCGCAGCTATCATTATTGTCTTCACTCTGTATACCGCGTTGAGGGTCGCCGTGTTGCTCATCGCCATGTTTGGGAATCGCTGATCTCGATCAACGCGTCTCAGACCCGAGCGGGCCGTCCCGACTGTCGTGGTAAAAAGGGAGTGATGTCTGCCTCCGGCCCTGCCGCCAAATCCACCGTCGACGAGATCCGCCGCCGTTTCGATAACGATGTCGAACGCTTCTCGAACCTTGAGACCGGACAGGCGGCCACGGTCGACTCGCCCCTGGCTCTCGAGCTGATCGCCGAGGCGGCGAGCGCCGCCACGCCGCACGCCGCGTCCTTGCTCGATATTGGATGCGGCGCCGGCAATTACACCCTCAAGCTGCTCGAGAGACTGCCGGACCTCGCGGTCACGCTGATCGACCTCAGCCGGCCCATGCTCGACCGTGCCACCGAGCGGCTCGGCGGGGTCGCGAAGCGTCCCGTCACGACACTGCAGGGGGACGTGCGCGATTTGCCGCTCGGCCAGGGGTGCTTTGATCTCGTGGTAACGGCGGCCGTGCTGCATCATCTGCGCGGCGAGTCCGAATGGCGGGCCGTGTTTGAAAAGGTTTATCGCGCCCTGCGAACCGGCGGTTCCTTTTGGATCTTCGACATGGTCGAGCACTCCCTCCCCGCCGTGCAAGCCCGGATGTGGGAACGCTACGGCCGCTACCTGGAGAGCCTAAAGGGAGACGACTATCGGCGGCAGGTCTTCGGCTACATTGAGCAGGAGGACACGCCGCGTCCGCTGATGTTCCAGTTGGATCTGCTGCGCGCCGTGGGGTTCTCCGAGGCCGAGATCCTGCACAAGAACACCTGCTTCGCGGCCTTCGGGGCCCTCAAGCACGGAGCGCGCTAAGGTTTTCCTTCGTCCGCCGAAGGACCGTAAAGCGCCGGCACGGGCAGATTGTTCAGCCGCAGGTAGACCCCAAGCTGGGCACGGTGGTGGATGCCGTGGTTCAGGATCATGCCGCGGACCACGGCGATGCGCGGCATGGTGAAGATCGGCTTGCCGCCGGAGAGTAGCGACCACGGCTTCAGCAGTTGATCGTCCTTCGCCGCCGCGAGCGCCGCCCGCATCTCGGCGACGCCCTTGTCGAAGAGGGCCAGCACTTCCTGGCGGGTCTTCGGCTGGGAGGGCTGCATCGGCGGACCGTCCACGGGCGCGATATCTAACGACTCCGTGTTCAGGGTGTATACGCCCCAGCCGGGCATCTCGGCAAGGTGCCCCGCGAGGCGTCCCAGGGTCATGGACTTCTCGTGAGGCTTCCAGGCGAACTTGTCGTCCGGCACCCGCTCGAGCGTCTTGCGGGTGTTGGCCATCTCGTGATCGAACTCGGGAAGAATGGAATCAGCAATAGGCATAGATCGTCGAGCGAGTCGCTACTTAACGGTGGTGATTTTGTCGGCCTCGACCTTGACGTGCTGGCGGATCGGGCTGCCGCCCGAGGTCGGCTCAATCCGCACGTCGTATTCGCCGGGCTTTATCAGGATGCCTTGCCACGGGTTGTTGAATTCGTCGGCGTGTCCGTAAAACTTGTCGTTTACGTAGACGGCCGCGAATTTATCCGGGTGAATCGTCCGTATCCGGCCGAACGGCGGCTTGTCGAGCGTAATGGGCTTCAACGTCTGGCTGAGCTTGGCCGTCTTGCCCGCTTCGATGTTGATTTGGCCGGTGTATTCCTCGAAGCGCGGGTCCACCAGCTTCACCTCGTGCGAGCCGGCGGGGATCGCATATTTCCGGCCGATGCGGAAATTCGCTGCCGGGCCGACGTACTTGCCGTCTATGAAAACTCCCGCCCGGCCGGGGTTCACGCTGGTCTTCAAATAACCGTTGGACTGGCCGCACAGGGTGAGCGCGCCGCCGAGCAACACTGCCAGACTGCCGGCCACACGAGCCGGCAGGCCATGAATGAAGAACATTTGTTTTCTCCTTATGAGACCAGTCTAACCCGATTGGGCTGGCCGAGGCTGAGTGCCGCTAGAATTCGAGGGCCGCCTTTTTCCCCTCGAGCTTCTTCAGCTCGACCCCGGGGACCTTGCCCAGGTCGCCCCACTCGTGGAAGTTGCCGTTCTTCTCCCGGTACTGCACCATCGCCTCGGCCTCTTTCGCCGACAGCCCCAGCGCCGTTTCCAGTTGCTTCGCGGTGGCCTTGTTCACGTTAACCTTCTCTTGCGCTGCGGCTTTCGGCTGCGAATCGCGGCCGAAGTTCTTCACCAGGTAGTCCACTACGATCTGGATCTCTTCTTCGGTTCCGACGGCGCCTTTCTCCACCATGGACGCTACCTGGTCTTCCCAGCCCACGCGCCCCATCCGTGTTTTTGTGAACACTGCCGGCCCGTGGCACTTGTTGCACATCCGGATCACAAGCTCTTTCCCCTCGCCTTCCGGCAGCGGCGGACCGGCGTCCTTGGCGTTCTTCGCCTCCTGCGCGAGACACAGGGCGGCCGCGGCCAGCGTGAGGAACAGTGCCTTTCTCATCTCCAGTTTCATGGCAGCGCAAAAGCGATCAGCACGTCGGCGGTCTCATCCGCGGTCTTGGCGATCATGCGGAAGCGGTTCGTGCCGCCCGCCGCGATTACGACATATTGTTTGCCGTTGCGTCCCAGATAGGTCATCGGCACGGTGTCGCCCGTGGCGTCGAGCTTCGTCACCCACAGCTCCCGGCCGGTGCGCGAGTCGAACGCGCGAAACTTCGAGTCCGTCGTCGCGGCGATGAACACCACCCCGCCCGCCGTCACGATCGAGCCTCCCATGTTGGACGCCCCGGTATTCTTGACGCCCTGCGCCTCGAGCTCGTCGTAGCTGCCGAGCGGCACCCGCCACGCGATGTCTCCGGTATTGGCGTTCACCGCGGTTAGCTCGCCCCAGGGCGGTTTCTGGCACGGATACTGGTCCTCATCGAGGAACCGCGTGTACCCGCCGTCGTTGCGATACGGCATCGGCGCGTCCGGTTCGGACTTCACCATGTGGCCGGTGCCGCCCAGGCTGCTGGTGTTGACGAAGATGTATCCGAGCTTCGGATCGAACGACACGCCACCCCAGTTCCCGCCACCCATGGTCCCCGGGAGCAGCAGCGAGGGCGTCAGTCCGAAGGGCGTGTAGGGACCCTCGTGCCGCAGCCGGGTGAACCACTCGCTGCAGAATTTGTTGGCCTCCGGCGTGCGCGTCGTGATGTCGTCTTTCGTCATGGTCATCCGCGCGAGCGGCGGCGGCTTCACCGGGAAGGGCTGCGTGGGCCACGACACCTCGCCCGGCGTGTCGCTTTTCGGCACCGGGCGCTCCTCCACCCCGAACACCGGCTTTCCGGTGGTGCGGTCGAGAATGAAGAGCAGCCCCATCTTCGTAATTTGCGCCAGCGCCGGAATGGTCTGGCCGTTGCGCTTCACCTCAATGAGGGTGGGCGGCGCACTCAGGTCGTAATCCCAAATGTCGTGGTGTACCACCTGGTAATACCATCGCAGCTTGCCGGTCGCCGCCTCGAGCGCCACCACGGAATTGGCGTAGAGATTGGTGCCCTTGCGGTCGGCCCCGTAGAAGCTGTCGGCCGCGTTGCCGATGGGCAGGAAGAGCAGCCCGCGCTCGACATCGACCGTGATGTGGCCCCATTGGCTGGGTCCCGAGCGGTCCTTCCAGCCGTCGGGTCCCCAGGTGTCGCTGCCCGGTTCGCCCGGCTGCGGGACGTTGTGGAACCGCCACAGCAGCTTCCCCGTCCGGATATCGTAGGCGCGCGGATCGCCGCTCGGCCCGAGCGAGGGACCCTCCTGCGTCGCCGGTCCCACGATCACCATGTCCTTGTAGATGGCAGGAGCCGAGGTGATCGAATAGGTGGCCTTGGGAAACTTATCCGTGATCCCGGCTTTCAGGTCGATCACCCCGTTGTCGCCGAAACCACGTATCGGCGTGCCCGTCTTCGCATCGAGCGCGATCAGGCGGCCGTCGCCCGTGCCGAGCAGGATCCGCGCCGGCGTCTGCTTATCTCCCGGCCAGTAGGAGAGGCCCCGCTGCTCGCGCCCGTTCGACTTGGGATCGTACTTCCAGATTTCTTTGCCCGTTTCCGGCTCGAGCGCGACGGTCCGCTGGTTCTGCGTGGAAAAATACAGGACGCCATCGACCATGATGGGCGTCGTCTCGAACGCCCGCCCCCGTTCCTTGGTGTGGTATTCCCACGCCCGCTTCAATTGGACGACATTTTTCGCGTTGATCTGGTCAAGCGGCGAGTACTTCGTCGCCTGCGGGTCGTGTCCATAAGACGGCCAGTCGGCTTTTCCCGGCACCGCTTGGGGGAGTGCCGGCGCCAGCGTCCCCGCGACCAGGGCCACTCCGAGGATCATCCTCATGTTCAGCCTCCTCCACCTCGCGAGATCAGTATAACAATGGAAGCTGTTAGACTAAATTCTTCCATGGCGCGATACCTGGCTCTAGTTCTGCTGGCCGCCAGCCTGCACGCCCAGGCCCTCGACGACCTGCGCCAGCGCTTCGGGAGCCCGCCCGACGACGCCCGCATCATGATGCGCTGGTGGTGGTTCGGACCATCGATGACCCGCGAGCAGCTCGATCTCGAAATGCAGCGCATGAAAGAGGGCGGCATCGGCGGGTTTGAAATACAGCCGGTTTATCCGCTCGCCCTCGACGACCCCGCGCACGATTTCCGCAACTACCGCTACCTCTCGCCCGAGTTTCTGGACATGGTCCGGTTCACGGCCCGCCGCGCGAAGGAACTGGGCCTCCGCATGGACGTGACTATCGGCAGCGGTTGGTCCTTCGGCGGTCCGCACATTCCGCTGGAACTCGCGGCGGGACGCTTGCGGTCCGAGCGCGTGGCGGTGGCGCCGGGCGCGCGCCGGCTGGCGAGGCTCGCCCCACGCGAGGGGGAGCGGTTGGTGGGAGCGTTTATTGCGCTCGGCGCGGTGCCGGAGATGGATGCCGCGACGTTCGAGGCGCTGGATATCGCCGGCAACGGTCCTCTCGCGCTGCCACCGAATGAGGGCCCCCGCGCGGCGGTCTTCTATTTCGCGAGCCACACGGGGCAGGCCGTGAAGCGCGCCGCTTATGGCGCCGAAGGGTACGTACTCGACCACTACAGCCGTCCCGCGATCGAAACGCACCTCAAAGAAGTCGGCGACAAGCTGCTTACCGCTGCGGGTCCGGGCAACGTCTACGCCGTCTACTGCGACAGCCTCGAAGTCTACGACGCCGACTGGACCCCCGACCTCCTCACTGAGTTCCGCCGCCGGCGCGGGTACGACCTGCAGCCTCTGCTACCTCTTATAGAGTACGGGACCGGCGACCGCGCGCTCGAGGTCCGTCGCGACGTCGGCCACACCTTGAGCGAGCTTTACGAGGAGCGCTTTCTCGCGCCCCTGTACGACTGGGCCAAGAAGAACGGCGTCCTGCTGCGCATCGAGAACTACGGCATGCCGCCGGCCACGCTAGCGAGCCACCGCCAGGCGGACATCTTCGATGGCGAGGGCTGGCACTGGCGCACCCTCGCTACCACGCGCTGGGCCTCGTCGGCGTCCCACCTCTTTGGCAAGCCGGTGACTTCCTCCGAAACCTGGACCTGGCTCCACTCGCCCGCTTTCCGCGCCACGCCGCTCGACATCAAGGCCGAAGCGGACCAGCACTTCCTCGCCGGCATCAACCAGCTCATCGGACACGGCTGGCCCTACTCGCCGCCGCAGGCCGGCAATCCCGGTTGGAGTTTCTACGCGGCCGCGGTGTTCAACGACAAGAACCCCTGGTGGCCGGTGATGCCCGACCTCTCGCGCTACCTGCAGCGGGTGAGCTTCCTGCTGCGGCAGGGTGAGCCGGTGGCCGATGTCGCCCTCTACGCGCCCACCGAAGACGCCTGGGCTTCCTTCCGGCCCGGCACGCCCGCCAACCTCGACCTCTGGCGTCGCACTGCGGACCGTGTCGGCCCCGACGTCATCCCGGCGATTCTCGATGGCGGTTTGAGCTTCGACGTGATCGACGACGGGACGCTGGCTCTCGCGGGACGCCGGTACAAGGCGATCGTGCTGCCCAATGTCCGCTTCCTGCCGGAGGCCACCGCCCGCTGGCTCACCGAGTACGCCCAGGGCGGCGGCACCGTGCTCGCCGTGGGCCGCAAACCGGACCGCGGACCCTCGATCGAACTGGTTGACATTGCGGTGCTCGGTCGCCGCCTCGCTGCCGTGACACAATCCGACGTGACCCTCACGCCGGCCACGCCGGAGATCGGTTTTGTCCACCGGCACCTGCCGCAGGGCGACCTCTACTTCCTCGCGAACACCGGCAACACTTCGCGGCGGGTTCGCGCGCGCTTCCACGCCCAAACCCCGCACGCCGAACTCTGGGACCCCTTTACTGGGACCGCGTCGCGCGCGGAGTCCCAGGGCGGGGAGGTGGTGCTCGATCTCGAGGCTTACGGTTCGCGCGTGATCGTGTTCCACGGGGGCGGCGGAAGCATCGCGCCGGCGTGGCACGGGGCGGTGGCCGCCTCGGAAGAGTTGCGCGCGGGCTGGAGGGTGAGCTTTCCGGGCGGCGCCGGCGCGAGCCGCACCGTCGATCTGCCGTACTCGTGGTCCGAAGACTCCGCCACCAGCCACTTTTCGGGCACTGTCACCTACCGGCGGGACATCACTCTCGCGTTCGCGTTTCACGGCTCTGGCGTGCACGTGTTCCTGGATTTCGGCGAGGCGCCGGCTACGCCCCGCGATCCGCGCGAAGCTGCCAGTCCCCGCTCGACTGCTATCTTCTCGGCGCAGGTTGACCCTCCCATCCGCGAGGCCGCCACCGTGTTCATCAACGGCCAGCGCGCCGGGACCCTGTGGCATCCACCGTACCGCCTCGAGGTAACTGACCTCTTGCGCGACGGCTCGAACGAACTGCGCATCGAGGTGTACAACACCGCGATCAACCTGCTCGCAGGCGCGGGACGCCGGATTGACGAGCAGGCCCTCACGGCCCGCTACGGCCTGCGGTTTCGCATGCAGGAAATGGAAAGTGTAGAGCCCCTGCCCTCGGGCCTGCTGGCCGTGCCCAAGCTGGTGGCGGAAAGATAGAGAAGGGAGAACCTACGCGTGAAGCGTTTTGACTATACTGCCCCCCGGACCGTCGACGAGGCCGTGGGGCTGCTCGCCGCCCATCCGGGGGCACTGCTCCTCGCCGGCGGCACGGACCTGATCGTCCAACTCCGGGCGCGCCGCAAGCAGACCGACCTGGTCGTCGATATCAAGCACATCTCCGAGCTGAATGAGCTGCGCTACGACCCCGCGCGCGGCCTGACCCTGGGCGCTGCCGTCCCCTGCTATCGGATCTACGGTGACCCGGTGGTGCGCCAGGCTTATCCCGCGCTCGCCGAAGTGGCCAACCTGATCGGCGGCACCCAGATCCAGGGACGCGCCACCGCCGGTGGCAACCTTTGCAACTCCTCGCCCAGCGCCGACTTCATCCCGCTGCTGATCGCGCTCCAAGCCAAGTGCCGCATGGCCGGACCGGGTGGCAGCCGAGAAGTCGCCGTCGAGGATTTCTGCACCGCTCCCGGTCGCAACGTGCTCCGACCCGGCGAGCTGTTGGTCTCGCTCACGCTCCCCGCGCCCGAGCCGGAGTCCGGCGCCTATTACCTGCGCTTCATCCCGCGCAACGAAATGGATATCGCGGTCGCGGGCGCGGGCGTCGCCGTGACGCTCTCGAACGGCACGTTCCGGTCGGCGCGCATCGCGCTCTCGGCCGTCGCTCCAACGCCGCTCTTCGTACGGGCCGCCGGTGAGTCGCTGGCCGGCAAGCCGGTCAACCCTGAGAGCATTGCCGCCGCTGCTGAAATCGCGAAGGCCGCCGCCAAGCCGATCACCGACATGCGCGGCACGGCCATTTACCGCAAACACATTTCCGGCGTCCTCACACGCCGCGCCCTCGAATTCGCGATCCGCCGCGCCAAGGAGGGCCGCCAGTCATGAGTACAAAAGTTCAAGTCCAAACCACCATCAACGGCGAAGCGGTGGAGTTCCTGGCCGAACCGCCGCAGAGCCTGCTCGAGTGCCTCCGCGACATCGTGGGACTTACTGGCTCGAAAGAAGGCTGCAACGACGGTAACTGCGGGGCCTGCACGGTGGTCCTCGATGGCCGCATCGTGAACTCGTGTTTGGTCCTCGGAGTCGAGGCGCAAGGATCGGAAATCATCACCGTCGAAGGCGTCGCCCGCGGCCAGGAACTGCACCCGGTGCAGCGCGCCTTCCTCGAGCAGGCCGCGCTGCAATGCGGCTTCTGCACCCCCGGGTTCATCGTGGCGGCGAAGGCGCTGCTCGATCGCGAAGCGAGCCCGTCGGACGAGCGCATCCGCCTGTGGCTCGCGAACAACCTCTGCCGGTGCACCGGCTACGACAAGATTCTGCGCGCCGTCCAACAGGCCGCGACCCAGATGCGGGAGGAGGCAAAGGCATGAGTACCCAGGAATACACGGTCGTCGGAACCCGCCCCATTCGCCACGACGGGGCCGACAAAGTCACGGGGCGCGCCCTCTACGGCGCGGACTTCCAGATTGCCGGACTGCTGCACGGCGCGATCCTGCGCAGCCCGCACGCTCACGCCCGCATCCGCCGCATCGACACCAGCAAGGCCGAGGCCTATCCCGGGGTGAGCGCCGTGGTTACCGCCGCCGACCTCCCGCCGAGCGCCGACCGCATCGTCGATCTCGGTGAAGGCGCGACACCGCTCAGCTACATCCGGGGCAACGTGCTGGCGGCCGGCAAGGTGCTTTATCAAGGTCACGCGGTCGCGGCAGTCGCGGCCACCAGCCTTAACGCCGCCGAAGAAGCCACCCAGCTCATCGAAGTGGATTACGAAGTTCTCCCCTGCGTCCTCACCGCCCCAGCCGCCATGCGCGAGGGCGCGCCGATTCTGCACGACGGCCTCCACACCGAGGAGTTCGGCGAGAAAACCGCCCGGGTGAGCAACGTCTCCCAGCACTTCCGCCACGCTCTCGGCGACGTCGGCAAGGGTTTCGCCGAGGCGGACGTGATCGTCGAGCGCGAGTTCCACACCGCGACGGTCCACCAGGGCTACATCGAGCCGCACAATGCCACGGCCCTGTGGAACAACGATGGCCGCGTCCTGGTGTGGTGCAGCACGCAAGGGTCGTTCGTCGTGCGCGACACGACCGCCTGCATCCTCGATCTTCCCGTCTCGCAAGTGAAGGTCACGCCCATGGAGATCGGAGGCGGCTTTGGCGGGAAAATTCCCGTTTACCTGGAGCCGGTCGCAGCGCTGCTGTCGAAGAAAACGGGACATCCGGTGAAGATCGTCATGTCGCGCAAAGACGTCTTCGAGGGCACCGGCCCGACGCCGGGGTCCTACATAAAGGTAAAGATGGGCGCCCGCCAGGACGGCCGTATCACCGCCGCCCAGGCCTACCTCGCCTACGAGGCCGGCGCGTACCCTGGGGCGATGGTCGGTCCCGGCGGCATGTGCGTCTTCGCCGCCTACGATCTCGCCAACGTCCTGATCGACGGCTTCGACGTGGTGGTCAATAAGCCGAGCACGGCGGCCTACCGCGCCCCCGGCGCCACGAACGCCGCCTTCGCCACCGAAACCGTGGTGGACGAGCTCGCCGAAAAGCTCGGCCTTGATCCTATCGACTTGCGCCTGAAGAACGCGGCCAAAGAAGGCACCCGCCGCGCCGACGGACCGAAGTACCGCCGCATCGGCTGCATCGAAGTGCTCCAGGCGATGAAGGCGCACCCGCATTACTCCGCGCCGCTCGGCGGTCCGAACCGTGGACGTGGCGCGGCCGTCGGCTTCTGGTTCAACGTCGGACTGCCGTCGAGCTGCAACCTGAGCGTGAACGCCGACGGCACGGTCAACCTCGTCGAAGGCTCGACGGACATCGGCGGCACCCGCACGTCGATCGCGATGCAGGCGGCCGAGGTGTTGGGCATTCCCGCCGAGAGCGTCCGCCCCACGGTCGTCGATACGGACTCGGTGGGCTTTACGGCGGTGACGGGCGGCAGCCGCACGACCTTCGCCACCGGCTGGGCCGCCTACGAAGCGGCGCAGGACGTGGTGCGCCAGATGAAGGAACGGGTGGCCAAGATCTGGGAAGTGGAACCGGCGGCCGTCACCGCCGAGCGTGGCGTCTTCCGCTCCGGCAAACACAGGCTGACCTTCGCCGAGCTGGCCGCCAAACTCGGCGAAACCGGCGGACCCATCGTGGGCCGCGGCGCGGTGAACCCGCGCGGGGTCGGTGGCTCCTTCGCCGGCGCCATCGCCGACGTGGAGGTCGATCCCGAAACCGGTAAGGTTCAGGTGCTGCGCTTCACATCCGTGCAGGACGCCGGCAAGGCCATCCACCCCAGCTACGTCGAGGGCCAGATGCAGGGTGGCAGCGTCCAGGGCATCGGTTGGGCGCTCAACGAGGAGTACTACATGAGCCCCGAAGGCGGCATGCTGAACTCGAGCCTGCTGGACTACCGCATGCCGACGAGCCTGGATTTACCTATGATTGATACGGTGATCGTCGAGGTGCCGAACCCCGGCCATCCCTTTGGGGTCCGCGGCGTCGGGGAAGCGAACATCATCCCCCCGCCGGCCGCCCTCGCCAACGCCATCTATCGCGCCGCCGGCGTCCGGATGAACCGCCTCCCCATGAGTCCGCCCGCGATCCTGGAGGCCGTCTGGTCGAAAAAGGGATGACGTGGCGCTGGTCTACATCCCGACGCCCCTGGCGGGCCTGACCGGCGGGAAGTCGCCGCTCCAGGTGGAAGGCGCGACGGTTCGAGAGGTAATCGACAACCTGGAGCGCGCCTGGCCGGGAATCCGCGAGCGACTGATCTCCGAAGGCCGCCTGCGCTCCAACATTTCGGTGGCGGTGGACGGCGAAGTCACGCCGCTCGGTCTCGGCGAGCCGGTGTCAGCGTCGAGTGAGGTGCACTTTGTCGCGGCGATCAGCGGGGGAATCATTGGTTCGATTGAAACTCGAACGGCAGCCGAGGCGGACTACGATTTCTTGTACGATCTCCACCGGCGTGCTTTTCGATCCAACGTCGAGGCGACCTGGGGCTGGGACGAAGAATGGCAGGTCCGGCACTTCCGCGAGCATTTCAATCCCGCTCGCTGCGAAATCATCGTCTGCGATGGCAGGGACGCCGGGTGTCTTCGAGTGCTAGACGAAACTGACTGCATCTTTGTCGACTACATTGCAATTTTGCCCGACTATCAAAACCAAGGTCTGGGCACTCGGCTCCTTCGAGACATTCAGGTTCGTGCTGCCGCTAAGAAGATCCCAGTCAGGCTCAGCGTGCTCACGGTCAACCCCGCGCGGAGACTATACGAGCGGCTGGGCTTTCGAGTGGTTGAGAACGATGACGTTCGCTATTACTTGGAAGCGCCTGCGACGGGATAAGAGATCATGGTCACCTTGCCGCAGGTCAATCTGGCGACCGCCGGGCGTTATCTTGAGGCGCTAGAGCGCGGGAATAGCTGGGAAACACTGGGAAACCATCAGGTAGCCCGAAAACCGGCAACCGTCCTTGTTACAATGCGTGTAGGAGCCCTCGAGCGATGAGCCGGATGTTGAATCTGGAACTGAGCGACGAAGCCTACGCTGCGCTCCGGCGTCAGGCGCAAGCTACAGGAAAGTCACTAGCGGACCTCGCCGCAGCCTCGCTGGAGCGTCAGTTCAGCGAAGCTGGTTGCCCGCGCACTGACGCAGAAAAGCAAGCCGCGCGGGACCGGTTCGAGCAGCACTTCGGTGAGGTCAACCTCGGCGGCCCGACCGGCGCCGACAACGACAGCATCGACGCTGACCTCGCCAAGGAGTACAGCACCACCCACCAGTCAACCTGATGCTGCTTGATACTTCGGGTCTGCTGTGCCTGCTCCACGGCGCAGAGGCCCTGCATGCCCAGGCCCGGGCGGCGTACCAGAGGGCCCGGCTTCGGCTCACGCACAGCTACGTTCTGGCCGAGTTTGTGGCGCTGGTAAACGCCCAGCGTCTTCCGCGGGTTCCGGCCCTGACGTTCGTCTCTGACTTGCTGGCCAACCCTGATATTGAAACGGTTTGGGTAGACGAGCCCCTTCACCGCGAAGCGCTGGCCCTGTTACTGGCACGGCCCGACAAGACCTATTCGCTGTGCGATGCGGTGAGTTTTGTCCTGATGCGCCGGCGCAGTGTTGGGGAAGCGATGACGACAGACCGTCATTTCGAGCAAGAGGGCTTTCGTCGCCTGCCGGCGTGAGGCTCGCCCTCACTCCACTTTAATCTTCGGCAGCGCCATCGGCGGCACCGGCTCAAATAGCCCAAACGAAAAGATCGCCGTCGCCGAGGCAATCGCGACATACTGCTTGCCCCCGACCGCGTACGTAATCGGCGAAGCCGTGAGCCCTTCGCCCATCTGGAAGTGCCACAGGTGCTTGCCGCTGCGGGCGTCCACCGCCACCAGTTGACCGTCGTCGTCGCCGAAGAACACCACGCCCCCGGCAGTCGAGACCGTCCCCGACCATGCCTCTCCCGGACCCGTCATCGGGTACTCCCACTTCCGGTCCCCGGTCTTCGGATCGTAGGCGCGCAGGAAGAACTGGCCCACCTCGGACGGCTTCGGCCCGGCCCCGCCGCCCGAGAAATTCTTCTTCGGCTCCGGCTCCTTCGACGAGCTGGTGTAAATGTCGCACTGCTCGAGCGTCACCACGTAAAACAGCCCGGTCACCGGATTGTAGGAAGGTGACATCCAGTTCGTTGCCCCCCGCACGCCCGGACAGACGCGGTTCCCGTTCGGCGTCGGGTCCTTGCCGGCCACCAGAATCGGCCTTCCCTTCGAGTCAATGTCGGTCGCCCAATCGAGCTTGTCCACCAGGCGGGTCGCCCGGAGGTATTCGCCCGTCACCCGGTCGAGCACGTAGTAGAACCCGTTGCGGTTGGCATGCATCACGACCTTCCGCGGCTTCCCGTTGATCGGCAGGTCCACCAGGACGGGCCAAGCCATAGCATCCCAATCATGAGTGTCATGCGGGGTAAATTGAAAGTACCACTTCATCTTGCCCGTATCCACGTCGAGCGCCAGCAGCGAACAGCTATAGAGGTTGTCGCCCTCGCGGTCCCCTCCGTAGAAGTCGGGCCACGGATTACCGGTGGTCCAGTAGAGAGTGTTCAGCTCCGGGTCGTAGGTGCCCGAGAGCCACGTCCCCGCGCCGCCGTACTCGATGTACTTCCCCCACGTCTCCGACCCCGGCTCGCCCTTGGCGGGAATGGTGTAGGTCCGCCACATCTCTTGCCCGGTGGTCGCGTTGAAGGCGACGAGGTAACCGCGCATGCCGGTATCCCCGGCCGCGACGCCCACGATCACCCGGTCTTTCACGGCGAGCGGCGCCGCGCTCGCGAACAGGCCGTCGTCGACACTGCCGTACTGCTTCTCCCAGAGGAGCGCGCCGGTGCGGCGGTCGAGCGCCACCACGTGCACGTCCGAGGTGACGAAGAAAACGCTGTCGCCCAGGAGCGCCGCGCCGCGATTGGTCTCCGATTTCTTGGCCCGCGTGTCCTTGTATACCCAGATCAGCCGTCCCGTGCGCGCGTCGATGGCCCGGAGCTCGTTCGAGTTCGTCGTGTACATCACGCCGTCGTAGACGATCGGATTGGTCCGCAGCCCCTTGGCGCCGGAAACGTGATGCACCCATTTCGGTGTGAGCGAGCCGGCGTTCGCGGGCGTAACCTGCTTGAGTGAACTGTGGCGCCGCGCCTGGTAGTCCCCGGCGTAGGTGAGCCAGTTGTCGCCTGGTCCTTTGAGAATGTCTTCGTATTTGACCTGCGCGGGCGCGATCGCCGCCAGGGCCAGAAGCATGCACCAACCCGTGTGCCGCACGATATTTCTCCTTCTTATTTCTTCGCTGTTTCCTTCGGTTCCCGGGGACGCAGGCTCTGCCGGCACAAGAACGCCACCAGGTTGTCGATCTCCTCCGGCGCCAGTTTCTGCGCGAAGTCCTTCGGCATGGGCGACCCCTTGGTCAGGGTCAGCTCGCTGACGTCGGCCATCGAGAGCAGGTGCAGGTTGCCCTGGGCGTCCTGCAGCTGCAAGGAATAGTTGGTCCGGTTGCGAGCCACGCCCTTGAGAGTCCGGCCGTTTTTCAGCACCACAGTGGCCCCGCGATAATTCTGCGCGCCGTTCGCATCGGGGTCCACGATGGATTCCCGGATCTGCGGCGCCGGACGCACCCCCGCCACATTGGTCAGGTCGGGGCCGAGCTGGCCGCCGCGTCCTTTGATGCGGTGGCACCCGCCGCATCCCCCCTTGCCCCAGAACAGGCTCTCGCCTGCCTCCAGGTTGCCGGCCACGTCGACCTCGATGGCCGGCATGGTCAGCGAGCGGACATACGCCACCACCTGCCACAACTGGTTTTCGGGGAGGTTGGCCGCGGGCATGCCGCCCCCGCCGATGCCGTTTTTCACGGCCTTGTAAATCACTTCTTCGTCGAGGGGATGCCACATCACGCGCTCCCTCAGGTTAGGACCGCGTCCGCCCATCCCTTCGGCCCCGTGGCAGGCGGCGCAGCCGTCGTTGAACAACTTCCCGCCGGCCACGATCGCTACCGGATCGCCAATCTCAGGGTGCTTGGGCTTTTCACCGTCCTGCTCGTGCTGGGCGGCCAGCGGCAGGACGGCCACGAAACAAAAAACTGCCAGGATTCGCATGGCCTTTCAATTATCACCCCGCCGTCAAGGGGAGTGCCGTCGTTTCACAAATTATTTCGGGGCCGCCGGGAAGCGGGAGGCCGCTCGAAAAGTTCCACCGATAGCTCCCATTCAAAGAATCAATTGGCCTCTCCCCGCCCCTTTTCGCTAGGCTGAAGGGCTTGTCTGCCTCGGAAACACAACTCGACGCTGGCCTCTTTGACGGCTACGACCCGCATCCCTTTTACGACGAGATGTTCGCCCAGCCGGGGGAGCCGCGGCCCCACTATGCCCGGCTGTTCGCCGAGCTGGGACAGATGGCGCCCGCCCAGTTCGAGGAGCGGCGGCACCTGGCGGACCTTTCGTTCCTCGTCCAGGGCATCACCTTCACCGTCTACAGCGACGGACGCGGTACCGAGCGCCTGTTCCCCTTCGACCTCATCCCGCGGATTCTGCCCTACTCGGAATGGGAGCGGGTCGAGCGCGGCCTCTCGCAGCGCGTCACGGCGCTCAACCTGTTCCTGCAAGACGTCTACGGCCGCCAGCGGATCCTGAAGGACGGGCGCATTCCCCGTTCGCTCGTCCTCTCCTGCCAACATTTTCGCCGCGAGATGGTGGGCGTGGAGGTGCCGCGCGGCATCTACACCCACATCTCCGGCATCGATCTCATTCGCGACTCGGCGACCGGCGACATGGTGGTGCTCGAGGACAACGTCCGCACGCCGAGCGGCATCTCCTATGTGCTCGAGAACCGCCTGGTGATGATGCGGACCTTCCCGCAGGCCTTCCAGCAGCACGAAATCCTGCCGGTGCACCATTACCCCACCGAGCTGTGCGCCATCCTGCGCAGCCTCTCACCGCGCGGCGGCGACTACCCCGTGATGGTGCTGCTCACCCCCGGCATCCACAACAGCGCCTACTTCGAGCACAGCTTCCTCGCGCAGCAGATGGGCATTGAGCTGGTGGAAGGCCGCGACCTCGTGGTCGATGCCGGTATCGTCTACATGAAGACCATCCACGGCCTGCAGCGCGTGGACGTGATCTACCGCCGCATCGACGACGAGTACCTCGACTCGCTCGCCTTCCGCAGCGACTCGCTGCTAGGCGTGCCCGGCCTGCTCGCCGCCTACCGCGCCGGCAATGTGGCCCTCGCGAACGCCGTGGGCAACGGTGTCGCCGACGACAAGGCCGTCTACGCTTACGTGCCCGAGTTCATCCGCTACTATCTCGGCGAAGAGCCGATCCTGCGGAACGTCGAAACCTACCTCGGCTGGCGGGCGGACGATCTGCGTTACATTCTGGAGAACCTGCCCCGCCTCGTGGTGAAGGCGGTGGGGGAATCGGGCGGCTACGGCATGCTGATCGGTCCGGCCTCCGACCGGGCGACGATCGAGGACTTCCGCGCCCGCATTCAGGCCGATCCCCGCAATTACATCGCCCAGCCGCTCATCGGACTGTCGCGCGTGCCCGCCTACGATACGGCGGCGACCCGCTTTGCGGCGCGCCATGTCGACCTGCGTCCCTACTGCCTCTATAGCGGCGACAAGGTCACGATCGTGCCGGGCGGGCTGACCCGCGTGGCGTTGAAGCCGGGCTCGGTCGTGGTGAACTCCTCGCAGGGCGGCGGCAGCAAAGACACCTGGGTGCTGCGAGGCGAAGCATGATGCTCTCACGGATCGCCGACGCTCTTTTCTGGATCGCGCGCTACATGGAGCGCGCCGAGGATACCGCCCGCATCCTCGACGTCAACTACCACATGCTGCTCGAGCATTCCCAGAATTCTTACCGGCTGCGCTGGGACGCCGTCATCGCCATTGCCGGGGAGCACGAGCGCTTCCCGGCGCTCTATAGCGAGGCCAACGCCCGCACCGTGTTCGAGTTTCTGGCCTTCCGCGAAGACAATCCGAATTCCATCGCGCAGTGCGTGTGCAAGGCCCGGGAGAATGCCCGCACCATCCGCGACCGCATTTCGAGTGAGATGTGGGAGGACATCAACAGCTTTTATCACGCCGTTTTACGGTACAACCCCGAGGAAGAGATGGTCGTCGGGCCGCACCGCTTCTGTAACCGCATCCGGTTCGGCTGCCACCGTTTCTACGGCGTGAGCGACGCCACCCTGCCCCACGACGAGGGCTGGCAGTTTCTGCGGATCGGCCGGGCCGTCGAGCGCGCCGAGATGACGGCGCGCATCGTGGACGTGCAGTACCACAACCTCGTAGACAGCACCACCACCCTCGCCGCACCGGACCAGCACCAGTGGATGGCCGTGCTGCGGTCGGTGGGCGCCTATGAAGCCTACCGCCGGCAATATCACTCGCGCGTCGAGCCCGAGCTCGTGGCGGAGATGCTGGTGCTGCACCCCGAGCACCCGCGGTCTATCCGCTTCAGCATGACGGAGCTGCAGGCGGGCCTGCGGGCGATCAGCGGCACCGGCGCTGGCAACTACGCGAATGAGGCCGAGCGGCTCACCGGCAAGCAGCTCGAGAGCCTGCGCTACGACCGCATCGAAGAAATCTTCCGCCAGGGCCTGCACCCCTACCTGCGCGACCTCCAGCGGACCTGCCGCGCCATCGGCGAAGACATCGCCCGCACCTACTTCTACTACGCGGTGCAGACATGAACCGCTGCCATCTGGTCCACGTGACCGAGTTCCAATACGACGGGCCGGTGTCCGAGAGTTATAACGAGGTCCGGCTGCGCCCGCTGCACGACGACGTGCAGAGCTGCCTTTCCTTCCGCCTCGCGACGGTGCCGCAGGCCCGCTCTACCTCTTATCAGGACTACTTCGGCAACTGGGTGCATCAGTTCAACGTGCTGGGCGAGCACCGGCACCTGCGGATCGAGGCGGAGTCGGTCGTCCTGTTGCACGCGCCGCCGCCGCTGCTGTCCGGTGGTCTCGCACTGGCGGAATTGGACACCTTGCGCGCGCAGATCATGGAAGACCACTACGAGTTTCTGGCGGCCTCCAAGTACGTGCCGCACCTGTCCCGGGTGACCGCTCTGGTGCGGAGGGCGGAGGCGGCGAGCGGCGGCCTGGCGGGCGGCTTTGTGCAGGCGGCGAGCGACCTGGTGCACGAGCAGTTCCGTTATGAGAAGGGCGCGACCCACGTCCACTCTTCGATTGAGGACGCGCTTTCGAGCGGCGCCGGCGTGTGCCAGGATTTCGCCCACCTGCTGCTCGCGATCGTGCGGCTGCGCGGCCTGCCGGGGCGTTACGTTTCGGGCTACCTCACCCCCGGCGACGTGGACGCCGACGGCGCGCCGGTGCTGGACGTGATCGGCGGGCAGGCGTCGCACGCCTGGATGGAAGTGTTCCTGCCCGGGTCCGGCTGGGCCGCCTTCGACCCCACCCTGGGCGCGCCGGTGTCCTGGCGTCACGTGCGCGTGGCGTATGGGCGCGACTACGGCGACGTCGCCCCGGTCCGCGGCGTCTATAAGGGCCACGCCGGCCAGCGCTTGTCGGTGGACGTCCGCCTGCGCCCGGTGGTGGATGGCGACGGCCACGAGCAGTGGCAGGAAACCGCCGCCGGCCCGCCAGAGCCGGCCACGGACTCGCTCGACGCCCGCCAGCAGCAGCCGCAACAACAACAGCAGTAGCGGACCCGCTCAGGTTTCGAGCGGTTCCCCATAGCGCTCGTGCAGACGCTGCCGGAGGTTCTTTCTTTCTTCCTCGGCGGCCACGGCCCCGGCTGCATCTCCGGATTTGCGGCGTGCGTCTGCTACTTTGGACAGGCTGATGGCAAGGTCGCGCAGGGCTTCGGGTGTTTCGCCGTAGCGCTCGAGCCGGTGCCGATCTACGGCTAGAGCCTCATCGTATGCGGCCGTGGCTCCGGAGGTGTCGCCGAACCGCCTTCGGATGTGACCTATCCGGTCCAGGTTGACCGAAAGGTTGCGCAAGGCTTCGGGCGTTTCGCCGTAGCGGTCCAACAGGCGCCGGCTGAGAGCGAGGGATTCTTCGTAGGCGGCTGTGGCTCCCGTGACATCGTCAGATTGGCGTCGCATGTCGCCCACGTTGCTAAGGCCGATCGAGAGATCGCGGAAGGCCTGGGGTGTTTCACCGTAGCGGTCCAGCAGGCGCCGGCGCAGAGCGAGGGATTCTTCGAAAGCGGCTGTCGCGCCGGCGACATCACCCGATTGGCTTCGCACGTCGCCCACCCTCTCGAGGCTGATCGACAGGTCGCGGAGGGCCTGAAATGTTTCGCCGTAGTGGTCCAACAGGCGCCGGTGCAAAGCGAGGGCCTCCTCGAAAGCGGCCGTGGCTCCGGCGACATCGCCCGATTGCCGTCGCACGTCGCCCACATTGCCGAGGCTGACCGAGAGGTCGCGGAGAGCCTCGGGCGTTTCGCCGTGGCGGTCCAGACGGCGTCGGGCGAGTGTGAGAGATTCTTCGAAAGCGGCGGTAGCCCCTGCGACATCGCCCGATTGGCGTCGGACGCCGCCCACTTTGTTGAGGCTGATCGAGAGATCGCGAAGGGCCTGGGGTGTTTCGTCGTAGCGGTCCAGCAGGCCCCGGCGCAGAGCGAGAGATTCTTCGAAAGCACTTGTGGCTCCGGCGATATCGCCGGATTGGCGTCGCAGGTCGCCCAACCTTTCGAGGCCGACCGAGATATCGCGGAGGGCCTGAGGTGTTTCGCCGTAGCGGCCCAACAGGTGCCGGCGCAGTGTCAGAGATTCTTCGTAGGCTGCTCCGGCTCCAGCCAGATCCCCCGCACTGAGCCGTACACTGCCCACGTTCTCGAGGCTCACGGAGAGATATCTCACGGCCTCACGTGTTTCCCCGTGACGCTCCAATAGCCGTCGATCCAGGTCGAGTGCGCGCGTATAGTATTCGGTGGCCGCCCCAAAGTCCCCTCTATCCCTGGCGAGATTTCCTGCTAGGTCCAGCCACTCCGAAACCGCCTTATCCTCACGGCCGGCGCTGAGTTCCAAGGCACGCTCAAGGTGATCGGCGGCCGCCGCCGGATCGCCGTGGGCCGCCTCCGCCTTGCTGAGCCAGACCAACGCCTCCGCCAAATCGGGACTGCCACCAACCGGTGCATCTCGCAAGATCTGCACCGCCTCGCGTGCTGCCTCCACGGCCCGCTCCGTTGCTCCCTGCGCCAGGAAGCCTTCCACAGCGCGAAACAATGCTGAGGCCACGGACCCAGGGTTTTCGGGCATCCGGCTCGCCCGCCGCCGTGCTTCTGCGAGGGCCATCTCGGGGTCCGGAAAGGTTTCGGGTGTGGCGGCGGCCCGAGAGGTCTCCTGGTCGGGCTCGGCCGTGCTACGAATTTCCGGCGCCGCCGTCGCGGGCGGTTCCACTACGATAGCCCGTACCGACCAGAGGTCCGGCGCGGCGTCGCGCGCTCGGGGCTTCACACTCGGATGCGCGGCCAGGACCAGGCCGCCTCGAAAGTGCCTGCGCAGAAATTCGCGCCGCTCGTTCAGCCGCAGCAGGAAGTCATCCCAGGCCAGCGTCCACGGTCCCGGCGCGGGCGGTGTGCCGGGCGGGTCTGCAAACACCGCTTGCACCCACACACAGCCGGAGTCCGATGGACCCTTCTCGAGCAACACCGTGAGTACGCTGCCCAACTCTTCCGGTGTCCTGGGCTTGAAAGCCTGCATTCTCCTAGCGCGCACTTTCAGGAGCAACTCGATACGATGCTCGAAAACGTGGACCGCGGCCGGCGACGTGGTGAAAAGGAATCCAAGCCAGAAGCCGGAGGCCAGCTCCAATTGCTGCCGCAGCCGGGCCCATTCGGCCTCGGCGGCGGCAGACAGCACCTCCTGGCGAGGGGCGTCCTTCTGGAACGGTTCGGCCATCGCAGGCTCAGGCGGAGGCGCCGGGCGCGACACTCGGTGGCGTTGCGGTGGCCTGGCGTTTCTCCACTTCTTGGGCCTGCTTGAGGACATGCTCGCGGATCAGAGGATGCACGTCGTACCACTCGTTGCCGTTCTTGTAGCACAGCACCAGGTGAGTGTCGAGGAATCGAGCCAGGTCCGGCAGGCGAATAGCGTCGTCGAGCGAGGCCTCGTGGGTCCGGGCAATGCGGGCCAGCCAAACGGCATCCGAGTCCGCAATGGGAAGAAATTCCGTGCGGATCTGAGCAATGGCGTCGTCTATCTTTGACGCCGTGACCGGCGGGGCGTCGGTGCGCCGCAGGACCTCGGCGATGAGCCGCAGCAGGTCCCGAAGCTGGCCGCCGGAGTGGAAAATCAGCTTGTCCAGCGCGGCGCGTGTTCCCAGCAAATGCTCCCAGTCGCCGCGCTTCGTCACCACCTTTTGGCAGGCTTCCACGCCGGCAGGGAACGGCGAGCCATCGAACGCTTTCAGCTTGATGGACGGAATGACCTGCACCCCGCCTGGCGCATAAAGCGCTCCCAGGCCGGGGTAGCGCACCTTCAAGTAGGGCGGGACCGTGTAGATCACATGCAGATAGGGCAGGTGCAGCTTGTCGGAGTGCGTGGCGAACAGGGTCTCGACCGAACTCTGCACCTCCGACGCGTTGATCGAGGTGCCCCGGATATGCTCCACGGAATCCACCAGCAGCACGACCTCTTGGGCCTCGCCGTACTTCTTCCGAATCTTCTTCACGCATTCTTCCAGGAAGGATTTCACGTCCTTCTCGAGAGAGCCCAAGTATCCCTTCATGTGGTCCTGGAGCTTCTTCTTGAAGCTAGGGTCACTCTTGAGGTTCGCCTTCAGGCTGATCGATGCCCCTTCCGTGCCTAGCTTTCCCCCAATTTCGGAAAACTCCACGTTGGTCTTGGTGAGGAAGTTGACAAACCGGCTCCAGTAGCTTTCCTGGACCGGGTCTCCTTCCAGCAGGAAGTTCTTTACTACCTCTTCGCCGAAGGCTCCCGCCAGGGCCATCAGGAAATCGCTGATGTCCACCGGAGTGGAGGTGTTCAGGTAGTCCTCGATATCGTAGAGAACGACCAGGTAGCCGGATGTTTCCAGGCGCTTCTTGAGACGCCGCAGCTCCGTGCTCTTTCCGGAGCCGCGAAAGCCAGAGAGCAGTTGGACGCTCTCGCCAGGAGTGAACTCGATGGCCCGCGCCATCAGCTCCACGGGGTCCGCCTTGGCTAGCTGTTCATCTTCGTAAACATGCACATAGCGGGGATCCTCCGGGGTAAGTGGCTGGTCGGTCACCTTCCGGAAGAAGTCCCGAACGAACTCTTTAACTTGGGGAGTCACTAACTTGAATGTAACTTAGCGAACCGAGCTTAGCAACCGGCCCAGTGGCGTACCATGAAGCCATGGCGGCATCTTCACTAATCGCCCACTTCCAGATGCTCGGCCGCTACAACACGGCCGTGAACCAGCGGCTCTACGAGTCCTGCGCGCGGCTGACCGACGCTGCGTATCGCCAGGAGCGGGCAGGATCGTTTGGCAGCATCCACCGGCTGCTGAACCATATCTTACTCGGCGACCGCCTCTGGATGGAACGCTTTACTGCGAGTGGCGTCACGAGCACGCCCGCGCTGGGCACGATTCTCTATGACGAATTCCCCAGCCTGCGCGCGGCCCGTGAAACCGAGGACGCGCGCATCGAAGCGTTGCTGGGCGGGCTAGACGAGGACTTCTTCGCTCGCAAGATCGAGTACGTGAATAACGCCGGGAAGTTGTGCTTGGACCCGGCGTCGCTGGTGCTGGGGCATTTCTTCAATCACCAGACGCACCACCGCGGCCAGATCCACGTGATGTTGAGCCAGACCGGTATGCAGCCGCCGTCGCTGGACATGCACCGCGCGATACGGCCTTAGGCTGCGGAGGAACAGAGGCGGCTCAATGCCGCCTCTGCCCGAAGGAAACTCTGGTTTACTTGCCGCTCGTGGCGCCGCCGGTGAGGCGCTTCACTTTGATGCTGCGGAACTCGATGTCGGCGCCGCGGGCATCTTCCGGGTGGGCCAACTGCAGGCCGATCGCGCCGCTGCTCAATTTGGTATCGTGCGCGTCCACTACCTTCACGCCGTTGTAGACGATGACGAAGTGGTCGCCCTGCGCGGTGATCTCGATGGTGTTCCACTCGCCCACCTTGATCTTGGCGGTTTCGGGGGCCTTGGCCACGTTGACCAGGCTGGCCGTCAGAAAGCTGCCGCCGGTGTAGTGGCCCGGATCCTTGTCGCGAATCTGAACTTCATAGCCCTGACCGCCGCCGCCCTTCTTCTTCTCGCCGGCCACCACCGGCCGTGGCCGGGGATTGCGCAGCATGATGCCGGAGTTGATGTCGGGGTTCGCGCGGAACTCCGCCTTCAGCATGAAGTCGGGGAAATCTTCCTTGCTCAGCAGCGTTCCACCTGCCGCCGAGGAATCGCACTTGATCGCGCCGTTCTGGACGCTCCACACCTTGGCCAAGGCCGGAGTGACGTCCCACTTGTCGAGGGACGTGCCGTCGAACAGCAGCTCCCACCCGTCCTTTTGCTCTTGGGCGGTCAGCGTATTCGGCGCCGCGCCCATGCCCTTCTTCTTACCCTGGGCCCACGTGGTGCACAGCCCAGCCACCAAAAACAGAACCAACAATCTCTTCATAGGTTGCCCTCCCGAGCGGTACTATTATGCCACTTCAGAAAGAGTCTCCGAAACAATTTTACGAATGCCCGGCGAGGCATGTTGGACCACACATTCCATCCGTTCTGGGGACCCCGTGATAAGGTGATCGGCATGTGGCGTTGGGCCGTGGTGTTGCTGGCGGCGGGGGCCGCGCTGGCGGCCGACCCGGAGGTGGGTGTGAGCCGGGACTTGGCGCGCCGGCGGGCGGAAGTCGTGAGGGATCTGCGCTACCGCTTGAGCCTGGAAGTCCGGCCCGGGGCGGAGCAGCTCACGGGCGTGGCCGAGATCCGGTTCCGGCTCACCAGCCGGGCCGATCCGCTGGTGCTCGACTTCCGGGACGACGAAGGTGACGTCTCACACGGGATGGTCAACGGGCGACCGGCCGGTGGATTGCGGCGGGTGAACGGGCATGTCCTGCTACCGGGGCGGCTGTTGCGGCGGGGCGAGAACACGGTACAACTCGCCTTTCGGGCGGCGATCGCGACGTCGGGCCGTCCGGTCATTCGCTACCTCGACCGGGACGATGGAAGTGAATACGTCTACACGTTGTTTGTGCCAATGGACGCGAGTCTCGCGTTCCCGTGCTTCGACCAGCCGGACCTCAAGGGACGCTTTACGCTAGAGCTGACGGCGCCGGAGGGCTGGACCGCGGTCTCGAACGGGGTCGCCGCGGCGAGCGAGCCGGGCGAAGCGGGCTACACGCGGAGACGCTTCGCCGAAACGAAACCGATCAGTACCTATCTCTTCGCGTTTGCAGCGGGGCCGTTCCGGGAACTGCGGGCGCCGGCGGGCGCGGCGCCCTACCGGTTGCTCGTGCCGCGCTCGAAGCTGGCGCGGGCGGAGGAGGAGTGGCCGGAGGTGCTCCGCACGGTCGACGCCGGGCTGCGGCACTTCGCCGCGTTCTTCGATTTCCCCTTCCCCTTTCCGAAATACGACCAGGTGCTGATCCCGGGCCTGGCCTACGGCGGGATGGAGCACGCCGGCGCGACGTTCCTTAACGAAGAGACCGTCCTGTTCCGGACCGTGCCGACGGCGGCGGACCGCACGCGGCGGCGAACGCTGCTGCTGCACGAGCTGTGCCACCAGTGGTTCGGAGACCTGGTGACCATGCGGTGGTTCGACGATTTATGGCTCAAGGAAGGCTTCGCGAACTACATGGCGTACCAGGCGCTCGCCGCGCTGGAACCGCCCGACGCGGTGTGGAAGCGCTTCTACGAAACGATCAAGCCGGCCGCCTATCGGATCGATGGGACGAAGGGCACGACGCCGGTCCACCAGGAATTGCGGAACCTGAGCGACGCGAAATCGGCGTACGGCGAGATCGTCTACTCGAAGGCGCCGGGGCTGCTGCGGACGCTGTCGTTCACGGTGGGCGAAACCGCGTTTCGCGAAGGTCTGCGGCTCTACTTGAAGGAGCACGCCTGGGGGAACGCGACGTGGGAGGACCTGGTGGCGGCGCTGGCGAAGGCCTCGGGGCAGAAGCTCGACGCCTGGGCGCAGGTGTGGGTGAACCGGCGCGGGATGCCGGAGGTCACAGTGGACTGGGCGTGCGACGGGGAGGGCAAGATCCGCCGGCTGGCGCTCGCCCAGCGCGACGTGCTGGGGGAAGGCGGCGTCTGGCCGATCCGCACCCGCGTGCTGCTGGCGTACGAGGGCGGACGGTTCGAGAGAGTCGAGGCACGCCTGAGCGGAGCGCGGGCGGAGGTGCCGGAAGCAGCAGGCCGGCCGTGTCCCGCGTATGTGTTTGCGAACGACCAGGACGAGGCTTACGGGCGGTTCCTGCTCGACGAGCGCAGCCGGCACGCCGTGATGACGCAGCTCGGCGGCGTGAGGGATCCCTTTCTGCGGGCGCTGCTGTGGGGGGCGCTGTGGGACGGCGTGCGGGAGGCGCAGGTCCCGCCGCTCGACTATCTGCGGCTGGCGATCGAGCTGCTGCCCGGGGAGAGCGACGAGGAGTCGGCGGCGACGCTGCTGGCGCGGGTAGGGGCGGCGTTCCAGGGATATCTTTCCGACGAGCAGCGCGCGGAGGTGCGGGAGAGTCTCGAAGGGTTGCTCGAGGGGCAGATGCGAAACGCGGCCACCACCGGGCTGCGCATTACCTTTTTCCGCAGTTTCGTGGGTCTCGCCGGGAGTGAGCGGGCGCGCGGCGTGCTGAAGGACCTGCTGGCCGAGCGGACCGCGGTGCCGGGGGTGGACTTGAAGCCGCTGGACCGCTGGCGCATGGTGACGGCCCTGCTGGCGCGCGGCGACGGGGAAGCTGCGGCGCTGCTGCGCGCCGAGGCCGCGCGGGACACCACGGACGACGGGAAAAGGTACGCGTGGATCGCGGCCGCGGCCGAGCGGAATGCCGCGATTAAGCGCCGGTATTTCGACGACTACTTAAAGAATCGGGAGCGGCCGGAATACTGGGTGCAGGGCAGCCTGGGCGCGTTCAACGCCTGGGACCAGGCGGCGCTCACGCTGCCGTATCTGCAGCCGGCGCTTGAGGCGCTGCCGGCGATGAAACAGGAGCACAAGATTTTTTTCGTGCTGGCGTGGCTGGAAGCCTTTATCGGCGGACAACAAGCGCCCGAAGCGCTGGCCACGGTAGAGGCGTTTTTGGAGCACGCCGCGATCGACGGCGATTTACGGTTGAAGGTGCTGCAGGTCCAGGACGAGCTCGAGCGGAAAGTGCGAGTGACTAAGAAATTGAGAAATTGAGGAATGGAGGAATGGAGGAATGGAGGAATGGAGGAATGGAGAAAGGCGTCTGGGGAACGGGTGAAGACACTACGGCCTCGCGGTGCGATATGGGCGGTCACGGCACTTTTCACTTTATCTCCTCCGCCTTTTCAACCACTTAGGGTCTGTCAGCAAATAACCAGGTCAACTTCTGGGCAGTATGCTATAGTTCCAGTCACCATGAAACCGGTCTCGTCGGAGTTGGAGTTCGGCCATCTGT
>JBGPDC010000004.1:0-67425 GCA_041482115.1 Terriglobia bacterium | reverse complement strand
TGAGCCTCGAGCCTGATTGGCGGCTGCCGAACTCGGCTGCCATCGGACTGGCGACCTGGCGTGCCGCCACCGTCTATCACTCGTTGAAGGTTACCGAAGTCACCGGCCAGGGGAGGATCCTGCCGCCAGAGCCCCCTGCGTCTTGCCCACCACATAGACGGCCGTACCATCGGACGCGATACCGAGCCCCTCGTCATCGGAGGAAGTCCCGAACTGGCGGGTCCAAAGTTCGTTGCCATTCGGATCGTACTTCCGCACAAAAACGTCTTCGGAACCCGCACTGCTCCCTGCCAAAGCGCCGCTCGTGATTCCAGCCACGTAGACGCCGGTCGAATCCGCCGCTACGGCCTGGATTTCGTCGCTCTGCGCCGTTCCAAACTGGCGTATCCAGAGGGCGCTCCCGGCGGGGCTGTATTTGATGACCACAGCGTCCTTATTGCCGGCGTTAGCCTGCCCTGTCACCATTGACCCGAAGGTGTAACCGCCGACATAAACGCCACCAGGTCCGGTGGCGATGCCGTTAGCCACCTCGTCCAGGTTGGTGCCGAACCGGCGCGCCCACACGAAGCTCTGGGCCTCAATTAATGGCAGAGCGCCGAAAAGAACGATCGCTGCGGCCAGCAAACGGATCAGTCGCGAGGCGCGTGGGCAGGTACGCGTGAGCATGAGTGGAACCTTTCCTTCCCGTTCGGTCACTTCCCGGAGCGGGGTCAAAAACCGAGGAGTATACCACGGGCCGTCAAGCCTTGGGGTTTCTTTTTGGGATGAAACCTGCGTGCTAGCATGAGCCTCATGCGCGTCGGGATCGACACCGGCGGTACCTTCACCGACCTGGTGGCCTGGGACGGCGCGCGCATTTCCACGCGCAAGGTGCGGTCCACGCCGGACGATCCTTCGCGGGCGATCTTCGAGGCGCTGGAAGGGCTGGCGGCCGAGGAAATCGTCCACGGCTCGACGGTAGCCACGAACGCGCTGCTCGAACGCAAGGGCGCGCGCACCGCCTTCATCACGACCGCGGGTTTCGAGGACATGCTTACGATCGCGCGCCAGCATCGTAAGTACCTCTACGACCTGCTCGGTCCCGGGCGCGCTGAGCTCGTGCCGCGGCGGTGGACGCGCGGGGTCGCGGAGCGGACCTTCTACGACGGTTCGATTGAGCGCGCCGTGGATCCGGCCGAAGTGAAAGGGCTGGCGGAGGATCTGCGGCGGCAGGGGGTGGAATCGGTCGCGGTGTGCTTGCTGCATTCCTACGCGAACCCTGCGAGCGAACTCGCCGTCGCGCAGGCACTCGAAGGTTTGGCGGTCTCTCTCTCGCACCAGGTCTTGCCCGAATACCGCGAGTACGAGCGCGCCTCGACCACCGTGATCAATGCCTACGTCACACCGCTGATGGCGCGCTACCTGGGTCGGCTGCAGGCGGGACTGGGGCGCGCGCGGCTGCGGATCATGCAATCGAACGGCGGCCAGATTCCGGTCGAGATGGCCGCGCGCAGCGCGATCCATACCATTCAGTCGGGACCGGCGGGTGGGGTGCTGGGGGCTGTGGCTGCCGCCCGTCGCGCGGGGTTCGATCGCGTGGTTACGTTCGACATGGGCGGCACCTCGACGGATGTCTGCCTTTACGACGGGCGCTACAGCTTCACGCAAGAGTCAGAGCTGGGAGACTTTCCGGTGCGTGTGCCGATCCTGGACATCCACTCGGTGGGGGCCGGGGGCGGCTCGATTGCACGGGTGGACGCGGGCGGGGCGTTGCGCGTGGGTCCCGAGAGTGCGGGGGCGCGTCCGGGTCCGGTGTGTTACGGGGAAGGGGAGGAGATCACGATCACCGATGCCAACCTCTACCTCGGGCGCATCGATGCGGATCGGTTCCTGAGCGGCCGGATGCGCCTCGATGCCGGGCGTGCTTCGCGGTATCTAGAGAAGTTCGCCCGCGCTCACGGAGCTGGTGCGCGTGAGATGGCGGAGGCGATTGTCCGCGTCGCCAACTCCAATATGCAGCGGGCTATCCGCGCGGTCTCGATCGAGCGCGGCTACGATCCACGGCAGTTTGCCCTGGTGAGCTTCGGCGGGGCTGGTGGGCTGCATGCTTGCGAGCTGGCGGACCGCCTCGAGATCTCGACTGTGCTCGTGCCGGTTCACGCCGGGGTGCTCTCGGCGCTGGGTATGCTGGTCGCCGATTGCGTTCGCGACTACTCGCGGTCCGTGCTGGGACGGCCGGTCGAACCGGCCTTCGCGGAGATGGAGCAGCAGGCGGCGGGCGAGCTGGCGGAGATGGGATTCGCGGCGCCGGTCGTGGAGCGGGCGCTCGACCTGCGCTACCGGGGGCAGTCCTACGAGATCACCGTGCCGCACGGGGACCGCGCCGGGTTCGACCGGGAGCACGAGCGGCTCTACGGCTACAGCCATCCGGGCAGGGAAGTGGAGGCGGTCACCGCTCGCGTGCGGGCCACCGGCATTACCGACAAGATCGACCTGGGAGCGCCCTCGGGCCGCGAGAGCTTTTCGAGTACCTATGTGCCCCCGGGATGGAAAGCGGAGGCCGATGGATCGGGCAACGTGATCCTGCGGAAGGAGAACGATGGCTGAGGCGTTGTCGCTCGAACTAGACGTCTTCCGCAACCTGTTCGTCTCGATCGCCGAGGAGATGGGGATCGTGCTGCGGCGGACGTCGTTCTCACCGAACATCAAAGAGCGGCGCGACTACTCTTGCGCGATCTATGACGCGCGCGGCGAGACCATCGCCATGGGTGACCACATGCCGGTGCACCTGGGCGCGATGCCGGCCTCGGTGGCGGAGGCCATTCGCAGCCAGACGATTGAGGCGGGAGACGTGGTGATCCTGAACGATCCGTTCCGCGGCGGCACCCACTTGCCCGACATCACCGCGGTTTCCGGAGTGTTTCTGGAAGGCGACGAACAGCCGGCTTACTACGTCGCCTCACGGGCGCACCACTCCGATGTCGGGGGCATGTCGCCCGGGTCGATGCCGCTCGCGCGAGAGATTTACCAGGAGGGACTCCGTATCCCGCCGGTGAAGCTGCTGCGCGGCGGGCGCATGGTGGAGGATATTCTCGCGCTGCTGCTGGCCAACGTCCGCACTCCCGATGAGCGGCGGGGCGATATCGGGGCGCAGATCGCCGCCCACCGCGTCGGCGAGCGCCGGCTGCGCGCGGTCACGGCCACCTATGGGCGAGACGAGATTACCCGCCGCATGGCCGAGCTGCAGGACTACGCCGAGCGGCTCATGCGGGCCTGCGTGGCAGAGATTCCGGCCGGCGAATACGACTTCGAAGATTTCCTCGACGACGATGGCATCACCGATACGCCGATCCGGATTCATTGCCGGCTCGAGGTGCTTCCGGAAAGTGGCCGCGCCGTGGTGGACTTCTCCGGCTCGGGCGCCCAGGTGTCCGGCGGTGTGAATGCGAACCGCGCCGTGACCCTTTCGGCCGTGATGTATTGCTTCCGCTGCCTGGTGGCCGGGGACGTGCCGTACAATGCCGGGTTGATGCGCCCGCTGGAGGTCATCACGCGCCCCGGAACGATCGTCGACGCCCAGCCTCCGGCGAGCGTGGCAGGCGGAAATGTCGAAACCTCGCAACGCATCACGGACGTCGTGCTCGGCGCTCTGGCGCAGGCCCTGCCGGACCGCATTCCCGCGGCCTCCTCCGGCACCATGAACAACTGGACCATGGGGGGCATCGACCCGCGCACCGGTGCGCCGTTCGCGTACTACGAGACGATCGCCGGAGGCATGGGGGCACGGCCGAACAGTCCAGGGCTGAGCGCGGTCCACACTCACATGACCAACAGCTTGAACACGCCCGTCGAGGCTATGGAGCATCTCTACCCGGTGCGGATCCGCCGTTACGGGGTGCGGCGCGGGTCGGGGGGAGCGGGCCGCTATCGGGGCGGGGAAGGCATCATCAAGGAGATCGAATTCCTCACCGCCGCCGACGTTTCGATCCTTTCAGACCGGCGCCGGCGAGGACCCTATGGGCTGGCCGGCGGAAGGCCTGGGAAACCCGGCCGGAACCGGCTTAACAAGCGCTCGTTGCCTGGAAAGACGCGCGTGGAAGTTCGCCCCGGCGACATCCTGACGATCGAGAGTCCCGGAGGCGGCGGATTCGGTCCGCCCGGAAAGTAGGCAACCGGCAGTACGGGGACGTCCACTTCTGGGCCATTCGCCGCAGCGAAGGGCAGTTGGCCTGGGTGCGTACCGCCCATTACGAGAACCAACCCGAGGGACCGGGTATTCTCAACCGCCTGGGAGCCATCTAGAAACCGTCTCTGCAGCGATTGGCGATTGGCGTGCACATGTCAATGGCAGGAGGGCCGGGCCATGGCGGAGGCCAGCCTGCAGCTCCAACGGATCGGGTCCATTTGCCGGCAAGGCCGCTGCGAAGAGGCCATCGCGGCGCTCGAGGAGATCACTCTGGAGCACCCGGGAGCGGCCGAGCTTCGCTACCAGTTGGGTGTTTGCTTTAGCGGAGTCTGCCGGCCGCACTCCCTCGTCGACCGGGAGATCGCCCTCGAATACTTTCGCGCGGCGCTCTCTTCTTGCGGGCCGGAGTCGCCCGTCCTACTCCGCGCTCAGATCCTGGGAGCGCTCGGGAACAGTTATCTGAACTCTCTTCGGCTGCCCCGGCCGGCGCGTCTGGCAGCGGCGATCGAGTGTTATGAGAAGGCGGCGGCGATCTATCAGACGGCGGGCCTGGCGGAAGACTGGGCGAGGGAAGAGAACAACCTGGGTCTCGCGAAGTCCGACCTGGCGGCGACCGAGCCGTCCCGCTGGGTGGAAGCGGTGGATCACTTCCGCCGGGCGCTCGTGGTACGGGCCGCGCTACCAGACCGGGAGCGCTACGCCGCAACGCTCGAGAACCTCGGCGCCGCCTATCGGTCGCTTCCGAACGGAGACCGGCGCACGAACACTTGGCGCGCCGTGTCCTGCTATTGCCGCGCCCTGCGGATCTACCGGGCGGCGCGGTATCCGGTCGAGAACGCCGCGGTGCACAACAATTTGGGCAATGCCTATGTTTCGATCCCGGCCCGAGACGCCGGCGAGAAGGACCGCCACGTGCGGCGAGCGCTACGCCATTTCGAGCGGGCGCTGCGGGTACGCACCAAGCAGGCCTATCCCCGGGACTATGCGGTGACCCAGTTCAACCGCGGGCAAGCCTTTCTCGAACGGCGTGGCGCGGACCCGCGCGAGAGTCTGCAGCAGGCGGCCGAGTGCTTTCGCGAGGCGCTCGAAGGGTTCGAGCGCTGCGGTGAAGCCAGCCAGGCTCGCCAGGCGCGCCAAATGGTGGAGGCCGTGCGGGGCTGGCTGCCGGCGGCGGCCTGACCGCCCCTCAAACTGCCAGGGGGGAGCAGATCACCTTCTCCACCGCGAGGCGTGGTCCGGCCGGGTCGAAGCGGAACAGCATCAGGTCGGCCGTGTCGCCGGGCTCGAGGAAACCGGTGCGGCCGGCGAGGCGCAGGGCGCGTGCCGGGTTTACGGTCGCCAGACCGAGCGCCCGCGCGAGCGTGAGGCCGGCGAACGACATCAGGTTCTCGACGCCGCGATCCATCCGCAGCGCTGAGCCGGCCAACTGGCGGGTTCCGGCAATCTGCACGCGGTTCTCCGTGGTCAGCTCCAATTCGACATCGCCCAGCCGGTAGCGGCCCGGCGCGCCATCGGCCGGAGAGCTGGCGTCGGTCACGAGCACGCTGCGCTCCAGGCCCTTGGCTCGTACCGCGCACTTCACGAACGCCGGCGGCAGGTGGATGCCGTCCACGATCAGGCCGGCGTAAAGTTCATCGGCCGCCATCTGCTCCCAAATGTAGTTCGGATGCCGTGGCAGCACCCCGTGGGACCCATTCCCTAAGTGGGTGGACATCGTCGCCCCAGCATCAATCGCCTCGCGAATCTGCTCCGGCGTAGCGCCGGTATGGCCAAGGCTCACCACCACGCCCTGCCGAGCGGCGAACTCGATCAGGTCGAGCGCCCCCGAGGTCTCAGGCGCCAGGGTCAGCAGCCGGATGCCACCGCCCCCCGCCTCCTGCCAGCGCTGAAACTCGTCACGATCGGGAGGGCGGATGTGTTCCCGAGGGTGCGCGCCCCGGGGACCGTCCAAGGGGGAAAGGAACGGCCCTTCCACGTGGAACCCGGCGATCGAACGGCCCTCGTCCAGCTCGTCGCGAGCGTGAACCAGATTGCGGAGCGCGTCCCGCATATGCTCGCGAGAGCCGGTGATCACGGTCGGAAGAAATCGCGTCACGCCCGTCGCGCGTATGGCGCGAATCGACCGCGCGATCTCAGCGAGAGGCGCCACCGGATCGTTGTAGTCGACGCCGGCGAAGCCGTTCACCTGCAGATCGATCATTCCGGGCGCAACCCAGAGTCCGCCGGCGTCGCGCGACGTCTCCGCGACACGCTGCAAACGGCCGTCCTGAATCTCAATCTCAACAGCTCGGCCGGTGGCGGCCGAGCGAGCGAAAATCATCCGGATAACCCCTCGTTTTATTCACAGTTTTGTAACAGACGCGCCCGGTTAAGTTGGTCCTCACACAGGATGATAAAGTTGTGGATAACCCCGCCGCAAGCGCAAATTCCGTTTGACAATCCCCCGAGATGACGGCTATAACTCACGAGGGTTCCGAGAGGTCATCGGCGGAATTAGCCTACTTTGGGCGCTGTATCGGAGCGGGAGCCGTGATCCCGGACGGGTGTTGAGCCCGGCCGGAGTAGCCCAGCTCCGGGCAGCGGCCGACTTGGTGAGCCGGCGTGGGAAGCTCGCGCCCGCGCCCGGGTAACCAAGCGGCCCTGACCACCGGCCGGGAGCGACGATCCCCGCTTGCGGGGGGAGCAAAAGGCCGCGGAAAGGGGGGATAGGCTTCCAGGCGCCGCGGGTCACTCGGAACCCTCCTACCTGTTGGACACCGGCCGCCGCGATCACCGCGCCGCCGGTGTGACCGATCCGGTGACGACCATCCAGTTTTGCGCCGCGGGGGGCGTGGTGCGCTCTACCGATAGGGTGACATTGACCTCGGTCGCGGCGACCGCATTGGCCGGAATGTCGATGTCGGCTTCAATATTCGCGGCGGCGCCCGCGGCGAGAGCCAGGGGAGTCGCGGGCGGGGTCTTCACGAAATTCCGGCCCACCCACACCAACTGAGCCCGAAAGTTCCCCGCCGTGCCCAGGTTGTGAATCTGAAAGACCATGCGGGTAGTGGACCCCGCGGGAAAGTCCGCGACGCGGGTGAGTGAAGCAATCTCGATCGACTGCAACTGGAACAGGCGGACATATATCCGCTGGTAGGCGCGACCGCGCTCGTCCACGCCCTCGACCGCCACGCGGAAGGGGCGCGTAGGCAGCGTCAGGGTTCCCGTGAATTCTTCCCGGTCGCCTTCCGATTGAAGCCGCACTGGCTGGATCGTCTCGCCGCTCTCAGCGACCAGCTTAAACGTGGCCGTTTGATAGGGGCCATGCACCCGGGCCTGCCCGATCTGCTGGGCGCTGGTAGGCTCGCCCTCGATCTTGAACAAGCCCTCGTGTCCCGGCCGGCCGCCGAGGCGGACAAACTCGAACCCGCCGAGATCCAGCTCCGTCTTCGCGCGTACCGAGACCGAATATTCGCCGCCTCCCAACACCCGCAGGCGCCACACGCCCGTCTCCGGACGGTTCACGGTCAAAATCCGGGCGGCCGTCATCTCGGTGTCGAGAAAACCGGCGGCGCCACCGGGCGTGACCAGGGTCCCTCCGGGACGCCAGATAGAAATCGATTCCTTGCACTGCACGGTCGCGGAGAAAGTCACGCTCTCGATCGTCGAATCGACTGGAATCTCGAAAGTTCGCTCGCCGCGGCGTCCCAAGCCGCCGGTGGCGAAGAACACATCGACCGGGTGCGAGAGCTTGGACTCCATCACCGCACCCGACTTCTCGATCTCACTCGGACGCAGCCGGTACTGCTGGCCGCCGGTGGCATTAGCAATGCGCCCGTAGACGGGGTCGGTCGAGGCGCACGGACCGCTGAAGTTGCGCCGCACCTGGCCGCGATCGGCCTGGCCCCAGGCGGCGGTGGCGATCCCGCAACATAAGACCAGGAACACGACCGTCCGCCAGCGCGTCATGGTCTTAAGAGCCATCGTGATCGAAGCCTCAGCGCTTGGAGGAGCGCCCCTCCAGAGCAAGCCGGTTGCCCGCAATCTCCCGACTAAAATTCTCGTACGAGACCCGAGAAGCCGCCTTCTGCTCGGGCGTCACTAACGAGAACACCCCCTCGCGGAACGTCTGCGCATTCCAGTCGCACTGCGTAAGCGGAGAACTCGACAGCAGGTCGGGAGGCTGCAGTCCCCGGCGCTGGTAGGAATCCGTGTCTTCAATGCAGGGACCCATTCCGCTTTGCCGGGCAAATTGCAACACTCGAGCCTTCTGCTCCGGGGAGAATTCAAATGTCGTCGCGAGGATTGCGGCGTAGCCCATCCAACGCAACTCGCCACCCGATTGCCGGTGAGTCGGCTCCCAAAAGCCTTCGCGCACCCCTCCCGAAGCGCGCGCGCCCGGCTGCACTGCGGATTCCGTTCGCGTTGGCGCCCGGGGCACGGTTTGCTTGGCCGCCGGAGGGCGTTCCAGGGATTCGCAGGGAACATGGCCCAGCCTGCCCTTCTGCCCGGATTCGTGTATCGAACACCACTGGAGGTTCCCTTCACCCGTAATGCTCATCTCGATCTCAACCGTATCGCCCCGATGGAGTGTTTTCACAACCGTACTGCGCGTGTCGCGCTGCGAATAAACCCGTAGAGATTCGCTCTTCACCGTCGCCTGTCCAGCCGCCGTACCTGCTGTCAGGATGAGAGCAAGGGGAAAGGAAATGGACCGGAATCGTGACATATTTTAGTTCCTTCCATCGGAACTATACAGTTGAGCTTAATTCTACACTCCGGCTGCGGGCGATACACTCAGGCGTTTCGCTTAGTGCTTGTTACAATGAGCGGTCCCGATGCGCGCGAACCTGCAAGGTCTGGAGATCGACTACGACGTCCAGGGGCAGGGAATTCCTCTGCTCCTCATGCACGCTTTTCCCCTGGACCGGCGGTTGTTCGGTCCTCTGCGCGGGGCCCGGCTCATGACGTTTGACGCTCCCGGAGCAGGGAAGTCCTCGGTGCCGCCCGAGGGATTCAGCATGGAGGACCTGGCCGCGGTCCCTACCCACCTGCTCGACCACCTCGGGATCACGCAGGCGGTCGGCGGCGGCGTCTCGATGGGAGGTTACGCGGCGTTCGCCTTTGCCCGCCGATATCCCGAGCGGCTGCGGGGACTGGTGCTCAGCAATACCCGCGTCGTCGCCGACACCGAGGAAGGGAAGAAGTCGCGTGCCGAGATGGCGGACACGGCGCGCCGTCTCGGGGCAAGGGAAATCGCCCGCCGCATGCTCCCCCGCCTGCTCGGCTCGACGACGCAGCAGGAGAATGCTGCACTCGTACGGCAAGTCCAGGGTTGGATCGAGGAGCAGCCGCCCGAGGGGATCGCCCGGCTGCTCGGAGCGCTGGCAGCGCGGCGCGACGCCTCCGACCTGCTCCCGCGGATCGCCGTACCTACGCTGGTGATCGCGGGCGCCGAGGACTCCATTGCCACGCCCGCGGAGGCAGGGGAGTGGGCTGCGCAAATTCTCGGTGCCCGGTTCGTGACCATCGGAGCCGCCGGTCACCTACCAGTCGTCGAGCAGTCGGCGGTGTTTGCCGGCGTCGTAGAAGACTTTCTGAAGGAGCTCGGCGCGCCCTAACGACCGCAGCCTCTGTTTGTGGACTCTATGCTTGGATCAGACATTCTTCTTTACCCCGACACAGGACCAGAGTTCCTTCGAGCGCTGAAGATGGCGGTGCTGTACTCGGAACGCGTCCATGTTTTGACCCTGCTTGATAGAGGTCTGCTTGACAGTTACATCGCTCATCCAAGGCCAGAGGTCCAAGATGCGCGACAGGCGGCTCGCCTATATCACCCTTCCTCTCCGAGCGAGCGTGCGGCATGTGCTAGTTTCGGCGTGCCGCAGCCTTTAACAGACGCAAGCCTGGAGTACCTCAAATTCGTCAGCGACAATTATGATGATCTATCACTTCTGGCTCGTGAAGGGGTTTTGGTATCGCACTTCCCGAAGGTATACAGCCATGGCGGAACGTTCCGGGCTGACCGAAATATCCTGCGAACATTCGCCCGATGGCCGCCTTCGTACTGGCATTTTACCTACAGCCCAGGCCCACTCCCACCTGAGCCTCTCATAGCGGCCTTCCAGGGGCACCTTTGTACTATTGGCATAATCGCACAGCAAGAGGGCCTGGGGTTATCAACATGGTCGTGGGACTTCCAGCAGGCCATGTGGGATTCTGTGGCCCAGTTGCGTGAGGGGGGACCAATCACGATGGTTGCACCGGAGTTCCCGCCGCGGAACATCTCAGAGCGGGGATTGACAGAAACCCACCTAGCACAGACGGTCTTAGAACGATATCTTCCCAGATCGGATGACCTCCCGTTCCCTGAGATCCTCGAATTGCGGCATCGGTATGCGTCAGAACTGAAAGCATTTCAGGTTGGAGTACGAAGACTTGCAACGGAGATCGAGCTAGACCAAGTGCCTGCCAATTTGAATCTGCAAATTGAGGACATTCTTTTCCAACATGTTGATCCGGCCGTTCACGAACTCGACGCTGCTCTGACCGGAGCGCGATGGAACATCCTGAAGAACCTCACAGGTGGGGCTTCCGTCACGCGTGCGGCCATCGGTGTTGGGATAGCGTTGTTCTCGGGGGCCCCTTTCGATATCAGCGCCGCTCTTGGGGCTGGAAGCGCCGTCGTGGGTGCGGTAGTGGAGAGTGAGGTCGAGAAGGCAAATCGGCTTCGCTCCAGTCAATGGGCTTTGTTATTCCACTTGACCAAATACCAGAAGAGAAAGGTCGAAGAAGCAAAGAGGCGACACGATCCATTCAGCGCAGGACCGTAGTCGTGGACGGTCGAGCGTCGGGTTGAACGAAGAACCCTAGACCGCCACCGGCTTCCCCGCCGTCACCGGGACCAGCCAGCCGTGCCGGTCTTCCTTCTCACACCGCAAGATCGAGAAGAACTCGCGCTGCAGCCGCGTCGTAATCGGCCCCGGCCGCCCGGCGCCGACTTTGATCCGATCGACCGAGCGGAGCGGCGTGATTTCGGCCGCCGTGCCGGTGAAGAACGCTTCGTCGGCGAGGTAAAGCATCTCGCGCGGAATGGCCTGCTCGACCACTTCAATGCCCAGGTCGCGCGCCAGCTTCAGCACCGTGTCGCGCGTGATACCGGGGAGCGCCGAGGCGCCGAGCGGAGGCGTGAGAAGTCTCCCGTCGCGGGCGACGAAGATGTTCTCGCCGCTGCCCTCGCTCACGTATCCGGCCGCGTCGAGCGCGATGCCCTCGCTATAGCCGTTCGTGACGGCCTCCATCTTGATCAACTGCGAGTTCATGTAATTCGCCGAGGACTTGGCCATCACCGGCAGGGTATTGGGGGCCAGGCGTGTCCAGGACGAAACGCAGACGTCCACGCCCTCCAGCAACGCGTCGGCGCCCAGGTACTTGCCCCATTCCCAGCACGCCATGTAGACCTCGATCGGGTTGTTAAACGGCAGCACGCCCATCTCACCGTAGCCGCGAAACACGAGCGGCCGGATATAGCAGGCGTCGAGGTGGTTCAGGCGCACCAGTTCCGTCATGGCGTCCAGCAACTGCTCGGTCGTGAAACCGATGTCGTCCATGCGGTAGACCTTGGCCGAGTCGGCGAGGCGCCGGAGGTGCTCCTTGGGTCGGAAGATGGCCGGCCCCTGCGGCGTCGCGTAGCAGCGCACCCCCTCGAAAACGCTCGAGCCGTAATGCAGCGTGTGCGACAACACGTGGACCGTAGCGTCCTGCCAGGCAATAAAGCGCCCATTGTGCCAGATCTTCTCGGTGGGTTTGATCATGCCGTTTCTACCTCAATTCCGTAATTGTATCATGCGGCCAAGAGCGCTTCCGAGTGCTAAGGCATTGCACCGAAAGGTGTAACGGACTGGTACGGGAATCGCCGCGCTTGGTAACCTAGAACTGAGGAGCAAGAATCAAAGAGTGCGCACCGTGCACAGAAAATGTCTCGTCGCAGCGTTGCTCGCGGCCGCGCTGCCGCTCAGTGCCGCCCGGGAAATCGCGCCCGGGTTCAACCTGTTCTCGAAGGAACACGATATCCAGCTCGGCAGGGAATCGGCGCGTCAGGTGGAAAAGCAGATGCGCCTGGTGAGCGACCCGCCCCTCGAGCGCTATGTCTCAGACCTGGGCAACCGTCTAGCCAAGGCGTCCCAGGCCCCCGACTATCCTTATACGTTTAAGGTCGTGGCCCAGAAGGGCATTAACGCCTTCGCGCTCCCGGGCGGACCGATCTATATCCACGCCGCGACGATTGCGTCGGCGGATAGCGAGGCGCAACTGGCGGGCGTGATGGCCCACGAGATTTCCCATGTCGCGCTGCGCCACGGCACCAACCAGGTGTCGAAGGCCTTCGCCTGGCAGATTCCGTTGCTGCTGGTGGGAGCCATGCTCAACTCGGATAACTCGCTCCTCGGCCAGCTCGCCCAGCTTGGCGTAGGCTTGGGTGTGAACTCGGTGCTGCTCAAATACTCGCGCGACGCCGAACACGATGCCGACATCGTCGGCGCCTATACCATGGCCAAGGCCGGGTATGATCCGGTCGACATGGCGCGGTTCTTCCAGAAACTTGAAGGCGAGGGCAGCGGCGGGCAGGGCTTGCAGTTTCTTTCGGACCATCCCAACCCGGGCAACCGCGTCAAGTACGTCCAAGACGAAGTGAAGACCATGCCGCCGCGGCGATACACGGGCGCATCGCCGGATTTCGCGCGCATGAAGGACCTTGCGGCGAAGGTTCCCACACCCGAGGACCCCCGCGAGCCCGGCGCGCCCCGCCACCGTCCGCACCCGCGCCCCGGGCCGCCCTCCTCGCAGTTCAACGAGTTTTCAGGCTCCGGCTTTCGCGTGTCGCATCCGGCGAACTGGCGCAGCTACGGCAGCGACGGCGGCCGGACCGTCACCATCGCGCCGCTCGAGGGACTTCTGCAGGGCGCTCCGGGACAGGTGCACATCAGCGTCGGGGCCATGGCCGGCTACTTCTCGCCGCGCTCGAATAATCTGCGCGAAGGTACCGATGAGCTGGTGAGGGACCTGACGAGCAAGAATCCCGGCCTGCGAGCCCTGGCCGGAGAGGGCCGCCGGATCACGCTCGACGGCAGCAACGGGGAAGTGCTCAGGATGATGGGCAACGAGCACGAGATCGACGTCCTGCTGACCGTCACCCGTCCCCAGGGACTCTTCTACCTGATCCTGATCGCCCCCGACAGCGATTACAACAGCCTGCAAAAGACGTTCGACCAGATGCAGAGTTCGGTCCGGTTCCGGTGAGTACTCCCATACGGGCCGTCTTCCTCGACTTCGACGGCGTCCTCGTCGATAGCGAGCCCCTGCACTACGAGTGCTGGGCCCAGGTCCTTCGCCCGCTCGGCATAATTTTCAGCCAGGAGGACTACAACGCGCGCTACGTCGGGGTGAGCAATCGCGCCATGGTCCAGGACCTCTGCAGCCGCTTCGGACGGGCCGGCGGGCAGGACTTTTACGAGGCCCAGTATCGCGAGAAGAAGGTCCTCTACGCTGGACGCTCCGCGACCGAATTGCGGATTCCGGCGGACCTGACCAGCCTGCTCCTAACCCCTACGAATGGCCTCGACTTCGGTGTCGTTACCTCAAGCAACAAATCGGAGGTAGAACCTTGCCTGATTGCGGCCGGCATTCGCGACCGCCTCGCGGTCCTGGTCTGCGATCGCGACGTCCAGCGGCTCAAGCCGGAACCGGACCCATACCTCAAAGCCCTCGAGTTGCTGAACGCCCAGCGCGGAGAGGCGCTACCCGCTGGCTCGTGCCTCGTCGTCGAGGATTCCGGCCCCGGCGTAGAATCGGCCCAGCGGGCAGGGATGCAGGTCCTTCTGGTGCGCCACCCGGATGAAGTGGCCAGGCGGCTCCAGGTCATTTTGGCGGATAACAGATATTATGTTAAATAAACGTGGCCAGTGGCCCTGGACGCGCCTGCGCAGCATCGACCTGCTCTGGCTCCTCGTTTTGGCGGCCCTGGGGGCGCTGGCCTCCACCCTGCCGCGCCACACTCCTTTCGAATTTGTCGCGCTGGGCGCCATGGCGCTGCTCCAGATCGCTGAGCTGCGGTTCCCCTTCTTCCAGCAGCGCCGCGGGGCGCTCGCCGCCATCGCGATCAAGCTGGCCCTCGCCTGGCTCCTCGTCTGGGAGACCGAGGGCATTGAGAGCAGTTACTTTCTGATCTTCCTCCTCCCGGTGGTCTCGGCGGCCTCCACTCTCGGTCTGATCGGAACTTTGGTTACAGCGCTCGCCGCATCGGTCGCCTATTTGTCTTTCCTGGCTCTCGTTTGGGACCGCTACGAGCTGGCTGCGGGCGGCCAGCGCGAGCTAGGCATCCGGGTCCTGTTCTACTTCATCACCGGCATTCTGCTGAACTACTTTGTGACCGAGAGCCGCCTCCACGCGGCACGCTACCGGACCGTCGCCGAAGACCTGGCCGTGGCCAATCGCGAGCTGGGCGAGGCCCAGGCACAGCTCCGGCGCTCGGAGCGGCTGGCTGCGCTGGGGCAGCTTTCGGCCGGCCTGGCCCATGAGCTGCGCAACCCGCTGGGGGCGATCCGCGCCTCGGCCGAGATGCTCGGCAAAACCGTTTCGCCGGAAAACGAGATCGCGCGCGAGATGTCCGGCCTCATTACCCGCGAGGTGGACCGCACCAATGCGCTGGTCACGCGGTTCCTGGAGTTCGCGCGGCCCTTGCGGCTCCAGCGCGCCTCCCACGACCTGCATGAGGTGCTCGACCGGGCCTTGGGCGACGTCCGCCGGGGCCTCGGGGACCAGGCGAATTCGGTTCGCATCGAAACCGCTTATTCGCCGCAGGTGGTTCCCTTCCGCTTCGACGCCGAGCTGCTCGAGCGCGTGTTCTACAACCTGCTCCACAACGGCGTGCAGGCGATGCCGGCCGGCGGCTTACTGCGCCTCTCGACGCAAGCCCGCAATGGTCTCGTCGAAACTGAGATCACCGACACCGGCACGGGCATTCCCGAAGAGAACCTGGAGAGCATCTTTAATCCGTTCTTCACCACCAAGCCCGACGGTGTAGGATTGGGTTTGGCCATCGTCTCAAAAATCGTCGACGACCACGGCGGGCGCATCAGCGTGTCGAGCGAGGTGGGACGCGGCACGACCTTCCGCGTTTCCCTGCCCGTCGCCGGCCCCGACTCCTGACCCATGCCCACGCGCCTGCTGGTGGTCGAAGACGAAGCGAGCATGTTGCGCGTCATCGAGCTGCAGCTCGCGAGCGCCGGTTATCAGGTGGTAAAGGCCACCTCCGCCGAGGAGGCCCTGCGGAAGCTCGAAGCCGGCGGTATCGACCTGGTGCTCACCGATCTCAAGCTGCCCGGCATGGACGGCCTCGAGCTGCTGGCGCGCGTGCGCGGCCAGGACGCTTCCCTGCCCCTCATCATCATGACGGCCTTTGGGAGCATCGAGACAGCCGTCCGGGCCATGAAAGCGGGCGCGAGCGACTACGTGCTCAAGCCCTTCGCGCTAGACGAGCTGATGATCACGATCGACAAGGTCCTCGAGCTGCACAACCTGCGCGACGAAAATCGCCGCTTGAAGGACGAGCTCGGCCGCCGGTATCAATTCGAGAACATCATCGGAAGCAGTCCCCCGATGCAGGAGGTGTTTGCGGCAGTGTCGCGTGTCGCCCCCACGCGGGCTACGGTCCTGCTGCTCGGCGAGAGCGGCATCGGCAAGGACCTTATCGCCCGCGCCGTCCACCATCACTCGCCCCGCAAGGACCACCCCTTCGTCAAGATCTCCTGCTCGGCGCTGCCCGAGAACCTCATGGAGAGCGAGCTGTTCGGCTACGAGAAGGGCGCTTTCACGGGCGCCACGACCTCCCGGGTGGGCAAGTTCGAGCAGGCCGACGGCGGCACGGTGTTCCTCGACGAAATCGGCGACGTGCCCAACGCGATCCAGGTGAAGCTGCTGCGGGTGCTGCAGGAGCGCGAATTTGAGCGGCTGGGCAGCAACAAAACCATCACGGTCGACGTCCGCGTCATCGCCGCCACCAACCAGGACCTGCACGCCGCGCTCGAAACCGGCGCCTTCCGCGAGGACCTCTACTACCGCCTCAACGTCGTGCCCATCTCGATACCGCCACTGCGCGAGCGCAAGGCGGACATTCCCCTGCTGGTCGAGCATTTCCTGACTAAGTATCAGGAGGACACTGGCGGCCGCGTGACTGGCGTGACCCCGGCGGCGATGGAGAAGCTGATCTCCTATCACTGGCCCGGCAACGTGCGGGAACTGGAGAACATCATGCAGCGAGCCATGGTGATGGCCCAGGGAAGCAAAATCGACCTCGCCGATATTCAGCTCGACGTCGACCGCCGCGTCGCCCCCTCGCCTGACGGAGTCCCGTTTGTGCCGGCGGGCATGACGCTCGACCAATACGAGCAGGAGTTGATCCGCGAGGCGCTGCGGCGGACGGAGGGCAACAAGTGGCAAGCCGCCCGACTGCTGGGCCTTACCCGTAGCGCTCTGCGCTACCGGCTTAAGCAGATGGGCGTCGAAGCGTAAGCCTGCCAGCCGCTTCCGGCTCAAATGGGCCAGGGTGGCCACGTTGAACCACGTCGCAGATCTGCGACGGAGTTTATGTCCTGGTTTTTCAATATCTTGCGCTTTGGACCCCGGCCTGCACATACCTGGGGCGGAGGCCGTTATGAAAACGCTCTGGGCAATCCCGTTGATCCTCTGGCTGGGACCGGCGATGCTCGTGGCCCAGCCCCAGCCCTATCCCGACGCGCCCGACCAGGACGTCGAACAGGGCCGCGGCGTAGCGCGCGTGAGCGTGATGAACGGCGAGATCAGCATGCAGCGGGGCGACTCGGGAGAATGGGTCGCCGCCGTGGTCAATGCGCCGCTGCTGGCCGGCGACGCCGTGGCCACCGGGCGCGGTTCGCGCGGCGAGATCCAGTTTGACGCCGACAATGCCCTGCGGCTCGGCGAGAATACGCAAGTCCGCCTGGCGTCCCTGGACGGTGGGCGCTATCAGTTGCAGATCTCGAATGGGCTGGTTACCTACCGGGTGCTCCGCACCATCAGCGCCGACGTGGAAATCAATACCCCGGCGGTGGCGGTTCGCCCGCTCCAGCCCGGGAGCTATCGGATCGAAGTCCAGCCGAACGGGGAAACCATGATTACCGTCCGGAGCGGAGAGGCCGAGATCTTCTCGAACCAGGGCTCCGAGCGGCTGGGCGCGGGCCGCACCATGCTGGCCCGGCCGAGTGGGGCGGATGGCGCTGTAGACGTGCAGGAGTTGAACGCCATCGGCCTGGACGAGTGGGATCGCTGGAATCAGAGCCGCGACACCTACGTCCAGACCTCGCAAAGTTACAACTACGTGCCTCCGGGGGTCTATGGCGCCGAGGACCTCGACCGCAACGGCGACTGGAGGCCGACCAACGACTACGGCGAGGTGTGGTTCCCGCGCGTGGCGGCGGATTGGGCTCCTTACAGCAATGGCCGCTGGGTATGGTCCGATTGGTACGGCTGGACCTGGGTCAGCTACGATTCCTGGGGCTGGGCTCCCTTCCACTACGGCCGCTGGTATCGTGACCCCGCCTACGGCTGGGGCTGGTACCCAGGACAGCGCCGCGCTCGAGCCTACTGGTCGCCGGCGCTGGTGGGATTCTTCGGTTGGGGAGGCCGCAGCGGAGTCAGCGTAGGATTCGGCTACGGCAACATCGGGTGGGTGCCTCTCGCCCCCGGGGAGCGGTTCTATCCGTGGTATGGCTCCCGCTACTACGGCGCGCGGGGCTCGCAGGTGAACGTCAATATCTACAACGTCAACAATATCCGTGGCGCTTACCGGAACGCCAACGTGAACGGGGCGGTGCTCTCGACGGGCGCTGCGAATTTCGGCCGCGGCCAGACGCGCGCGGAGCGCGTCAACATCGGACAGGTCGGCAACGTTGGCCAGATTCGCGGCCAGGTTCCGATCGTGCCCGCGCACGAGAGCCTGCGCTTCAATGACCGGGTGGTGACGCGGCCGGCAGTAGCGCAGTCCGACCGCGGGACCCGGTTCGTCCAGCGCCAGGCGCCGGCGCGCGTCGAGCGCGTTCCGTTTGAGCAGCAGCGCCAGCAGATGGGCCGGCAGTTCCAGGGTGGCGGGGCGGCCACTAGCGCCGCGCCAGCAGCAGCGGACAGCAACTGGCGGCGTTTCGGGGACCAGGGGGTTCGCAGCGCACCGCCGGCAGCAGCGCCGGACCGCAACGTGGATCGCTCTACGCGCGGCGGCTTTAACGGACAGACCGCGCCGGCGCAGACCTACCAGCAAACACCGGACCGCTCGGGCAACTGGCGCCGCTTCGGCGACCGGGGTACGAACTCTTCGCCCGCCCTGGCCCCGCAGGCGACTCCGCAGGTCTCTGCTCCGGCCGCCCCGGCCTACCAGGGCCCCGGACCGGATCGCGCCCGTGGCTCCCAGATGCAGAACTATCAGCCGCAGGCGGCTCCGTCATTCCGCAATCCGACGCCCGCACCGGCGCCGCAAGCCCAGCAGCCGCAACCACAGCAGTGGCGCCAGCCGGCGCCCGAGCGCTATGCCCCGCCGCGCGGCGATAACGGCGGGGGCGGCCGGCCACTGCAGTTGAATCGGCCGATCATTCAGGAGCGCGCGCCGCAATCTTCGGGTGCGGCTCCGGCGCGGGGAAATTCCGGAAGCAATTCGGGAGGCAATTCAGGAAACAACGGGCACCAGTCCGGGCGCCAGTCGGAGCACGGGTCCGACCACGGCCGCCGCTGACGGCGCGCTAGAACCTCAAGCTTCTTCCCTCGGGCCTGTCGGGTACGCCTGGCAGGCCCTCTTTTTTATTGTTTCAAATCAGATATAGGCGATGACGTCGATTTCGACGAGCGAGTTGCCCGGGATGCCGCCGGCGGCGGCGATCGTGGTTCGCACCGGGGGCTCGGCGCCGAAGCGGCCCTGGAACATCTCGTTCATGCCGGCGTAATCCTTCAGGTCGTTCAAGTAGACGTTACACTTCACGCACTTTTCCATCGAGGAGCCGCACTCCTTCAAACGCGCCTCGATCTGATCGAGGACGTGCTTGGTGTGGGCCTTGATGTCGCCCTCGAAGTGCGCGCCGATACCCGCGATGAACAGCAGGTTGCCGTAGGAGATCGCCCCGCTAAACAGGGGTGGCCGCGCCGGACGCGCGCCGTCCTTGGTATGCACCTTCTTCACCGGACCCTGTTGGGCTGCGGCGACCGCCGGGAGAGCGGCGGCCACTGCCATGCCGCGGCGGAAGAAGCTTCTGCGATTCGTTGCCGTTGCCATGTGGAATCACCTCGAAAGAGCGGGATTTATGCTGCTATCGCCCTCATGCTATCACAGCGTGGGCCATCTCCCGGACGCGGCGTAAGTCCACCTTGCCGGTCCCCAAGGTCGGGATGGCCTCCACATAAACGATGTTGTCGGCGCGCGGCAGCCACAGGCGGGGGAGTCCATTCTGGCTGAGCGCCTCCCACAATTCCCTTCCCGACTTGGTCGCGTCGGTGTGGAGCACCACCAGGCGCTCGCCCTTCTGCTCGTCCGGGACGGCGGTCACCACGCACGTCGCATCGATCAGCAGGACGCTGATGGCTTCCTCGAGGCGGAGGTGCGGCACCATTTCTCCGCCGATCTTGCTGAAGCGGGAGAGCCGGTCCGTGAGGCGGATGAAGCCTTCTTCGTCGACGCAGCCGATGTCGCCGGTCACGTACCAGCCGTGGTCGAAGACCTCGGCGGTCTTCCCAGGGTCGCCGAGGTAACCGAGCATCCGGTTCGGTCCCTTCACGAGGAGGAGGCCTTCCTGGTCCGGTCCGAGCAGCTCACGCGTGGCCGGATCTACCACCCGCACCGAGACGCCGGGCAAGGGATGTCCCACCGTACCGGGCTTGGTTCCGGTCTGGTGCTCGCTTCCCTGCTCCACATCCGGGGTGTTCACTGCCACGACCGGAGCCATTTCCGTTGCACCATAGCCCTCCAGCAGCTCGACCCCGTATTTTTCTTTGAACTCGGCCGCGAGGCTCGCGCGCAGCTTCTCGGCGCCGACGAGGCCGAGCCGCAAGGTCGCGAACTCCTCGCGCGTGCACCGCTTCAGATACGCGGCATAGAAGGTTGGCGTGGCGGTCATGATCGTTGCGCCGTATTTCGCGGCCATCTCCCCGACGGCCTTGGCCTCGAGCGGGTTCGGATGGTAAACCGCGCCGAACCCTTCGACGAGCGGCAGCCACAGCGTCACCGTGAAGCCGAAGGAGTGGAAGAAAGGCAGCGCCCCGAGGAAGCGGTCGCTGGCCTGGATCGCGAAGACCTCGCGGATGGCCTCGATATTGGAGAGCACGTTGTGATGCGAGAGCCGTACGCCTTTGGGCCGCCCCGTGCTGCCGCTTGAGAAGATCACGGTCGCGACCGAGTCGGGGGTCTCGCCGTGATGGCAGGCGGCTTCGAGCAAGCGGCTCGGTGTGAGAAACGCCACGGCGGCCGCCAGGGCCTTCCGGCCGGGGCTGAACCCGCGCAGCACATCTTCGAGAAAGACCATTCCTTCCCGCTGATCCAGCTTGGCCTTGGCGAGGAAAGTCCGCGACGTGAAGATGGTCCGCAGGCCGCATTGCTCGATGGCCGCTCCCATCGCCTCGGAGCCGGCCGTAAAGTTCAGGTTGACCGGGACCTTGCCCGCGAGCATCACCGCCAGGTTGGCGAGCGCGCCGCCGACCGAAGCGGGCAACAACAGCCCGATGTTGGATTCCGTCTGTCGGTTTTTGCGCAGCCAGCCAGCGAGCAACAGTCCCGCCGTGAGGGTCCGTCCGAAGGTTAGCTCCTTGCCGCTCGAATCGGCCATGCACAGGGATCGCCAGCGCCGCTTCGCCGTGCGGATGAAGTGCAGGTGCAGCAGATCGCGGCCCGAGTGCCGGTGGTCCCAGGCGGCCGTGCCCAGCTCCTGCACCGCCTGCCGGACGTCCCAGGCCGTGGCCCCCGCTGGAAGCGGGTGGCCGAAGGAGACCGTCACGGGATAGGGAATGTGGCGCGGCCACTTGCGGAAGAAGCGGCCGTGCTCGTAGCTGAAGATGCTGCCCCACACGCGGTCCAGGTGGACCGGGATTACGGGAACGTCGAGACCGTCGACGATCCGCTCGAAGCCGCGCTTGAAACGCAGCAGGTTCCCGGTGCGGCTGATGGCGCCCTCGGCGAAGATGCAGACCACGTGGCCGGCCTCGATCTCCCGCCGGGCGCGGGCGAGCGACTGGACGACCTCGCGGCGGTTGCCGCCCGCAATCGGAATGGCTTTCATCAGCCGGAACAGGCAGTGCAAGCCGGGCTTCTCGTAGTAGGACTGAAAGACCAGGAACCGGACGAAGCGCTGCAGGCAGGCGCCCACCAACTGGCCATCGGCGAAAGACACGTGGTTTGAAACGAGCAGCGCCGGCCCCCGGCTGGGGACATTCTCCGTCCCGACGATGCGGATGCGGTACAGGGTGTGGGTGAGGGTCCAGAAGATGAACCGCACCAGGAACTCGGGCACGAGGTACATCGTGTAGACCGTGGCGGCGAGGGTGAACCAGCCGGCGAGCGCCAGGATGCGGTCCGGCGGAACGTGCAGGAGATCGCGCAGGATCCAGATCGTGGCGGAGGCCAGCAGCATGCCGACCGTGGTGAGGAAGCTTGCGACCCCCATCAGGCGGCCTCGCTCCCGGCTCTCGGCTTTCTGCTGCAACAGCGCGTTCAGCGGAACGATGAACAGGCCGCCGGAAAAACCTAGCAGGGTGAGGGACGCGGCCGCCACTGCGTAGGAGCGGGCCGAATGGGCGAGCAGCAGCAGGAACGCACCCATCCCGACCGAGCCGATCGGAACCAGGCCCGGCTCGACTTTGTCACCGGAAAGCCGCCCGGCGGCGAGACCTCCGAGGCCGATGCCGGTGGCGAGGAAGGTCACCAAGATCCCGATTTGTAATTCGGTGATCCCCATCACTTGCTTGCCGAGAAGCAGGATGTCCATTTGCAAGAGCGCGCCGAGGAACCAGAACCAGCTCATGCCGAGGACGGCGAGTCCGAGGGGCCGGTCGTTCGCGAGGCGGCGGAGGCCTTCTCCCAGTTCGTGCCAGGGGCGGCAGCGGCGGGTCGGGTCGCCTTGCGGAGTTCTCGGAATTCCGAGGCTCGCGAGACTTCCGGCGATCGCGATCGCGAGCAGGACCAGTCCGAGCGCCACGGGGCGGCCGCGCCAGGAGGCCAGCAGGACGCTCCCGAGCGATGTGCCCAGGATGATGGCCATGAAGGTACTCATCTCGAGCAGTCCGTTGGCCCGCGACAGATCCTTCTCCGGCAGCAGCTCGGGCAGGATGGCGTACTTGGCGGGACTGAAGAGCGTCGCCTGCAGGGCCATCAGGAACAGCACCCCGAGGAGGAAATCCATGCGGCGCGATACCAGGGCCCCAATGGCGAGCGACATCGCGAGGATCTCCATGGATTTGGTAACTACCAGTACCTGGCGCTTGCTGAAGCGGTCCGCGAGCCACCCGGCGTGTCCCGAGAACAGGAGGAACGGGAGGATGAAGACGGCTCCGGTGAGGGAAAGATAGCGGCTGCTGCCGGTGCTGACCGCGAGATCCACGGCCAGCATCGAGACGATGATCTTATAGAGGTTGTCGTTGAGGGCGCCGAGGAACTGGGTCCACAGGAAGCATTGAAAGCCTCCCGATCGCAGCAGCTCGCGGTAACCGTCTCGGTTCATTTTCGGGCTCCTCATCATGCCCCCGTTAGGGCAGATGGGACACCGTTCCCGGGTTCCGACTTTTCAATACTTTAGCACGGATGGCTAGCGGTAGGACGGAATGATCTATACATTTGATGGCTACTGCTATACATTGGATGTATAGTATGCGTTTTTTGAACACGCCCGAGCGAACCTTCCTGCAGGCGGTTTCGGGGCTGGCCTACGCGAACCCGTTCCTGCCCGACCGCACGAAACACGAGCGGCGGGCGCTGGGGTCCGATTTTGTCCCGAGCGATCCGGTCTGGAGCGTGCGGGTTTCGAATCCTGAAGAGCCGCGCGTCAACGCCTGGCGGATTCACGAGCGGATGGAGGCGCTCGCGCCCGAGCTGCGCCGGCGTCTCCCGGCCGGGGCGACGGCTCCCGAAACGGATCTGGTGCTCTACGAGGATGCGATTCTCTACCTTCTTTACTACCGCTACACGAACCGCTTCTACGCGGCGGCGTTTGGCACGGCTGGCGCCGGCTGGGGCGTCTATCGCGACTTCCTGGGCGACTGGAAGAGTTTCTTCGAGATTCCGGGACGCCAGCTCCCGAGCGTGCGCGACCCGCTTCACACCTTCGCGTGCTTCGTCCAGATCGTGCGGGCCTTCCACTACATCTTCACCCACATTGTCGGCAACTCGTTGCCGGCGGCCCGGCTGCGGTCGGCGGTCTGGCAGTCGATCTTCACCCACGACATGCGCCGCTACCGGCGGTCGCTGTTTGACCGCATGGGCGACTTCCCTACCCTGGTCACCGGTCCGTCGGGCACCGGCAAGGAACTTGTGGCCCGCGCCATCGCCCTCTCGCGCTATGTGCCCTTTGACGCGGGCAAGCTGGTCTTTGCCGCTGACCTCACCGAGCAGTTCTATCCCATCAACCTGAGCGCTCTTGCGCCCACGCTCCTCGAATCCGAGTTGTTCGGACACCGCCGCGGGGCCTTCACCGGCGCCTGGCAGGACCGCCGCGGGTGGCTCGAGACCTGCCATCCGCTGGGGACCGTGTTCCTCGACGAGATTGGCGAGCTCGACCCGGCGCTGCAGGTGAAGCTGCTGCGCGTGATCGAAACGCGGACGTTCCAGCCGGTGGGCGATACGGCGAGCCGGCGTTTCCAGGGGAAGCTGATCGCGGCCACCAATCGCGAGCTGCCCGCTGCGATCGGCGAGGGACGTTTCCGGGAAGATTTTTACTACCGCCTGTGCGCCGATCAGATCGTGACGCCGTCTCTCGCGGAGCAACTGCGCGACTCTCCGGACGTCCTGCGCGAGGCGATTCTCTTTCTCGCCCAGCAGGTCGCGGGAGTCGAGGCGGAATCGCTCGCCGCGCAGGCCGAGGCCTGGATTCACGAGCACCTCGGCGACGACTACCTGTGGCCGGGCAACTTCCGGGAGCTGGGGCAGTGCGTGCGGAACATCCTGGTGAGGAATGACTACCGGCCCGCGCACCGGGCCGAAGTGCCGGCCGATGGCGACTTGGCGGCGGCGGTTATCGCGGGGGCACTCTCCGCCGAGGATCTGCTCCGACGCTATACCACGCTAGTTTACGCACAATGCGGGAGCTACGAAGAGGCTTCCCGCCGCTTGGCCCTCGACCGGCGGACCGTCAAGGCCAAGATCGATCCCGGCTTGCTCGCTCAGTTGCGCAGGTCGGTAAGCTGAGCCGGCGTAAAGCCGCAAGCTGGCGGTGGGTCGGCGAGACGCTGGTAGGCGTCCGGTCTCCCTTGGCTGCGGTAGAGCAGCAGCAGATTGTGTCGGGCGTTGAAGTGGCAAGGGTCGCGGTCGAGCGCGCGCTGGAATTCCCCCTCGGCCTCCTCCGGGCGGCCGAGCATGTAAAGGGCCGTACCACGATTGCTGAGAGCGCTGGCGGAACGCGGCTCCAGGCGCAAAGCCGCCTCGAACTCCCGCAGGGCGCGATCGGGTTGCCGCTGGTCGAGCCACAACGAGCCCAGTTGCGTGTGTGCTGCGGCGTTGTCTGGCTCCAGGCGCTGGGACTCGGCGAGCAGCGCCTCCGCGCGGGCCGGGTCCGACTGCGCCAGCGCGCGAGCCAGTTGCAGCTTCGGCCGCACCTTCGCGGGTGACTTCGCCGCCGCATCCGACCAGAGGGTGAGGTCGTCGGTCCAAACGCGGGCGCGCGCGAAGGATACCCCGGCGAGGGCGATCACCAGCGCAGCCGCTACCGGACGCTTGAGCCGGGTCACCCACTCGCCCACTCCCGCCGCCAGGCTGATGATCGGCAGGTACAGGCGGTGTTCAAACATCAGGTCGGCGAGAGGGATGAGGCTGGAGGTTGGCGCCAGCAGTACCAGCGCACCGAGCCACCATGCGGCTCGGCTGCGCTTCCAAAGGGCCACGCCGACTAGGGCCACAAGCGCCACCAGGGCCGCTGTCCCGGCCCAGTCGGCGGGCGACCAGAGCTTTACGTCGTGGTCGAAGTTTTGGCCGATCGGTAGCACCAGAAGCTGCATGTACTCCCAGATTACTTTCGGCTGGGTGAGCAAATACTTCCCCGCCGGGTGGACTCCGACGCCGGAGCCTGCCGTCTGCGACGCCACCAGCAGCAACCGGACTCCGGCGGCCAGCGACGCCGCGACCATCGCCCCGAGCGGTGCGGCGGACTGGCGCTGCCAGCGGTCCCGAAGCCAGTCCGTCGCGAACAGGAACAGCGGGAACGCGACGCACTCCTCTTTCGCCAGCAGCGCCGCGGCGAACCACGCGACCGCGCGCCAGCGCCGGTCCGCGAGCCAGTCCCGCCATGCGAGCAGACAGAGGAGCGTCGCAAGCACCGTGGCCCGGGCAAAGACATAGGACACGGCTTCTGTTTGGAGCGGGTGCAGCGCGAAAAGGGCCGTCGCGAACCAGGCTTGCGGCGGACGTAACAGCCGGCGGAACACGCTCCAGGCCGCGGCGACCGCGCCCAGGTGCAAGGCCAGGTTTACGGCGTGATAGCCCCACGGCACTGCCCCGCCGGCTTGGAAGTTCATCCAAAAGGTGAGGTACGTGAGGGGCCGGGTCTGGGAGACGCGAAAGACTTGCCACCATCCGTCGGCCGCCGTAACGAACCGGTCGGCGAAGATGGCGAAGTCGTCGAAGTGGAAGCTTGCGCCGAGTGCAGGTGCATACACCGCCACGGTGAGCGCGAGAATAGCCCAGATTCCGCCCATGTTATGATGAGTGCTTCCGGAGTACTTGATTATGTCGCAGACTGAAGACCAACCGCGTCGTCAAATCGTCAACTTCATCATGTACAAACTGGATCCGGCCTGGCGCCTGCTGCCGGAAGAGCAGAAACAGCGGGACCGTGTGGAGTTGTGCCGCAAGATTACCTCGTGGACCCAGCCCGGCCAGATGCTCGTCCTGCCCTACTCGACCGTGGGTATCCGGGCCGATTCCGACCTCATGTTGTGGCGCATTTGCTACCAACTCGAGGACCTGCAGCAGATGTCCACCGAGGTATCGCAGACGGGTCTCGGGCGCTATCTGCGGACGTCCCACAGCTTCGTGTCGATGACCAAGCGCTCGACCTACATCATCGGCCACGAGCACGAAGGGCAGGCCGACTCGCGCGGGACGCTGGTCCCGGGGAAGTTCAAGTATCTCTTTATCTATCCCTTCGTAAAGACCAGAGAATGGTACTTGTTGAACATGCCTACACGGCAGGGCATGATGAACGAGCACATTGCGGTCGGGCATAAATACCCGAGCGTCAAGCTGAACACGACTTATTCCTTCGGCCTCGATGACCAGGACTTCGTGGTCGCCTTCGAGAGCGATCACCCGGAAGATTTTGTGGACCTGGTCATGGAATTGCGCGATACCGACGGCAGCAAGTACACGGTGCGGGATACCCCGATCTTCACCTGCGTGCTGAAGAGCGTCGACGGCATGATCGAGACGCTGGGCTAAGCTCCGATGCCTGCCGCGAGCACCGCCCGCCGGCGGGTCGCCCGTCCCCGCACCGCCGCCGAACGCCAGGCCCGGGTCGCCGCAATCCTCCACCGTCTCGACGAAGCGTACCCGGATGTCCAGTGCGCTCTGACCCACGGCAACGCGTGGGAGTTGCTGGTGGCGACGATTCTCTCCGCCCAATGCACCGACAAGCGCGTGAACCTGGTCACGCCGGGCTTGTTCGCGAAATACCCTACGATTCAGGATTTCGCCGCGGCCCGGCAGGTCGTGATCGAGAAAGACATCCGCTCGACGGGCTTTTTCCGCAACAAGGCTAAGTCCCTGATCGGCGCGGCCAAGAAGATCCTCGCCGAGTTTGACGGGAAGGTCCCGCAGACGATGGAAGAGATGCTCCAGGTCCCGGGCGCGGCGCGCAAGACGGCCAACGTGGTGCTCGGCACGGCATTCGGGAAGGCGGTAGGCGTGGTGGTCGATACCCACGTCCAGCGCATCGCGAACCGCCTGGACCTTACGAAAGAGAAGGACCCCGGCAAGATCGAGCGAGACCTGATGAAGATAATCCCGCAGGAGAAGTGGATTCTCTTCTCACACCAGATCATCCACCACGGGCGCCAGGTCTGCGTGGCCCGCAAGCCGGCGTGCGGGAGGTGCAATCTGGAGTCCCTCTGCTACGCGAAAGACAAGGTGCTGGCCTAGTCGGGGTAATACTCGGTATCGAGGATCTGTTCCAGATCAAAGGGACAGGCGGGAGCAAAGGACTTCCGGGGCAAACCGGTTTCGCCAACGGCGTCGGAGGCGGCGTCTTCATAGACTTCTGGCAAGTCACCTCGCAGCGACCGGCGCAAGCTGGGCATTCCCGCTAGCAGCTTGCCGATCTCCCGCCGCTGGGTTCGCAGCGTCGCTTTCCAGCTTCCCGAGCGGCGCTCGGTCTGGATCTGCCACTTGAGCAGGTGGGTTAACAGCACCCGCAAGCGGCTCGCCAGCTCGTTCTTCTCGCGCTTCCCCATGTCCTCCAGTTCCTCGGCGATCCGGTCCACGTCCGCTTCGTCAAACCGCCGCGCCCGCAAAAGTTCGGCGTTCCGGACGGTCCACTCGAAGAAGTCCTGATCGTAGAGGTCCTTCGCGCTGGGGCTCAAAACTCCCGGCTTCATACCCTCAGTATAGCGCGCAGCCAAACTGCTAACCTAGGGACTTACCCAGTGCAGGAGAGCACTTTGGCTGAGGCAATCCCGGACCACATTTTTGGGTTCAACACGCGCGCCCTGCACGCCGGACAGAAGCCCGATGCCGTGACCGGCGCCCGCGCGGTGCCGATTTACCAGTCGACCTCTTACGTTTTCGAGGACACCGAGCACGCTGCCGCGCTGTTCAACCTGCAGCGCTTCGGCAACATCTACACGCGCATCATGAACCCTACCACCGCGGTGTTCGAGGAGCGGATGGCGGCGCTCGAGCGCGGCGTGGGAGGGCTGGCGCTCGCGAGCGGCCAGGCGGCCCAGTTCATCGCCCTCACGAGCCTGCTCAGCGCGGGCGATGAAATGGTCGTGGCGAGCACGCTCTATGGTGGCACCTACACCCAGTTCGACATCAGTTTCCGCCGCCTTGGTATTAATACCACCTTCGTGGACCCCGACGACCCCGAGAACTTCCGCCGCGCCCTTACGCCGCGCACCCGTCTGGTGTACGCCGAAACGCTGGCCAATCCGCGCATGAACGTGCTGGACATTGCGGCGGTGGCCGAGATCGCCCACGAGGCCAACCTGCCGCTGGTCATCGACAACACCTTCGCTACGCCGTATCTCTGCCGTCCCATCGAGCACGGCGCCGATATCGTGGTGCACTCGGCCACCAAATTCATCGGCGGCCATGGCACCTCCATCGGCGGCGTGATTGTGGATAGCGGTAAGTTCCCTTGGGAGAAGGGCCCCTTCCCCCACCTGCTCGAGCCGAGCAAGGGCTACCACGGTATCCGCTTCCGAGAAACTTTTGGCGACATGGCTTTCATCATCAAGGCGCGGGTGGAGGGCTTGCGCGACTTCGGTCCGGCGCTGAGTCCGTTCAACTCCTTCCTGTTTCTGCAGGGCCTCGAGACCCTGGGCCTGCGCATGGACCGTCATACGCACAATGCGCTGGCCGCGGCGCAGTTCCTGGTGGACCATCCGGCCGTAAGCTGGGTGAATCATCCTTACCTGCCGTCGAGTCCCTACCAGGCGCTCGCCCAGCGTTACTTGCCGCACGGCGCCGGTGCGATCTTCACCTTCGGCATTCACGGTGGACTGGAAGCCGGCCGCAAGTTCATCGATTCGCTACGGATGTTCTCGCATCTAGCGAACGTGGGGGATGCCAAGAGCCTGGTGATCCACCCCGCCTCCACCACCCATCAGCAGCTCAGCGACGAGGAGAAGGTGGCTTGCGGCGTCACGAACGACATGATCCGCCTCTCGGTGGGCTTGGAAGACATCGAGGACATCATCTGGGACCTCGACCAGGCGCTGGAGGCGTCACAGCGTTGAGCGAGAACCGCTCCTGTTCCCTGCCCGCCGCGGACGGAGTCGCCGCCGCCTCGCCCGTCAACCAGAGCCGCTTCGCCACTAGCGACCACGAGCGGCTGGGCATTCTCGAGCGCTATCGGCGAATCGCGATGGTGGGTCTTTCGTCGAATCCGTTCCGTCCCAGCCACTTTGCGGCCATTTACATGGTGGCGCAAGGCTACCAGGTGTTTCCGGTGAATCCCCGGGAGACGGAAGTGCTGGGGCTGAAGTCCTATGCTTCCCTGCGCGAACTGCCGGAGCCGGTCGATATCGTCGACATCTTCCGTGAGACGGCCGCCGTTCCGGCCCTGGTCGAGGAGGCCATCGCGATCGGCGCCAAAGTAGTGTGGATGCAGCTCGGCGTGATCCACGAAGAAGCGGCCGAGCGGGCGCGGCAGGCCGGCCTCGAGGTCGTGATGGACCGCTGCGTCAAGATCGAGCACGCCCGCTTCTTCGGCGGCCTGAGCACTCTCGGTCTCAATACGGGCGTGATTACTTCCCGGCGGCGGCCGCTTTCGTATTAGCTCGGTAGGTATGAGCGATCGGGAGATTCCGGAGGCGTTTGCGCGGTGGGGCTACCTCCAGGCGAACCTTGATCCCCTGGGCCGGTTGGAACCGCAGCCGCATCCGGACCTGGCGCTGAGCGGCGAGGCGGCCGAACGCGGCCGGGCCGTCTATTGCGGCTCGATCGGCGTCGAGTTTCTGCACCTGCCCTATCCGGATCGCTGCCGCTGGATCCGCGACCGGATGGAATCGAGCTTTCCCGCTCCGGACCGCCCGCGAATCTTGGAGCGCCTGGTACGGGGCGACACGTTTGAGCGCGTCCTGCAGATTCGGTACCTGGGAACCAAGCGTTATTCCCTGGAAGGCGCGACCGCGCTAATCCCCTTACTCGACGAAATCCTGGTGGGGGCGGCCGGACTGGGCGCGACCGAGATCCTGTTGGGCATGAGCCATCGCGGGCGGCTCAACGTCATGGTCCATATCGTGGGCAAGCGGCCGGCGGAAGTGATGGCCGGCTTCGAGGATGTGGACCCGCGCAGCGTGCTGGGAGGCGGGGATGTGAAATATCACGTCGGCGCCACGGGAGAGTACACCGGCGATGAGGGCCGCCGCATGCGCGTTGGCCTGGTTTCAAATGCCAGCCATCTGGAGGCCGTAGATCCTGTGGTGGCGGGCCGGGTGCGAGCCAAGCAGGACCGCCGGGGCCCGCGAGGCCGGATGGAGGTTCTGCCGGTCACGCTGCACGGCGATGCCGCCTTTGCCGGACAGGGGATTGTGGCTGAGACGCTAAACCTGGCGGAGCTGCGCGGCTTCGACGTGGGCGGGACGATTCACGTCATCGTTAACAACCTGATCGGCTTTACGACCGCTCCAAGGGACCTGCACTCCTCACGCTATGCCTCGGATGTCGCCAAGCGTCTGCCGATTCCCATTTTTCACGTCAACGGAGAAGACCCGGAGGCGGTCGTGCGGGTGGCGCGACTGGCCTTGGAATACCGGTACGCCTTTCAAAGCGATGTGATCGTGGACCTGATCGGCTATCGCCGCCACGGGCACAGCGAAGTGGAAGATCCGACCACCACGCAGCCGGCTCTGTACCGCAAGATTGAAAAGCTTCCCCCGCTTTGGAAGACCTACGCTGAAACGAGTGGGGTAAGCCGCGAGGCCGCCCAAGAACTTGCGGAAAGAGTTCGCAAGGAATTAGAGAACGAGCAGGGGCAGGCTAAGGAGGCGCGCGAAATTCCGGTGCTGCGAGAACTGCCGGAATACTGGTCCCCGTACGAGGGCGGCCGTTACGATTTGTCATTGGAAGTCGAGACCGCCATCGAGTCAGCGAGACTGCGAGAGATCGCGGAGCGTATTACCAACGCGCCAGCGGACTTCCATGTCCACCCCAAAGTGAAGCGGGGGCTCGAGCACCGGCAAGAGATGGCACTGGGGAAGCGTCCGCTCGATTGGGGCATGGCCGAAGCCTTGGCCTTCGGCTCCCTGTTGTGGGAAGGGACGCGGGTGCGCTTGAGCGGCGAGGACTCGCGCCGGGGAACCTTTAATCAGCGCCACGCGGTGTGGATCGATGTGGAAAACGAACACGAGTATGTTCCGCTGGCGCACTTGCACCCGGAGCAAGCGGCGTTTGACTGCTATGACACACCTTTGTCCGAAGCGGCCGCATTGGGTTTCGAGTTCGGCTTCAGCCGCGACTATCCGGAAGCTTTGGTGCTGTGGGAGGCGCAGTTCGGAGACTTCGCCAATGGGGCGCAGGTGATCATCGATCAGTTCCTCAGCGCCACGGAAGACAAATGGGGCCTGCTTTCCGGCCTGGTGATGCTTCTCCCGCACGGGTATGAGGGGCAAGGGCCGGAGCATTCGAGCGCGCGCGTCGAACGCTTTCTGCAATTGGCCGGAGAAGACAACTTGCAGGTTTGCCAGCCTTCCACGGCGGCGCAATACTTTCACCTGTTGCGGCGGCAAGCGCTGCGGCGGTGGCGCAAGCCGCTGGTGGTCTTTACGCCGAAAAGCTTGTTGCGCGATCCCCAGGCCGCCGCCATGCCGGACGACCTGATGCGCGGGGGATTCCAGACGGTGATTGCCGACCCGGAAGTGTCCAAGGCAGACAGGATCCTGATCTGCACTGGAAAAATCTGCCACGAACTGCGCGCGGAGCGCCAGCGGCGCGGAGACGAGTCTACCGCCGTGGTGGTACTGGAACAGCTCTATCCTTTCCCGGAGGCGGCGCTCGCAGCGGAACTCGAGCGGCACGGCGGCGGTGAGCTGGTGTGGATTCAGGAAGAGCCGGCCAACATGGGCGCGCTCCTTTTCGTCCAGCCGCGGCTGGAGCAGTTGAGCGGCGGCCGGTTCGTGCGGACGGTAAAGCGGTCGGCAAGCGCCAGTCCCGCCACCGGGTCGATGAAGGCTCACCAGTTGGAGCAGTCAGCGCTGCTCGCCTGGGCCTTTGCGAAACACGACTAGCGGTCCCCACCGGGCCTTGCCCTCCTCCCGCCTTACTCGAAGACTGGCCCCCTAATTGCTCCTCTAGCGCTTGATGACAAGCCCGGAGCCGCCAAATGCGATTATGTTGGGCAATTTGCCCCAACTGGTGGGGAATATGGCACGGATGCGCATCCGACAGGCCCTGCGGCAGCATCCCTTCACTAAGGGCCTGCCAGGACTCGAAAAGTTAGAGGATCTGGCCGAGGTGGTCACCTTCCACGAGGACCAGATCGTCTTCGCCGCCGGAGAGAGCTCTCCCTACCTCTATCTGCTCACTTCCGGGTTGGTGTGCATCGAGATAAGCGCTTCAGTCTATACGATCTGCATTCAGGCGCTCGGGCCGGGGAAGGTCTTTGGATGGTCCTCTCTGTTGGACCAGCACCATACCGCCTTTCGAGTCCGGGCGCGGGAAGAGTCGGACGCCCTGCGCCTGGATGCCGCCCGCCTGGCACCGCTGTGCCGGGAGGAGCCGGCGTTAGGGGTTGAAGTGTTCCATGGTCTGACGGAACTGGTCGCCGAACGGCTCCGTTCGACCGAGGAGCGTTTGGCGGAGTTCTGTGGGCTAAGTCGCCTGCCGGCGGGCCGGCGGCTGAATTCTTGCCCCCCTTCCTGAGGTGAGCTCTACTTAAACCCCGACCACCATCGAATCCGGCCCGACCAGGTGTTCGACGCGCGTGTGACGGAACCCGGCTTCTTTCATCCAGCCCTGGCAATCGGCCCCGGTATAATCGAATCCCGCCGGGGTTTCGATGAGCATGTTCAGGCTCATCAGCAGGCCGAAGGCGTTCTTGGACCGATCGTCATCGATGATGCTTTCGTAGACGATCAAGGCGCCGCCCTCCGGAACCGCATCGTACGCCTTGCCGATCAGCATCCTCTTGATGTCCAGACCCCAGTCGTGCAGGATGTGGCCCATGATGATCACGTCAGCGGCCGGCAAGGGGTCCTCAAAGAAGCTTCCGGCCGCGAAGCGGAGCCGCCCGGAGAGGCCGTGACTTTCCACGTATTCCTCGAAGATCGGCCCGACCTCCGGAAGGTCAAAGCCGGTCCCGCTGAGGTGCGGATGGGCCAGGGCCATTTGCACTGCGGTGTCGCCCTGCGCCGTGCCTACATCGACGTAAGTCTGGTATTTATTCCAGGGGAACTTTTCGGCGATGGCGAGGCTGGCGCCCCGGCTGATGCCGCTCATGGCCGCCAGGAATCCCCGCAGCCGGGCGGGATCGGCATAGAGTGCTTCAAACGGCGAGGCGCCGCCATCTTCTTTGGACTCGTTCTGCTGCTTGCCCGTGCGTAAGGCTTCGGTCAGATGGTTCCAGTGTCCGAAGAGGCGCTGGTTGGCCATCTCGAGAATCCCGCCGATATAGGTCGGCTTCCGTTTATCCAGGAACAGATCCGTGGACGGGGTGTTGTAGTACTTGCCGTCCCGGCGTTGCAAGAAGCCCAAGGCCACGAGCGTGTCTAAGAAGTCGTGCGCCGAGCGCGGGTGCAGGCCCAGCCTACCCCGCAGTGTTTCGAGATCCTCGGGACGGTGGGCCAGCTCAGTAAACAGGCCCATCTCGACGGCGCTCAAGAGTGTCTTCGAGGCCCAGAAGCCCAGGCCCACCTGCATGATGTGTTCCGGTGTCGGATGCTCGCTCAAGGGGATTCTCCCAAACAACCTAGATGAACAGCGGCGCGGCGACCAGCGTGATGGTGCTCAGCAGCTTGATCAGCACGTGGAGCGATGGGCCGGCAGTGTCTTTGAAGGGATCGCCCACCGTGTCACCCACGACCGACGCCTTATGCGCCTCAGAGCCCTTTCCACCGAGCGCACCGGTCTCGATGTACTTCTTGGCGTTGTCCCAGGCGCCGCCGCCGTTGTTCATCATCGTGGCGAGCAGGATGCCCGCGATGGTTCCGACCATGAGAAACGCCGCCACCGAAACCGCGCCCACGGGGACCGTGTCACCGGGACTCGCGAAGTTCTTGAAGATCAGGCCGACCAGCACCGGACCGGCTACGGGCAGAATCCCCGGGAGCACCATCGCCTTCAACGCTCCCTTGGCGACGATATCCACGCAGGTCCCGTATTCGGGGTCGGAAGTGCCGGCCATGATGCCCGGATTTTCGCGGAACTGCCGGCGGACTTCCTCGATCACCGTCTGGGCCACTCTACCCACCGCCCGGATGGCGAGCGCGCTGAACACAAACACCAGCATGGCCCCCAGCAGCGCGCCCGTGAAGACGGGTACCTGGCCGATGTCGATCGGGAAGGGTGCGTCCACCGGCATATGCAGGTGCTTTTTGACTTCATTGATATAGGCCGAGAAAAGCAAGAACGCCGCCAGCGCGGCGCTGCCGATCGCGTAGCCCTTAGTCAGCGCCTTGGTCGTGTTGCCCACCGAGTCGAGCCGGTCGGTGCGCCGCCGCACGTCCTCCGGCTGGCGGGACATCTCGACGATGCCGCCGGCGTTGTCGGTGATGGGGCCAAAGGTGTCCATGGCCAGGATGTAGGCCGCGGTCGAGAGCATGCCCATGGTGGCGATGGCCGTACCATAGAGGCCCGCCGCCTGCGTCCCCACGGCGAGCCCGGCGTGGGCCCCCAGGTAGTAGGAACCCATGATCGCCGCTGAAATGACAAGCACCGGCAGGCCGGTGCATTCGAGAGCCACCGAAAAGCCGGTGATGATGGTCGTCGCCGGTCCGGTCTTGCAGCTTTCGGCAATGGAGAGCACCGGCCGGTAGCGGTATTCCGTGTAGTATTGCGTGATCCACACAAAGAGGAAACTTGTGACAATACCGATAACTCCCGCCCCGAACAGCATCAGGTTGCCTTGCAGCAGTAGCTGCACTGCTACATAGAAGCCGACCAGCGCGACCAAGGTGGTGACCAGGTAGCCCCGGTTGAGGGAGTGCATGGGATCTTCTTCGCCCTTTACCCGCACGACCAGCACGCCGAGAATGGAGGCGATCAAGCCGAAGGCCCGCGCCATCAGCGGGAAGATCACGCCCTTGAGCCCGAACACCGGGTAGAGCGCCACGCCCAAGATCATGGCGCCGATGTTTTCCGCCGCGGTCGATTCGAAGAGGTCGGCGCCGCGTCCCGCGCAGTCGCCTACGTTATCGCCCACCAGGTCGGCGATCACCGCGGGATTGCGGGGGTCGTCCTCGGGGATACCGGCTTCGACCTTGCCCACCAGGTCCGCCCCGACGTCGGCCGCCTTGGTATAGATACCGCCGCCGAGCTGCGCAAACAGCGCCACGAAGCTCGCGCCAAAACCGAACGCCACCATCTGATCCGGCACGGCCATGGTCTGCTCCGCCCCGGCCAGACCGCCGAACGTCCAAAACAGAATCCCGACACCCAGCAGCGACAGGGACACCACGCTGAGCCCGGTGACGGCGCCGCCCCGCAGCGCGATCTGCAGCGCGCGGTTCAGGTCGGTGCGCGCCGCCGAGGCCACCCGGATGTTGCTGCGGATCGACACCCACATGCCGCTAAAGCCGGCCACCAGGGAGCACGCCGCGCCGATGACGAACGAAATCGTCATCCGCAGCGCCAGCGTCGCATCGCCCTTGCCCACCGCGTAGCCGGCGTAAATGATCACCGCCAGCACCACCGCCAGATAAATGATGGTCTGATTCTGGCGCCGCAGGAAGGCCTCGGCCCCCTCTTTGATGGCATTCGAGATCTTTTGCATCTGCGGCGTGCCGGTGTCCTGCGCCAGGACATAACGGGAGAAGAGCACGGCGATTAGCAGCGACAATACACTGATGGCGAGGACCAGCCACAGATAGTGAGAACCCTCCGCGGATTCCGCGCTAATCTGGAGCAGCAGCGCCGCAGGGGGCGAGACAGCGAACATTCAGGATTCTCCTCTCAAGTCAACGTACTTTGTGCCCCAGGTTCTCACCGTGAGCCGACAGGGTTGGGACTGCGGGCGCGGCAGGCGTAAGGCCGCTGAAGCTGCGGTACGCCCGGTCCCATGCCCTCTATGAGCCTCCGGCGCGCCCGCCGCTGGCTACCGCACATAGAAATTGCTAACGGTATCCAAAACAATCCTTTATAGCACAAGGGGGCGACGCTTAGCAGGCTGTGAAAAGGCGTAAACCGCGTCTGCGAAATAGTGTCCTTAGCCCACGGTCCGGGGCTGAGCCGAAATCGCGGGAACGGGGCTACGGCAGAGCATTCCTTTGCCGCGCTTTTCGTCGTACATCCTCTGGTCGGCCCGAAAGATCAAATCGTCGGCCTCGCGGCCATCTTCGGGATAGAGCGACGTGCCGATGCTGACGCTGGTGGAAACCTGTTGTCCTTCGGGAAGACTGACCAGGTTCCGAGCGACCAACTTCTTCAGGGAGTCGATCTTGGCCGGCAAGTTCACCGGATCCATGCCCGGCAGAATAGCGACAAATTCGTCTCCGCCCACGCGCCCGATGAAGTCGTAGGGCCGCAAGCCGGCCCTCAAGCGCTCCCCGGTTTCCGCCAGCACGCGGTCCCCGGCGGTGTGACCGTGGGTGTCGTTGATCTCTTTAAAGCCGTCCAAGTCGAGAAACAATACGGCCAGCGGCGTCTCCTGCCGGCAGGCGCGCTCGACTTCCGTCTCCAAGCGCTGGTAGGTCGCACGCGCGTTGGGCAGCCGGGAGAGCGGATCGGTGACGGCTTCCGTCCGGAGCGCCTCCACCTCCCGAGCGGCATGAATCACGGCGGCCAGCTTGCCGCTGAGCAGCCCCACGAACCAGGCCTGCTCGAGGTTGAAGTGGTCGCACGTCATCGAGCCTAGCAGCAGGCCGCCGGCCGGGCGATCGCCTCCTTCCGCGATCAGAGGCACGGCGAGAGTCGAGCGAAGGTTGACCAGATACCGGCTCAGCCCCACCCCCAGATCGACGGGCGCTCCGGGGACCACCACGGGCCGCTGGGCGACCATGGCGTTCGCAAAGACCCCCTGCTCAGCCGGCAGACTCAGTCTGCCGATGCAATGGTCCGGCAGGCCATCGGCGGCCGCCAGCAGGTACTGGCCGTCTTGCAGCAGGAATACGCCGCCGATCTCGAAAGGAATAGTGCGGCGGAACATAGCCAGCGTCTTCTGGAGGGTCTGCCGCAAGTCGAGACTGGCGCCGAGCAATTGCAGAATATCGTAGAGCAGCACCAGTTGCTCGGGCTCCGACGAGAGCTTCTCAAGCGTCAGGCGGCGCAGCGCGGCATCGCGGGTGGCCCCATCCGACATCCACGTCTGCCGTGCCGTGGGCCGGGGCGCCTGGTCGAGCACCTTGCGGGTGCGCTCCAATTTGAGTTCCCGGTCCAGGTCCTCCGCCAACAGCGGCACCTCCTCCAGGAAGGTGTCCAGAATCTCCGGGTCGAACAACTTTCCGCGCTGCTCCTGCATGATCTCGACCGCCTTCTCGATAGGCAGCGCTCCCCGGTAGGGCCGGTCGGTGATCAGGGCGTCGAAGCAGTCCACCACCGTGAGCACACGGGCGAGGCGGGGAATCTGATCCCCGCAGAGCTGCCGCGGGTAGCCGGAGCCGTCCCAGTGTTCATGGTGGTTCATCACGATCTGCTCCACCGGGTAAGGAAATTCCACGGCGGTTACGATGTCCGCTCCGATCTGCGTATGCACCGAGAGCTGGCGAAACTCCTGCTCGGTGAGGCAGCCGGGCTTTCCGAGGATGTAGTCCGGAACACCGACCTTACCAACGTCGTGCAGGAGCGCTCCCAACTCCAGCGTCTTGATTTCGTACTCGGAAACGCACAACTTCTTGGCCAGGCGGAGGGCATGGCGCCGCACCCGCCGCAGGTGCCCGGCGGTCGCGCCGTCTTTGGCCTCGATGGCCACCGCCAGCGCCTCGATCGTCCGCTGGCGGATGTCATCCAGACGACGCGCATGGTCCTGTTCGTCGTGCAGACGGCCGAAGTACTGCTTGATGTAACGGTAGCCTCCGTAGAGCAGAGCGAGCCCTAACAACCGGTTGGCCGCCTCGGTAGCGCTGGGCAGCATCGCCGTGATCCCGGCGGCCACGGGGATCAGCAGGTAGAGCGGTCCCATCCAGAAAAACCGCTCGCTCCACATCCTCCACGGCGTTTTGCTCTCCTCGAAGGCCAGCAGCACGGCCCCGGTAAGACTGCTGACCGCGTAATAGACTGCGGCGCCGGCTCCTAAGGCCACCAGCGGCTTTAAACCCCCTCCCTCCAGAAGCCAATGATAGGTCCAGGAGGTGACCAGCGTAGAGACCGCCGTGGAAGCCAGGTCGAAGGTGAACCCTTTCCATGCCGACTCCTGGCGCAGGTCCTCCAACTTGTCATAAAGAAGCGCTAGGGCCGCGACGAGGAAGGCATACCCAGCCGGCAGCTCCGTAACGGCGGTGAAGCTGAACACAAACGAGAGCGGGACCGACTGAGTCACACCTGGCAGCTTGATTTTGAGCGCCGAGGTCCCACAGGCGAAGAACAGCAGGAAGACAAAGGTGCCGGCTGAGACCGGGGCGGGCTGGTGCGCCATGTGCACCGCCGCTGCCGCTCCGGCCGCGAGGATAAAGCAAGAGTAAAAGACGGTGAGCCTGGGTCGCTTGATCACTTGTACCTCTTATCGACCCGAGTGATCTCACCCAGAAACGTTCGGTTCGCGCTCGGGTGGCCTAGCCGTCGAGGCGGTCCGGTTCTAAGGCCAATTCTCTAGCCGCGTCCGGCCAAACCCTCTAAACCGGTAACTAAGATCCTCTACCGGCCGCGAAAGGCCCATTATCGCGGGACCCCGCCCCTATAATGGCAACCGGACGAGTGTCCGTCCGATCATGAGAGTGGCGCTGGCCATCGACGACGTCTCGGAATCCAAACGACTGAAGCTGCTGGCCGCCACGGCCGCTCTGATCGCCGTCAATGCGCTCGTGCAGTGGCGGACCCACAGCGTGGCCCTGGGGACGCTCTACCTGTTCCCCATCTTGATCGCCGGCTACTATCTCAGTCGCTGGCCGATTGTGGGCGTAGCGCTGTTTTGCGCGCTGCTGCGCGAGGCGGTTTCGCCGGGGGCCTGGGATGCTAACGCCATCACGCGCCTCACCCTGGTCTCGGCCACCTATCTGGGGGCTGGTTTCTTCGTCTCTGAGCTCGCCCGCGTCCGCCGGCTGGCACTGGAGCAGTCTCGCCTGCGTCAGGACGCCGAGGAGCAGATGCGGATCCTGATCGAGAGCAGCCCTATAGCGATCCTCGTTCTCAACATGCAGGAAGAGGTGCTGCTGGCTAACGAGGCCGCGCACCGCATGCTCGGCTTCGACGCGGGCACCCTGGCAGGCCAGTCCATCGGTTCTTTGCTGCCCGCGGTCGCCGCCGTGCCTCGGGCGGCGGGGGCCAAGCGTTTCTTCCGGGCCAGCATGGAATGCACCGGGCGCACCCGCCAGGGCGAAGTCTTTTTGGCCCAGGTGTGGTTCTCGACTTACGAGACCACTTCCGGAATGCGGCTGGCGGCCGTGGTGCGCGACGGCTCCGAGGAGCTGCGCGACCGGGAGGACCTCGCCCTACACTCCTCGGTCGTCACTTCCCGGATCCTGGTAGGCGCCGTATCCCACGAGGTCCGCAACCTGTGCGCCGCCGCGCGCGCCGCGTACATCAACCTGGGCCGGCACACCGAGCTCGCCGAAGATAAGGACTACCGGGCGCTCGGCACGCTGGTGGCGGGCCTGGAGGTGCTGGCGGCCTCCGAGCTGCGCCTGGCCACGGACCAGCCGCTCGCCGCCATCGATCTCCGTACGGTGCTCGATGAGCTTCGCATCGTAATCGAGCCTCCCTTCCGCGCGGCGGGGGTCCAGGTTTCCTGGCAGGTGGCTCCGGATCTGCCGCGGGTCCAGGCGGACCATCACCACCTGCTGCAGGTGTTCTTGAACATCTGCCAAAACAGCCGGCGGGCCCTGCGTAAGTGCGAAATCCGGCAGCTTACCATCGCGGCCAACCGCGAGGATAACTGGGTGCGGGTGCACCTCCGGGACTCCGGCCCCGGCGTACCGGTCCCCGACCGGCTTTTCCAGCCCTTTCAGCAAGGCGCGGCCTCCCATGGCCTCGGCCTGTATATTTCGAGGGCCATGATTCGATCCTGCGGGGGCGACTTGCGGTACGAGCCGGACCACGCCGGGAGCTGCTTTGTGGTGCAACTGGCGCCCGAGGAAGTGCCCGAGGAAGTAATGGTGTCCGCATGACTTCTAGTCCGACCGGCAAGGTCACGATTCTCGTGCTCGACGACCATGCGCTGTTCCGGGATTCCATTGCCCGCCTGCTGGATGCGGAGCCGGATTTCCAGACCGCCCGTGGTTGCGGCTCCGTGGAAGAGGCCTTGGAGCAGTTGGCGGCGGAGCCCGCCGACGTGGTGCTTCTCGACCTCGACCTCGGCCAACAGCGCGGCAACCGCTTCCTCAGCGAAGCCGCCAGCCGCGGCTTTCGCGGGCGGACCTTGGTGGTGACCGCGGGCGCCAATATGACCGAGCGGGATGTGGTGGCGCTAATGGCGCAGGGCGCCGCCGGCATCTTCCTGAAGCATCACCCGCCGGCCACGCTGGCGAAGGCCATTCGGACGGTGGTGGGCGGGGACGTCTGGCTCGAGCCGCGCTTTCTGGCGGCCCTGATGCGCGCCGCCAGCCCCCGGGCAGCTTCCGACGAAGCTCGGAAGCTCTCCGAGCGCGAGGCGGTGGTCCTGCGGGGGGTCATGGAGGGCGCCTCCAATAAACAGATCGCCGATCAAATCGGCGTGACCGAGAGCGCTGTCAAGGGTACCGTGCAACAACTGTTCAACAAGACCGGCGTGCGCACCCGCAGCCAGTTGGTCCGGATCGCGCTCGAACAGTTCAGCGATCAGTTGTAAGAATTCGGGCCAGGCCAGGCTACCGCCGCCGGGGGCCTGCTCGGTAGTTCCGTCTCGCCTTAGTTCACAGCGTCGACGAAAGGATGGTCGGCGGCAATCCTACCGCCAGCCAGGGCCGCGGAGTCCCGATACAAGCCGCGCAGTATCACGCCGCGGACTTGTTCCGGGTCCCGTCCCAGCATCCGGCAGCAGTGGACAAAGCTCAATTTGTCGTCGTTCTTGCCTTCCAGCCACTCGAAGGCCAGACCGCGGTGCTTCACCGAACCGGACTTTAGGTCTGCCATGGCTTGCAGCAGCATGGAGCCGGCGAGCCGTTCAAAACTTTTCAAAGCCATCGCCATGGAAGCGAGTTTGCCGGGTAGGGGCCGGTTTTGGCAATGGTAGGCCGGTACCGAATTCGGGTGAGGCGAACTACTGAGGAGGCAGAAAACTATAGTACCGGAGAGAGCCGACGGTGTGACCTCGCTAAGGTATTGGAAGGATTGGCTGCCCGGAAACAATACCTTCCAACCACCTCTCCGCCCGCCACGTATTGATTAAAATAGAGAGCTAGCGCGGAGAATTGCCCAAGCATCAGGACATCCGCGGGTCAACTGATTGCCAGCTTGACCGGCTTGCCGACACGGCTGAGCATTTCCACAAGCGTATCGATGGTGAACTTGGCCGTTTTCTTGTTGACCACGTCGGACACACGCGGGCGCGAGACCCTCAGAATCTCGGCGGCCTCGGCCTGCTTTAGGTGATGTTTCGCAATCCAGACAGACAGCTCTTCCATCAGTTGCCGCTTCAGCAGGCGCGTGTCATTGATCTGTTTGCGGGACGCAGCCTGTAGACGCTTGGCCTCGTCCGGCGTAAAACCCAGTTCCAGGAAGAGGTTCGCGCCCGGCTTTGTCACATGGCGGATTTCGGTGTCGATCTTCATTTCTTTTCCTTCCTCACGTTGACCACGGCGCGAAAGCGCGCCGCGGCAACAGCCTTGTCGTGCTTGCTGGTCACCGGAGTCCTCTTCTGGAAGCAGTGCAGCACGTAGATGGCTTCCTCGAACTTAGCGACGTACATCACGCGGTAAATACCGCTTGCCTCCCGGATCCGAATCTCCCTCGTGCCGGCACCTACCTCGTCAAACGGCTTCCAGTCGGCCGGCTCAAGTCCTCTCTGGACCTTCCCCAACTGGAAGCCCGCTTCCTTCCGGGCATCCTTTGGAAATGCCAGCAGATCGTCGTAGGCAGACCCTACCCAACGGATCTGTCTTGCATCGTCCATACAGCCAACCTGTATAAAATTTTATACGCGCCTGCGGGTGCAAGTCAAGGTGCTCGGTGAACGGAGTTATATTCGGCTCTTGGCGACCGCATTTTTCGCTCATGCTCGGCCCGACCATGACGTCGCAAGTCACCTTGCCGGATTCCTGGAGTTCAGCTGTGATCTTGCCTGCTACGTCGACGACGGGCAGATCGGTGAAAACGGGGGCTTGATCGCAAAAGCGGAAGAAGGCCTTTGCGCCGATGTGCTGTTGCTGCTGCTGTCTCCGTCGTCCTCCCCAACACGGTGGGTTCGCGAACGCTGGGAGCCGGTGCTTTTCGAACGGGCGAAACAAGCCCAGGTAGAAGTGGTCACGATGCTGTTGCGGGAATGTTCATTTCCGCCGCTGTTGCGGCGGCGGAATTTCATTGACGCAACCACCAACTGTTTGACTGCCTGGCGGCTGCTAAAGCGTTGGTTCACGCTGCGGCAGCGGGCGCCGGGCGAGGCACCGAGCTTCGAGTTCTCGGGCGATCTGGAGGATTTGTATGTGAGTCTGGCCGATCGCGCCGGCACGCTGCACGTCAGCGGCGCCGTTGCGTCGCGGTTCGCCAGGGAGGCGGAGGAGGAGTTCGAGGCGGTACTGTGGGTGCCGTGCCAGGGCCGCACCCTGGCACAAGCCTCGGGAGAACTGGGCCATCAGCTAGGTCTCGCACTCGATGGTCCGACGAAGGAGAATTGCGGACGCATCCGCGAGTTCCTGGCCACACGCCGGTGCCTGGTCGTGCTGGATGCTCCGCGGACTGAGATTTCTCTGGAACTGATCGCGAGTGGACGCACGTCCACCGCAATTACGCACGACCCCGTTAAGGTTTTGGAGACACCCGAGACTCTGGCATACGCCCGGCGTCTGATCGCCGAGCGGCGATTCGCCGAGGCATACGAACTGCTGTACCGCCTGCTGGACGCGGTAATCGACCTGGGCTGCTGCGCCCGCGAGCTGACCTGGATCTGCGAGCATTGGGATCGCGTGGAGGAAGCCAGCGTGTTGCGGTTGAACTATCGTCCCGCGGGAGCGGAGCAACTCGTGTTGTTTTGAAACCACGGCCCCCGCGGCCGCGATCGACGCCTGACCGTGCCTGAAGAACCGGATGGGCAGGAGTGGCGAAGCGCCGTTCCCAGCCACAATCCGCGCGTCTCCGGTGACTGAACTTCTACTGACCCCCGGCGCCGATCCGAAGATCGAAACCACGCAGCATATGTCGATTTCCGTGGTGGCTGGGAGGCAGGGATTCGAACCCCGATAAGCAGATCCAGAATCTGCTGTCCTACCGTTGGACGACCTCCCAGCATGAGGTTGCCGCTCTTCTTACGAGTATAAAGGGTTGCCGAACGGTTCGTCTACAGCAGCCGGAAGTGGACTGTCACCAGCGCGCCGACCGTAACTGGCTTCCCGTCCTTCATCGCCGGACGGAACTTCCACTGCTTCACGGCCTCGACGGCTTTCTCGTCGAGCCCTAGTCCCAGGCTGCGCCGCACCTGGATGCGGTGCGCGGTACCGTCGGGTTCCACTTCGACGTAGAGCTCCACGGTGCCCTGGTGCTTCGCCTTGCGCGCCTCTTCGGAATACTCCGGATCGACGCGGTGGATCAACTGTGGCGCGCTGACGCCTCCGCCCACGCGGAAAACGCCGCCACCCATGCCACCGCCCGACCCCGGCCCCACGCCAGGACCGCTGCCAGAACCGACGCCACCGCCTCGGCCCGAGCCGATGCCGCCGCCCGAGCCGGGTCCGTTCGACGGCGGACCGATCCTCGCGAGCGGGTCACCGAATTGCGCCATGTTGGGATTCGGGAAGGAAAGGTCGGGCGGCACCACTACCGTCGGGTCCATGGCCAGCTTCGGATCCTCGTTGATGATCTTCGCCGTGGGCGGCGTGAACTGCTCGAGCGCAAACTTCGGCAGCCGTCCCTTGCTCGCCGGCAGCGGGGAGCGATCGCCACCTCCGCCGCCTCCCCCGCTGGACTTGCCGTTCGGTTTAGGCGGCGCCGTCGGCACGTAGGGAGAGATGTCGATCGGCAGCACCAGCGTCGCCGTCTGTTTGGCCAGGCTCTGGACGTGTTTGTTCGAGGCCACCAGCACCATCAGAAGCACCAGCGCCAGGTGCGAGCACATCGAGGAGAGGGCCGCCTTCTTGCGGTTGTCATAGAAGCCCCAGATGTCCTTAACCGGAACCGGTTTCGACGTCAGCACCAGCGGCGCTTCGGGCTTGCGGTTGAGCCGCTCCCGGACCTGCTGGAGGAGCGATCCATACCAGGGCTGCTCGAGAGAACTGAGAATAAAATGATCGAGATGCTCGTCGCCTGATTTCGCCGCGGCGGGCACACCACCCGGAGGGGCGCTGTTGAGGGCGTCGTTCCTGTCCACTTACGTCTCCACTCCTAGGACCTCTCTCTGCAGTATCGACGCTCCTTGATGTACAGGCGTTACATCTTTTGGAAGCTGGTTGTAGTTTAACACATCTCTTGGCTTATCAACCTTATAACCCGAAGCAGCGGACCCATGCAAGAGGTCACCTGTTAATTGTTCACAGAGTGTCTACGGAAAACCGTAGCGTCGCGATCGGGCCGCGCCGCAAGGCCCACGCTATAATCGAATTGGATACTCACTCCGGGGCGCCGACAGCATTCTCTTATGGACCTCAAGGACACGGTCAACCTGCCGAAAACGGCCTTCTCGATGAAGGCCAACCTGCCGCAAAACGAACCCAAGATGCTCGAAAAATGGGCCCAGGAGGGCCTGTATGGCCGCATCCGGAAGGCTCGGGCCGGGGCTCCCAGCTATCTCCTGCACGACGGTCCGCCTTACGCCAACGGCAACATCCACCTGGGCCACGCCATCAACAAGACCTTGAAGGACTTCATTGTGAAGTCCAAGACCATGGCGGGGTTCGACTCCCCCTACGTGCCCGGCTGGGACTGCCACGGCCTGCCCATCGAGATCAAGGTTGACCAGGAACTCGGCGCGCGCAAGGCCGGCATGAGCGCGCTCCAGATTCGCGCCGCCTGCCGCAAGTACGCCGGCAAGTACGTCGAGCTGCAACGCCGCGCGTTCGAACGGCTGGGCGTTTTCGGCCGCTGGGACGACCCCTACCTGACGATGTCGGCTCAATACGAGTCGGTGACGGCTGGAGCGTTCGTCGAGATGCTCGACCGGGGCTACGTCTACAAGGGTCTCAAGCCGGTCCACTGGTGTATGCGCGACCGCACCGCGCTCGCCGAGGCCGAAGTCGAGTACGAGAACCATTCGAGCCCGTCGGTCTGGGTGCAGTTCGAGCTGCCGGAGGGCGCGGAGAAGATCGCTCCGGCCCTCGCCGGGCGCAAGGTCAGCGCCATCATCTGGACCACGACCCCCTGGACGATCCCGGCCAATATGGCGATCGCCTACCACCCGAAGTTCGAATACGTGGCTGTCGAGGCCGAGAACCGGGAGGTGTATATCGTCGCGCAGGCGCTGCTCGAAGCGACCGCCGCGCGCTGCCGCTTCGGAAAGTACGAGGTCCTGGCCAGCTTCACCGGCGAGAAACTCGAAGGGCTGAATTTCCGTCATCCGTTCTTGGAGCGGGTCTCGCGCGGTATCCTCGCCGACCACGTGACCCTCGAGCAAGGCACCGGCGCGGTCCACACCGCCCCGGGGCACGGCCTCGAAGACTACATCGTAGGCCAGCAATACGGCATCGCGACTTACTGTCCCGTGGACGCGGCCGGCCGCTTCTATCACGCCACCGGCGCCGACGGGAAACTGCCGGATGTGCTGATCGGTAAGACGGTGTGGGAGGCGAACCCTCTGGTGCTGGAGTTGCTGCGAGAGCGCGGCGCTCTGCTCGCCGAGGAGAAGATCGACCACAGCTATCCGCACTGCTGGCGCTGCCACCAGGCGACCATCTTTCGCGCCACCGAGCAGTGGTTCATCGGCATGGACCGCAACGAGCTCCGCAGCCGGACCCTCGAGGCGATCCGGGGTGTCAAGTGGATCCCCGAGTGGGGCGCCGAGCGCATGTCGAACATGATCGCCACGCGCCCGGACTGGTGCATCTCGCGCCAGCGCATCTGGGGCGTGCCGATCACCGCCTTCTATTGCGACGCTTGCCAGGAGCCCCTGACCGATCGCCAGGTGCTTGACGACGTGGTGCGTTTGTTCGCCGAGCACACTGCCGATGTCTGGTATGAGCGCGAAGCCGCCGATCTCATGCCCCCCGGCACGAAATGCCCCTGCGGCGGAACGACGTTTCGCAAGGAAAGCGACATCCTTGACGTGTGGTTCGACTCGGGGTCCAGCCACCTCGCGGTGCTTGGCCATCAGCCCGACCTCCCCTGGCCGGCCAATCTCTACCTCGAAGGCGCCGACCAGTATCGTGGCTGGTTTCATAGCTCGCTGCTGATCGGCATGGGTGTGCGCGGCGAGCCCCCTTATCGGGAGTGTCTCACCCACGGCTTTGTGCTCGACGCGCAGGGCCGCGCGATGTCGAAATCCGTTGGCAACACGATCGAGCCGGAGGACGTCATCAAGTCGCACGGGGCCGAGATCCTGCGCCTGTGTGCCAGCTCCATCGAGTCCCGCGAGGATGCCCGCATCTCGCCCGACATGCTGACGCGGCTCTCGGAAGCCTACCGCAAGCTGCGGAACACGTTCCGCTACATGCTGGGCAATCTGCATGGGTTCGACCCGGCACTGCACACCGTGCCCGTCGATCGGATGCAGGAGATCGACCAGTGGGCCCTGCTGCGCGCCGACCAGCTCGTCACCGATTGCCGCCGCTGGTACGAGGAGTTCGCGTTCCACAAAGTGCACCACAGCGCGCTCGGCTTCGCCACGGTGGATCTCAGCTCGCTCTACTTCGACGTCCTCAAGGATCGCCTGTACACCGCGGCCACCGGGTCGCCCGCCCGGCGCAGCGCCCAGACTGCGCTCTACCGGCTGACCCACGCCCTGGTGCGGCTGCTGGCCCCGGTTCTCACTTTTACCTGCGAAGAAGTCTGGCAACTGTTGCCGAAGCTGCCGGGAGATCCGGAGAGCGTCCACCTCGCGCTCTTCCCCACCCCGGGCGAGCTGGCGGCCGGGCTGAAGCATTCGCTCTTACTCGCCAATTGGGATCGGCTCATCGACGTCCGCGAGACTGTGCTGAAGGCCCTCGAGACGGCGCGGCAGGGAAAGTTCATCAACAGCTCCCTCGAGGCGCGCGTGCGCCTGTCGGTCAACGGCATGGAACACCGGCGGCTGTCACACTACCTGCCGGACCTGCCGATGCTGTTCATCGTCTCCCAGGTGGTTTTGGACGACGGTGGGCCGGATCTCGCTGTCAAGGTCGAGCGCGCCGACGGTGTCAAGTGCGAGCGCTGCTGGAAATACGCGACCGACGTCGGCTCGAGCTCCGCCTGGCCGACCATTTGCGGCCCCTGCGCCCAAGTGGTGGACGAGATGCAGCGTGGAAACTAAGGCTCACGTCGATACCTCTGGAGCCGCGGCGCTTTCCGTGGCCCCCTCCGGGAGGCTTGTCTGTCTGCTGGTCGCGGCCGGCGTATTCGTCGCCGACCGTCTGACGAAGATTCTGATCGAGAGCACGTTTCCGCTGTATTCGGCGCGGAGCGTCGTGCCCGGGTTCTTTCAAATCGTCCACGTCACCAATGAAGGGATGGCCTTCGGTCTCTTTAACGACAGCCCCTCGACCCTCAAGACCACCTTGTTGATCGTGGCCTCCGCTGTCGCTCTGGCAGCCGTGATCTACATGCTGTGGACGTCCGCCCCCGGCTCCCGCCTGCAGCCTGCGGCCCTGTCGCTGATCCTGGGCGGTGCGGCGGGCAACCTTTTTGACCGCGTCCGACAAGGGCGGGTCGTAGACTTTCTGGATTTCTACGTCGGCGACGTCCATTGGCCGGCCTTCAACCTGGCCGACTCGGCCATTGTCATTGGCGGCGGCTTGCTGCTCCTTTACCTCGCGCGCCACCCCCGGCCCCACCGCTAATGTATCCCGAGATTCTGCGTATTCAGTCTTTTGTTCTCCACAGCTACGGCCTTATGGTGGCCCTGGGTTTCCTCGCTGGCCTGTGGCTCGCCGGCCGCCTCGCGACCGAAAGCGGCCTCGATGCCGACAAAGCCACCAGTCTCGGGATCTATGTCACGGTGGCGGCCATCGTCGGGGCGAAGCTGTTGCTGGTGTTGTCGGACTACAGTTTCTATCTTGCGAACCCCCGTGAGATCTTCTCGATCAACACCCTGCAGGCCGGCGGGATCTTCTTCGGCGGCCTCCTCGCAGCTTTGGCCACGGCGGCGTGGTACATGCGCCACGCGGGACTTCCGGCGCTACGCACCGCAGACGCCTTCGCCCCGGGGCTCGCCATCGGCCATGCCATCGGGCGCGTGGGCTGCTTCCTGGCCGGATGCTGCTGGGGCAAGCAGACCAGCGTGCCCTGGGCCGTGACCTTCACCAACCCGGTTTCGCACGAACTGGTCGGAGTGCCGCTCGGGGTCCCCCTGCACCCCACTCAGCTCTACGAGTCCCTGGCCGAGTTGGTAATTTTTGTCATACTGTGGTCGCGGTTCCGGCGCGCGCACCAGGAGGGCGCCATTCTGGGCCTCTACTTGATTCTGTATCCGGCCTTCCGGTTTGTGATCGAGTTCTGGCGCGACCGGACCGATGGCTCTTTCCCACTGGGCGGACCGCTATCGATCACCCAGTGGCTCGCGGCGGCGCTAGTGCTGGCCGGCGCCTATCTGGTGGTGCGGCCTCCGAGGGAAAGAAATGCGACTGCTTAGCTGCCTGCTATTGGCTGCAATCTGTCTGCCGGCGCAAACTCCGGACGCCGGCCGGAAGGCCTTCGAGGGCCTCTGCGCCGGGTGCCATGGCGCCGATGGCGCGGGCGGCGAGCGTGGACCCGCCATTGTTTCCTCGCGCCGCGGGCGCTCCCGCAATGAACAACAGCTCACGCAGACCATCCGCAGCGGTATCCCCGCGGGCGGCATGCCAGCCTTCCCGCTGCCCGAGAGCGAACTGCAGCAACTGGCGGCCTTCATCCACGGTCTCTCGGCCCCGGCTGCGGAAAATCCTCCGGCCGGTGATGTCGCGGCAGGAGAGCGATTTTTCTTCGGCCAGGGCAACTGCGCCGGCTGCCACATGGTGAACGGACGCGGCGTGTCGGGCGGCCCCGACCTCTCGGCTTTGGGAGGCGAGCGGCGTGTCACCGAGATCGAGACGGCCTTACGAGAGCCGGGGCAGCAAGTGGCGTCCGGATACACTGTGGTCTCGGCCAAGCTGCGGGACGGCCGCACGCTGCGCGGTTTCGCCCGCAACGAAAGCAACTACGACTTGCAGCTACAGGGTCTGGACGGCGCACTCCACCTGCTGCGCCGCGACCAGATTACCGACCTGCGGCGCGAGCCCGGCTCCCTGATGCCTCCCCTGCAAGCTTCCGCCGACCAGCGCCGGGACCTAGTGGCATACCTGAGCCGCCTCTCGGGTGCGACGGGCCGGGCCGCGGCGCCAGGCGCCGAATCGAAAGGCGCGATCCCGTTCGCAGACATCGCCCAGCCCCGCCCCGGCGAGTGGCCCACCTATCACGGGAACCTCACCGGCAACCGCCATAGTCCTTTGGCGCAGATCACTCCGGCTAACGTCACTAGCCTCGCTCCGCGCTGGATCTTCACTATGCAGGGGACCCAACGGCTGGAGGTCACCCCCGTGGTGGCCGATGGCGTGATGTACGTCACCGCGGTCAACGAAGCCCAGGCCCTCGACGCTCAGAGCGGCCGGGTGATCTGGCAGTTTCGTCGGGCGCGGACGCCGGGCGTCATCGGCGATGCCGGCAGCGGCATCAACCGGGGAGTGGCACTGCTAGGCGACCGCGTCTTCATCGTCACCGACAACGCCCATATTCTCGCGCTCCACCGCCTCACCGGCGCCCTGCTGTGGGACGCCGAGATGGCCGACTCCCGCCAGCACTACGGCTCCACTTCCGCTCCCCTGGTCGTAAACGATCTCGTCCTCGCGGGCGTCTCGGGCGGCGACGAGGGCGCGCGCGGCTTCGTCGATGCTTACAAGGCTTCGACTGGCGAGCGGGTGTGGCGGTTCTGGTCGATCCCCGCGCGAGGCGAGCCGCTCTCGGAGACCTGGGTCGGCCGCGCTCTCGAGCACGGCTGCGCCACCACCTGGCTCACCGGTACCTTCGATCCCGCGACGAACTTGATCTTCTGGACTACCGGCAATCCCTGCCCCGACTACAACGGCGACGAGCGCAAAGGGGACAACCTCTATTCCAGCTCGGTGGTAGCTCTCGACCCTGCGACCGGCAAGGTGCGCTGGTATTACCAATATACTCCTCACGACCTCCACGACTGGGACGCCGTCCAGACACCCATGCTAATCGACGCGACCTTCCAAGGGCGCCCGCGCAAGCTCCTGGCGCAGGCCAACCGCAACGGCTTCTTCTACGTCCTCGACCGGACCAACGGCGAGCTGCTCCTCGCGAAACCCTTCGTCAAGAAGATGACCTGGGCGACGGGCATCGGCAAGGACGGCCGGCCGCAGCTCATTCCGGAAGCCGTCCCGACCCCGCAAGGGGTCAAGGCTTGCCCGGCGGTCGAGGGCGCTACTAACTGGATGTCCACCGCCTACAACCCCGCGACCGGCTTGTTCTATGTGATGGCGCTCGAGCGCTGCACGATCTACAGCAAGTCCGTCACGTGGTTTGAGCAGGGACGGTCATTTTACGGCGGCACCACGCGGGAAGTGCCGGGTGAGAAGGGCGAGAAGTTCCTGCGGGCGCTCGACCTCCAGACCGGCAACCTCGTGTGGGAGTATCCAATGACCGGTCCCGGCAACACCTGGGGCGGCGTCCTCTCCACCGCCTCGGGACTCGTGTTCTTTGGCGACGACAGCGGCGCGCTCGCGGCCGTTGAAGCGAAAACAGGCAAGCCGTTGTGGCACTTCCACACCAGCCAGTCGTGGAAAGCCTCGCCGATGACGTACCTCGCCGGGGGCACACAATACATCGCCGTGGCCGCCGGACCGAACATCCTGGCCTTCGCTATTCCGCGTTGACCTGAAAAATCTCCACCCGGCCTCCGCGGCTGCGGAAGGCGCGCGGGAAGTGTTCGACGAGCGCGCGGGCACGTTGCTGGATCACAGGTGCGCCGGCCTCGAGCTGGTAGTCATCGGATGAGGCCAGCCAGTAGCGTGCGCGGATCTGGCGAGCCGTATCGCTGAGGTGCTCCAGGTCGCGCGCCACCACCGCTTCGGTGTTGCGGTAGTTGGCCTCGCTCGAAAACGCTAGCGGACGCAGCGCCTGCCGTCCTGTGGAGAGATACAAGCTCGCGTCCTCGTAAGCGATGAAGCGGTCCTCGCGCTGGGTGTGGTCTCGGATCCAGTCGTAGGCCTCATTCTTTTCCGCCCCGAGCCTCGCGCGCTCCACAGTCCCCGCGGCCATTTGTTCCGGCAGGCCCCACAGGTAGCCATAGGACGCGTCCAGCGCGAGCAGCGCCATCACGACCCCGGCCGCGATCCCCGCCGCACGCGACCTGACCCGCACCGCCCGCTGGGCAATTCTCCACAGGCCCAGGAAAAACAGCGGCAGGAAAAGCAGCAGGAAGCGGTTTGCCAGGGGATAGTTCCACAGAGCGATGACGGGAACGTGGAAGAGCAGCGCGAAATGAAACGGGTGCCACTCGCGCTGCTCCAGATACAGTGCTCCAGCCAGGATCGCCGCGGTCACGAGCACCAGGAAGACCCCTTGGCCGTACGGGTTCTCGGGCAGCGCCTGGAGCGGAAGGCACAGCGCTGCGGGCGCCCGAACCGCTTCCCAAAGGTTCGAGCCGGCCATCGCCAAAAGCGCTCCCGAATCCGGCACGCTGATCTTCCAGAAGTCGAAGTAGCTCGTGTAAAAGAGCAAGGTCTGGCGATAACCGGGCAGTCCCGGCGCGGAGAACTTATGGGCGGCCGACCACCAGAAACTTCCCACAAAGCAGGACCCGGTGAGGATCAAGTAGAACGCCGCGGGACGCCAGGCTTTTCGTAAAAGTGCCGCCAGACCGACGCCGCCTAGAACTGCAATCGCAACCGACCGCGTCAGTACCGCGAGTATACTCAGCACCACGACCCCAGCCCACCGGCCATCCCCGCCCCGCAGCGCCCGTCCGGCCAGCACCACCGCCCATACCGCGAGCGCCATGAACGGGACGTCCGTCAGCACCGCGCCCGCTAGCGAAAGCACGAACGGATGCAGCCCTGCGAGAGCCGCGATCGCCAGCGCCTCCCAAGGTCCCGCCCCCAGATCTTCGAGCAGCACGAACCATCCTGCGACGAGCACCGCCCCCAGCATCAGATTCAATCCCACGGCCACGCGGACATTCCTGGGAAACTCCGGCGCGATTTTCCACACCGCGGCCAGCACGACAGAGTAAAGCGGCGGGTACTTGGTCTGAGCCGGACGATCCGGCACACTCGGCAGGACATTTCCCTGCCCCGTCGCGATCGCCTGGGCGGCGGTGAAGTAGAGGGTGTCGTCGTGGAAATAGCCAAAGGAAGCCAGGTCGGCACGCCAGGCGGCCACCGCGAGGAAAATCAGGGCCGCGAGGGCTGCGCCGAGCGCCGGCGGCGGGCGCCACGCGGGTCGCTCAGTCGCGGCCGGCGGCGCCCCCCTCGCCCTCGTCTTGGACCGCGACTTCTTCACCACGCCTTGAGCCACCAGTTGTGATGTTCGCTCCGGATCCGGCCGGCGGGTTCGACCACAATCTGCAAGCCGGTAGGCGAGTCTTCCCGTCTCTGCTGAGACACTTCCCGCAGGTCTCGCCAAACGACTACAGTCGCCCCGTCGTTCCCCGGATGTTCCTCGGCGAACGCAAACGGGCACTTGCCGATGAACTCCTGCACCGACGGCGACTCCTGCGAAGCACGCGTGAAGAAGTCGTCCCGCACCGGCACCGTAAGCACAGGGCGCAGCACCTTCGCAAGCGGGCTCGAAACGCAGTGGACCTGCATATCGCCGCCGCCCTCGGAGAGCACCACCCAGCGGCAGTCCAACTGAGGAGCTGCGAAGGCCTCCGCGCGCCGTCCCGGCAACTCGGTGCGCGCGAGCTCGCGGGCATTTGCCCGGCACCAGACCTGGAAGCCCAGAAACGCCGACACTGTCAACGCCAGCCACGCGATAGCGGGCCGCCGTCTTCCACGCCACATCAGCGCCGCGCCGATCGCCACCGCGGCCAGGGCAATCCAGTCGCCCTCGTGCATCAGGTTCGCGCTGAAGTGCCTGCTCCAGGGCCAGAACACGCGCACGCCCCAGAAGTTCAGGCTGTCCCAGAAGATGTGCGTCAGGACGCCCCCGGCTGCCGCGAAGAACGCGGCCCAGCGGGTCCGGTGCAACCCGAGCGCCGCGAAACCGCCCGCCACCAGCGCACTGAACAGGGAGTGGGTCACGCCCCGGTGGAGCCCGGCCCCGGCATATCCCCCCACCAGCCCCAGGACCACGTCGAAATCGGGCGCTATGCCGGCCACCACCCCGGCCGCCGTCACATACAGCCGGTCACGGCGGTCAGGCAAGTCGCCGGCGGCGACGGCGCCGGCCAGGTAGCCGGAGAGCAGGTGTCCGGCTGGGGTCATGGTTAGGCGGCGAGCTTCTCCAAGAAGTGCACCACCGCGAGGATGCCCTTGTAATAATTCTCCAGACTGAACTTCTCGTTCGGCGAGTGCAATCCGTCGTCTGGCAATCCGAAGCCCATCATCACGGTCGGGATGCCGAGGTGCTGGGCAAAGTCGCCGACGATCGGGATCGATCCGCCCGAGCGAATGAAAACCGTCGGCTGGCTGAATACTTCGCTGAAGGCCTCGGCGGCGAGGTGGATGACGCGGTGGTCGGGGTTGACCATCGTCGCCGGCGCGGCGCTGAGCACCCGCACCTCTACGCGCACGCCGGCCGGTGTGTTCGCTTTGACGAAGTCCCGCACCTGCTGCAAGACCTTGTCCGGATCCTGGTCGGGCACCAGCCGGATGCTCACTTTGGCCGTCGCCTTGGAGGGAATCACCGTCTTGGCGCCGGCGGCGGTGAAGCCCCCCGCGATGCCGTGGACCTCGAACGTCGGCCGCGCCCACGTGCGGTGAAAGACCGAGTACCCTTTCTCGCCGGTGAGGGCCGTCGAGCCGACTTCCTTCGCGAGAAATTCCTTCTCATCGAACGGCAGCCGTTGCCAGCTTTCCAGCTCGGCCGGCGCGGGCGACTTCACATCGTCGTAGATCCCCGGGATCTGGATCACGCCGCCGGCGTCCTTGGCCTTCGCAAGCAGCTCGATCAGGCCGAAAACTGCGCTCGGAGCGGCGCCACCGTAAAGGCCGGAGTGCAAATCCCGAGAGGGACCAGTCGCTTCCCATTCCATATACATCAAACCGCGCAGTCCGATGCATAGTGTAGGCAGCCCCGCCTGAAACATCGCCGTATCGCTCACCAGCGCCACATCGGCGGCGAGCTTCTGCTGGTGCGCGGGGACGTACTTGGCAATGGCCTTGCCGCCGACCTCCTCCTCGCCCTCCACCAGAAACTTCACGTTTACGGGTGGATGGCCGTAGAGCACGCGGAACGCCTCCATGGCCTTCACGTGGATATACATCTGGCCTTTGTCGTCGGCGGACCCGCGCGCGTACAGGCTCCCGTTGCGGACGGTCGGCTCGAAGGGCCCGCTAACCCACTCGTTCAGCGGGTCGGGCGGCTGGACGTCGTAGTGGCCGTAGCACAAGATGGTCGGCTTGCCGGGCGCGTGCAGCCAGTCGGCGTAAACCAGCGGGTGACCGTCGGTCGGAATGATCTCCACGTTCTCCAGGCCGGTCGCGGTGAGGCTCGCGGCTACGAATTTCGCCGCCCGCTCGATGTCCGGCCGGTGCTCGGGCAGCGTGCTGATGCTCGGGATGCGCAGGAACTCGCACAACTCGTCGAGCAGGCGCTGGCGGTTGGACTCGACGAAACTCTCGGCGCTCAGGGGCATATCTCCTCCGCGGGAAGTTTCATTATACCGGGGTGCCTCGTTCTTGTGGTTTCATTACTGCTACATAGGGAAGGTTCCGGTAGAGCTGGTTGTAATCGAGCCCGAAGCCCACCACAAACCGGTCGGGAATCTCGAAGCAGCGAAACCGCACCGGGATCTGCACGAGGCGCCGCGGCGTCTTGTCGAGGAAGGTGCAAATGCCGATGCTGTTCGGCTGGCGGCCGGCCAGCGTCTGCAGCAGATACCGGGCCGTCAGGCCGGTGTCCACGATGTCCTCGACGAGCAGGACCTCTTCGCCCTCAATGCCTTCGTCGAGGTCCTTCGAGATGCGCACCACGCCCGGCGCCGCCCGCGTCGAAAGGAAGGTCGAAATCGCCAGAAAGTCGATCTTGACCGGGATCGTGATAGCCCGGGTCAGCGCCGTCAGGAAATAGACCGATCCCTTGAGGACGGCTATGAGCTTGATCTCCCGGCCGGCGTAGGCCCGCGAGATCTCTCCGCCCACCTCCTGAATGCGCGCCTGGATCTGCGCTTCGGTAAAAAGTACCTTCTCAATCCCCGGCGGCGTGGTCATCCTCCCGTATTATTTCAGGTTTCGAGGGTGAGGCCGCTTACTAAGTCTTGACTTGCCCACCAGTTTGGAGCATTCTACGGGTGTTCAGGTGTCTTGGTTAGTTTTTGGGGGGAATATGAAGAGTCTTATCCGCTTTCAGCGAGCCTTGCAGCTCGCCGGGATGATAGTGTCTCTGACCGTTTCCTGCTTGGCGCAGTCCGACAATGCTGCGATTTCCGGCATCGTCAGGGATCCGCAGAATACGGTCGTTCCGAACGCCTCGGTGGTGGTTAAGAATGAGGCCACCGGCATCGAGCGTCGCACCACGACCAACGCGACCGGCTATTACGTCGCCACCAACCTTCCGCCGGCCACTTACACCGTACGTGTGGAGGCCCCTGGCTTTCGCACCGTGGAACAGTCCGGCAATAAGCTGAATCCCAACATCAACATTTCGGTCGACGTGACGCTCCAGGTGGGCGCCGTCACCGAAACCATCACGGTGACCGCTTCGGTCGCCGCCCTGCAATCGGAAAGCGCCACCATCGGCAAGCTCGTGGACCGGCTCCAGATCGACAGCATGGAGCTGAACGGACGCAACGCGATCGGCCTGGCCGGGCTGGTACCCGGGGCTCGCGGCAATACCCTTGCGAACCTGACGTTCGCCTTCAGCCAGGGCCCGGCGAACTTCAACGGCTCGCGCAATCCGGAGAATCTGATCACCCTCGACGGCGCGCCCGCCACCCGCACCCGCTCCAACGGCACCAGCCTCGGCGCGGCGGACGTGGATTCCGTGCAGGAAGTCCAGATCCTCACCGCCAATTACGCCGCCGAATACGGCCGCACCTCCGGCGCCCAGATCCGCATCCTTACGAAAAGCGGCGGGCAGCAGTTCCACGGCGCCGCCTATGAGTACCTCCGCAACACGGATTTAAACGCCAATACCTGGGCCCGCAATAACAACCCGGTTACCTCCTCGGCCGCGCCGATCCATTACAACCAGTTCGGATACAACGTCGGCGGGCCGTTCTATATCCCCGGCAAATTCAACACCGACAAGAGCAAGTTCTTCTGGTACTGGGGCCAGGAATGGGTGAGATACCATTGGACGGAGTCGGGCTCCTCGGTCGGCTCGGCGGGTCTGCTATCGGTCCCCTCCATCAAGATGCGGACCGGCGATTTCAGCGAGCTGCTGGACCCCAAGAATATCTTTTACGGCCGAGCCGTGCAAATCAAGGACCCCGTCACCGGCACGGCCTTCAACAATAACGTGATCCCGAGCACCCAGCTCAGCCCGAACGGCCTGGGCATCCTGAAGGCCTGGCCGGTGCCCAACCTCGCCAATCCTATCGGGGGCAATGGCAACTGGTACGCGGCGCTCCTCCACACCCAGCACCAGCGGAAGGATACCTTGTCCTCCGACATGAACCTTACGGACCGGCAGCGGCTCTCGTTCCGCCGGCTGAATTATGCCTATGTCGAGTACCAGCCACTCGACGGCAACACCGACCGTACGCCGAAGCTCTTCAACCGTCCCAACCAGACTAACTCGCTCAACTACGTGTGGACCATCAGCCCCACCATCATTAATGAAGCGCTGGCCACCGTAAGCCTGGACGACGTCTACATCCCGGTCGACACCGCCCACTTCTTCGATCGGACGCAGGCCGGTATCAACTACCCGTATATCTTTCCTGAAGGAAAATTGATCCCGACCCGCATCCCGACCGTGAACATGTCTCCCTTCTCCGGGCTCAGCGGCGGGCCCTATCCGTCCCATTCCACGGGCCCCATCTACAACATTTCCGACAGCCTGACCTGGGTCAAAGGCAGCCACACTCTGAAGTTCGGGTTCCTCTACGAGCGCTCCGGCGAAAACGACAATGACGAAATCAACGTCGCCGCTTGCCCGACTTGCACGAACAACCAGAACGGCCAGTTCCTTTTCACCGATAACCGGTCGGGCTTCCCCACCTCGGGCGCCGCCGTCGCCAACGCCGCGCTGGGAATTTTCGACAGCTATTCGGAAATCGGCCACCGCGCCTATACGATCTTCCGGGGCAGCATGTACGACGCCTTCGCGCAGGATGCCTGGAAGGTCACGCCGAAGCTGCACGTCGATTACGGTGTCCGCTACTCGGTGATGGTTCCCTACAGCGCCCTGTGGAGAAACATGGCGGTCTTCGACCCCAGCTTTTACGATCAAAGTAAGGCCGTGAGGATGGACCCCAAGACCGGTCTGGTCATCGCTGGTTCTGGAGATCTCTACAACGGCCTGGTCTTCCCGGGAGAGGGGTTTCCCTCTTCGGCGAAAGGCCGTTTTCCTGAGGCGGATACGAATCAATACAATTACCTGTTCCGGGGTGTGAACAGCCACTATTCAGACATCCGGTCGGGTCAATTCCAGCCGCGCGTCGGCGTCGCCTACCAGCTCGATAACAAGACTGTGGTTCGCGCCGGTGGGGGCCGCTTCTTTACCCGCCTGGGCGTCAGCGACTCGGTCTTCCTCGGCGGCAACCCGCCCTTCCAGCCCACGGCCAACGTCTCGTTTGGGAACGTGGATAACCCCGGAGGGACCTCCACCAACAACATTCCTCTCACGGTGACCACCCAGAGCAAGGCTTTCAAAAATCCGGAAGCCTACAACTGGAATTTCACAGTCGAAAGACAGATGCCCTGGAACAGCGTTCTTTCGCTTGCTTATGTGGGCCGCCGTGGCCTGCACCAGCAGCGGGAGGCCAATATCAATCAGCCGCTCGCCGGCACCCTGCAGGCGAACCCCGGCGTCAACCTCGACGCTCTGCGGCCGTATAAAGGCTACGCCTCGATTCGACAAACGGATAATGTCGCCAGTTCGCGATACAACTCGTTCCAGTTGAACTGGACCCGCCGTTTCTCGAGCGGTCTTCTCTTCGGAGTGGCCTACACGCTGGCCAAGAGCATGGACGACGGCTCCAACCAGCGCGATATCATTCCGGACGCTTACAACGCGCACAATCTGTGGGGTCCGTCGGAGTTCGATGCCCGGCACATCCTGGTGATCAACTACCTGTACGAGCTTCCGTTCTTCCGCGGGAAGTCGGGCTTCACCGGCAAGGCGCTCGGCGGCTGGCAGATCAGCGGCGTTTCGCAGTTCCAAACCGGCTTACCGTGCGGGGTAGGGGTTGGAAATGACTACGCCGGCACTGGCCAGGATGGCAGTTTCGGCTGCGGCAATGCGGGCCAGTTCTGGACGATCAACGGCAGTCCGGCGGTGCAGGGAGGGTTCGCAGCCAATGGCTCCAATGATCCCAATCAGTGGTTCACTACCAAGAACTCCGACGGCACGGCCATCTTCACCCAGCCGCCGGCCGGCACGTTCAACACCGCCCAGAGCGTCCGCGGCCTCATCTACCAGCCTGGCTTCCAGAATTGGAATCTAGGCTTGTTCAAGAGGTTCAAGGTAACCGAACAGACTGGCTTGCAGTTCCGCGCCGAGGCGTTCAACTTCATTAACCACCCCAACCTCGGTGGGGGCAGCGGCGGCGGCGTGACTTTCAACCCCACCAGCGCGAATTTCGGGAAGGTAACGACGAAGGGCGGCGGCGTGGGCGGCGGCGAGCGTAACCTGCAACTTTCGCTGCGGTTTTACTTCTGATCCTTCGACCCAGAACCGGCCGGGCAACCGGCCGGTTCTGGACTCACCGCAGCATCTCGGCCGTGCGCTCGAGGCCGTGCTTGAAGATAAGGTTCTCGAAATCCTTCTGGTAGAAGACCTGCACGTTCACCTCCGGGTATAGTTCGCGCAGGCGCTTGATCTTGCGGTTTTTCTTAGTGACCAGCGACTGCTTCATGGTGGTGAGCTCGACGTAGAGGTCAAACTCGGGCAGGTAAAAATCCGGCGTGAAGGCTTCGATGGCGCGCCCCTGCTCGTCCCATTCGATCGGGAAGGTGCGCGGCTCATATTCCCACGCTATGCGGTAAAAGTCGAGCAGGTTCGCGAAGATCTCCTCGCTCGGGTGGGCGAACTGGCGGGACCGCAGCGACACCGCCCCCGGCAACCGGGCTCCCAGGCGCGCCAGCCGCAGCCGCGCCTCGAACTGGATCTGCCGCTCGGCGGTCTCGGAAAGCAACGGTGCGCGGTCGAGACCGAACACGCGGGCGGCCGCGACCACCGCCTCCGCTAGCACCGGGGCGTCCCAGCGCTCGGCGTTCAGCGTGACGTCGAAGTGGCCCGCCGAAAAGCTCGCGCGGTGAAAGCGCTGCCGGAGCCAAGTGGCATGCTCCCGGTCTCGGCGCCGGAGTTCGGCCCTCGCCGCGCTGCGCTCCAGGCTTTGCTCGACCATGAGGTGCCCGGCCCGCGCCCCGGGAGAGGCCACGATCCCGACGTGGAGCACGTCTGGAACGTTCCCGAACAGGTAGTGGCCGTCGAAGCCTCCGTAGACCAGGTGGTGGCGCCTCGCCAGGCCCGCGGCCATGGAAGCCACCACGTCGGCATAGCCGCGCGCCGGGATCTTCGAGTCGCCGCCGAACTCGGACTCGTAGAGGCCCTCCACCCGCACCGGGGTAAGGTACTCGAACTCGAGCGCGGTGGCAGCGCGGCGTCCGATCTCGTCGACCCCCAAACCCGGCTGCGCCGAGACGGTCAGGATCGCCATAGGTTGGCCGTCCCCATGATAACGTAAAGAGCCATGAATGTTTCGGACCCCGCTTCCAAGCGGCGGGTGTTTACCGGGTCGCCCTTCGAGGCCCGTCTGGGAATCTGCCGGGCGGTCCGCGCCGGCCACGTGATCGCGGTCTCCGGCACCGCGCCGCTCGGCCCCGACGGCCGCACGGTCGGCCACGGCGACCCGGCCGCGCAGGCCCGGCGGGCCATCGAGATCATTCAGGCGGCTCTCGTCCAGCTCGGGTCGGACCTCTCCGATGTGGTGCGGACCCGCCTCCTGCTCACCCGCATCGAAGACTGGGAAAGCGTCGCGCGCGTGCACGGGGAATTCTTCGCCGAGATCCGGCCGGGGAACACCGTCGTGCAGGTCGTGCGCTTCATCGACCCCGACTGGCTCGTGGAAATCGAGGCGGACGCCGTGGTGGACCCTTAATGCCCGCCGCCCCTGTAGTAATCGCCCTCGACATCGGCGGCACCAAGCTCGCCGGCGGAGTGCTGACGACCGAGCCGCGCTTGCTGCACCGGCGGGAGCGTCCTACCCGGGCCGCCGAAGGAGTGGCGATTTCCCTCGGCGAGGTCTACCGGCTGCTGGAGGACCTGTGCGAAGCAGCGCGCGGCAGCGGGACGCTGACGGGCGTTGGCGTCTGCGCCCCCGGACCGCTCGACCCCTCGACCGGCGTCGTCTTCAATCCCACCAACATGCCCGGCTGGGTGAACGTACCGCTCGCCGAGGAGATCGAGCGGCGGGCCGGCGTGTCCTGCCGCGTCGAGAACGACGCCAACGGTGCCGGCCTGGGCGAGGCCCTCTATGGCGCCGGCCGCGGCCACTCGAGCGTCTTCTATGCCACGCTCAACACCGGCATCGGCGCCGGCCTGATCCTCGCTGGACGCGTTTACCACGGCCAGCACGGCGCGGCCGCCGAAGGCGGACACGTTTCGATTGACTACCACAGCCCCGTGATCTGCAACTGCGGCAGCCCCGGCTGCATCGAGGCCTTGGCCTCCGGCACGGCCCTCGCCAGGCGCGCCCGCCAAGCCTTCGGCCGCCCCACCAGCCCCGAGGATCTCGCGCGGGCGGCGGCCTCCGGCGACGTGCTGGCTGCGCGGCTGATCGAGGAAACCGGCGAGATGCTCGGAGCCTGGCTCGGCAGCGTGATCAGCCTGCTCGACCCGAGCATCGTCGTGCTCGGCGGGGGCGTGAGCCGCATCGGCGACCCGTTGTTCGCGAAAATCCGCCAGACGGCTCCCCAGCGCACCGTCAATCCCTTCGCTGCGGAGATTCCCATCGTTCCCGCCCAGTTGGGGCCCGATGTCGGCATCTTCGGAGCCGCGGCCGTCATCCTGACCGCAGCCCAGTCCTAGCGCCTCCATGCCGGAGCTGCCCGAGGTGGAAGCCGTCTGCCAGGTGGTGCGGCACGCGCTCGCCGGACGCACTATCGTCTCGGCCCACGTCGCGCGCCGCCGCTTCTGCCTGCCCCAGACGCCCGCGGCCTTCGCTCGCGCCGTCGCCGGACGCCGTTATCGCGAGGTCAAGCGGCGCGGCAAAAACATCCTGATTCATCTCGAAGGCGTCACCCTTTGGGCGCACCTCCGTATGACGGGGAATCTCTATCCGCTCGCCGACCCCCGGCTGCGAGTCTCGACCGTCGCGGCCTGGCTGGTCCTCGACAACGGCGGTGCCCTCGCTTTCGATGACCCCCGCGGTCTCGGCATGCTGCGGGCCGTGGACCCCGAGCGCCTCCCGCAGGCTCTCGACAGGCTCGGTCCCGATCCACTCTCCCCCGCCTTTACCTCCGAGCGCCTCGTCACGATGACGCACGGGGTCAAAACGCCGGTGAAGGTCTGGCTGCTGGACCAGCGCCGCCTCGCGGGACTCGGCAACATCTACGCCGCGGAGGCCCTCTACCGGGCCGCCATCGATCCCCGCCGCCCGGCGGGCCAACTGCGTCGGGCGCGGCTCGTGCGCCTCCACGCGGCAATTGTTGGGGTCCTCACCGATGCGCTACAATCGGCTGCGGAGGCCTACCGGCGTCCGGGCGGTCTTGCCGAAGGAGAGTGGTTCGACGTAGCTGTCTACGGGCGCGAGGGCCTTCCCTGCCGGCGCTGCGGCCGGCGGGTCCGGCGCCTCCCGCAAGGCGGACGATCCACCTACTTTTGCCCCGGCTGCCAAAGGTAAACTCCAGTTGCCTGCTGAGCTGATCGAGTTCGACCCCCACCAACCCGATCCCGGCCTCCTCGCCCGGGCGGCGGACGCCGTGCGACAGGGCCAGATCATCGCCATGCCGACCGACGCCCTCTATGTGCTGGCGGCCGATCCTTTCAACCTCCATGCCATCGATAGGGTCTTCCGCGCCAAGCGGCGCGAGATCCACCGTTCGCTCCCCATGCTGGTCGATTCCTTGATCATGGCCGAGGACGTCTCTACGAACCTCTCCTCCCGCTTCTACCTCCTCGCCCGCCACTTCTGGCCCGGGCCCCTCACCCTCATCGTGTCGGCCTCGGCCAAGCTGCCTCTCAAGGTCACCGGCAACACCGGCCGCCTCGCCGTGCGCCTGGCCCGCTCCCCAGTCTGCAACGGGATCATCGAGAAGCTGGGCATGCCGATCATCGCCACCAGCGCCAACCTCTCCGGCCAGCCCACCTGCCGCCGTGGCATCGATGTGTACGGCTTCATGGACCAGCACGTGAACCTGGTCCTCGACGGTGGTGAAGTGAGCGGCCCCGGCGCGACCACCGTGGACGTGACCGAGCCCTACTGGCGCATCATCCGCGAGGGCGCCATCAGCGAATCCGAGATCGCCGAGTGCCTGAAGGGCTAAGGCCGGCCCACCAACCCGCGGGCAAATTTGCCCGCGGGTTCCGGCTCAGAACAGCAGCCGCTCCGGTGCCGTATTTATGCGGGAATTCGGGCGCCGCTTTCGGTCGAGGTGGCCGAGCCAACAAGTGTGCTAAGCTACCCCCACGTACGGAGGCAGCCTATGAAAGCGGGATCTTCGCTTGCTCTCGCAGCCGGCCTCGGCTTGATATTGGCCGCGGTCCCGGTCTTCGCTCATCACTCCTTTGCGGCCGAGTACGACGCGAATAAGCCGGTCGCGATCACTGGCACCGTGACCAAAGTCGAGTGGATGAATCCCCACGCCCGCTTCTACCTCGACGTGAAGGATGAGAGCGGTACTGTCGTCAAGTGGGAATTCGAATTGGGCAGCCCCAACGGACTACTGCGCCGCGGTTGGACCAGAAATGCGCTCAAAGTCGGAGATACGATTAGTGTGACCGGCTACCTGGCCAAGGACGGCGCCCATCTTGCGAATGCGAGGCTGGTCACTCTCAGCGACGGGCGCAAGGTGTTTGCTGGAACGTCCTTCGACGGCGGCCCAGCTAAGTGAGGCCGCTATGCAAACCCTGTTGAAGCGCACCGCCCTCCTGGCAGGCCTCCTTCTGATGTGCGCACCTCTCTCCGCCCAGTGGCTGGATTACCCGACCGCTGGCGTTCCCAAATTGCCCAACGGCTCGCCGAATCTGAAGGCTCCCACGCCACGGACCCCCGACGGCAAGCCGGATTTCTCCGGCATGTGGGAGGCGGAGAAAAACCGGCCCTGTCCGCCCGACGGCTGCGCGGATATGGAGACCGGCTGGCAGTTCGCGGACATTGGCTGGGGGCTGAAGGGCGGTCTTCCCTTCCAACCGTGGGCGGCGGCTCTCCGGAAGGCGCGGACCGAGCAAAACGGGAAGGACGATCCCGGCTCTCACTGTCTGCCCACCGGCCCCATCAAGATGCACCTCACGCCTCTGATGAAGAAGATCATCCAGGTTCCCGGACTGATCGTCATTCTCAACGAGCGCGAGGTGACCTACCGGCAGATCTTTACCGATGGACGGCCCCAGCCGGTCGACCCGCAGCCCTCCTGGAATGGCTACTCGACGTCGAAGTGGCAGGGGGACACGCTGGTCGTCGAGACGGCCGGTTTCCATGACGGCATCTGGCTCGACCGCGCCGGCAGCCCCCAGACCGACGCCGCCAAAATGACGGAGCGTTTCCGCCGCCTCAATTACGGGCAAATGGAGATCGAAATCACGATAGACGATTCCAAGGCGTATACCAAGCCGTGGACCATTAAGCTGAACCAGTTCCTGGTGCTCAACACTGAGATGCTGGACTACTTCTGTTCGGAAAACGAAAAGGACGCCGCCCACCTCGTAGGCAAGTAGTTCCCGGCTCGCAGCGCTCCGTAATCGATCCGCACAACTCCGTAACCCCGACTGCTCCGAAACCGAGCCGCGACCGTGAGGGAGCGGTTTTTCGCGCCACCCTACGCCAGCGCCCTCTTGCAGTAGTCGAAGCAGCGCTGCACTTCCGTGATCGTATCGGCGCCCTTGTACTCGTACTCGATGTTGGCGGGAATCCGGAGCCGCTCCTGCCGCAGGAACTGCAGCACCGGCATGATGGGCGCATCCCCCTCGCCAAAGGGCATCATCACGTCTTCGCCCTTCTTCGAGTCCTTGATGTGCAAAGTGACGACGTCGCTCGAGTGCTCCCGCAGGTAGGGCAGCGCGTCGAAACCGGCCCCCGTGAAGTGGCCGATGTCCAGGTTGATCGCGACGTAGCGTGATCGCCCCTGCATGGCCGCGGCAAAGTTCTCCGGTGTGGCGAATTCATTCGGGCGGATGCTCGCGTGGTTGTGCATCCCCACCCGCATCTTGTACTTCTCGGCGAACGGATCCACGCGCACCGCCGTGCTCACATTAGAAGACGCCGTCATGTACGGGGCGCCCAGGGCCCGGGCCATCTGGAAGCCGCGGTCGATCTCCTCGTCGGTAAAGTCGTCCCGGAAGCTGTAGTTGTAAGCGCACAGGTCGATGCCGGCGGTCTGAAACTTCTTGCCGACGTCCCGGAAGAAGCTCAGCGGCGTGGTGAGGCGCCATTTCCGCAGCTCCTCGCGCGGCACGCGGCGCGGCTCGAGGTGTCCCTGCCACAGCTCGCAGACCCCTAGCCCGACCTTCGTCATGGCCTGGATCATGGCGTCGAGCGGCATGTCGCGGAAGCTATAGCTCTGCGCGCCGACCACGACGCCGTTAATCACCGAGTTGATTTTCGGCCCCGCATCGAGCTTGGTTCCGAGCGTGCTTCCGAGCGCCGCCCCCGCCGCCAGACCCCCGAATTCTCTGCGGCTCCATTGCGCCATCTCCCACCTCCGTCGTTTCTGTTCCCCCGCATCATAGCGCAGCCTGCTGCGCCTGTCGTTAACACGTCAAGTTGTCCGGTTTTATTAACACGTGATCTGTCCGCTTTGTGAAACAAAGCCGCGGCCGTCAGGCCGCCACCTCGGTCTTGGTTTTGGCCTTTGCTTTTACGGCACCAGCCGTAGTCGGCGCGGTGGGAAAGTGGGAATCTCGCGGGGTGGGCGAGATTTCCAAGGGAGGGTGGGAGACGGTGGAAACCGGTTTTTGGTTTGCACCGGCTTCCAGGCTCCCGCCTTTTCCACGGCGCTCCGTCTGCGCTGCCAACGGCAGCGCACTACCCTCGGCCGGGAAGCGACCCACCACATGCGGGCCCCACCGTACTGAAACGGTCCCGTCCAGATGCTCGTGGATGGTGACCGTCTGACCCGCCAAGGTGTGCCGGAACCGCGTCTTCTCCAGTTGCCAGCTACGCTCCCCCATCGCCACGGTGTTGTCCTTCGCCACCACCCGTTCCGTCTGCACGGTAAAGACCCAGTTCAGGTCCGTGCGGCCGCAGCGCCGGAACGCCGTTCCTTTCGCCGCCGCCGGGCTGGTGAACTGGGCATTGAACGCGGCGATATAACCCGCGCGCAAGAACCGATTCGCCGCCTCCCTTGTCGTGATTCCAGCTAGTCGCAGCTCCTGTGGCAACCGGCCCTGCCAGGTCCCGAAGCTCCGCTCCGAGCGCCCCCGCGCCTGCGGCGAGTAGGCCGGAATCATCTGTATCCCCAGATCCTTCATCGCCCGCCCCACCTGCGTCAACCGGTGCTTGTCCACCTTCTCTCCCGCCTTCGGCGTCACGAAAAAGTGACTCCCCCGGTCGCTGTATAACGCGCAGAACAACCCCTGGGTCTCGATCACCTCGCGGAGCGCCACCATCACCGTCCGCGTCGACTCCTCCTCCACCAACTGCGCATAGTAGATCTCGCTGGTGGCGTCGTCCAGAATCACAATCAGGTCGTACCAGTGTCCGTCGTTCAGCCAGCGGTGCTTACTGCCGTCGATGTGCAGCAGCATGCCCGGCAGGGGACGCCGCGGCCGCCTCCGCCGGTGGGGGCCGCGCCGGCGCCGCTTCGCCACCAGTCCCGCTCCTTGCAGGGCCTTCTGCACCCACGTGTAACTGAGCCGGATCTCGTGCGCCTCCCGTAGTCTCTCGTGGAAGTGGCGGAGGTTGAAGTCGTAGTAGACCTCCCGGTACAACCGCAGCACCTCCTCCACCTGGGCCAGCGGTATCCGTTGGGCGCTCGGTTTCCCCTTCCGCCGGTCCGCCAGCCCGGCATAGCCCTCCGCCTCCAGCCGTTCCCGCCAGCGGCGCATCGTCCGGTCCGTGACCCCCAGAATCTCCGCCGCCGTCCACCAGGTGATCTTCTTGGCCATCGCCTTCAACAGCACATCCTGTACTTTCATCATCCGCTCCATCTCGGCGGCCGAGTACTGCCGGGTTGTGTCCACTCCCCAGCCTTACCTGCCTCCGCCTCAACCGGACAGATCACGTGTGAATTGGACCGGACAGATCACATACTAACGACAGTAGTGTAAGTTATACTATTGACAACAAGATCCGATGATC